>JACVXV010000106.1 GCA_015661205.1 Candidatus Brocadiaceae bacterium
GCCCTGGCGCGTCCTCAGTACGGAAATGAACAGACAAAGGTGCTGACGGAAGGGATTGACATCGTGCTCACCGTGGACGTATCAGGAAGTATGAAGGCGGAAGATTTTGAGATTGGCGGCAAAAGATATAACCGGCTGTACGTTGTTAAACAGGTAGTAAAAGATTTTATTCAAAGGCGCAACAACGACCGCATTGGTCTGGTTGTTTTTGCCGGGATGCCGTATACCCAGTGTCCCATGACGCTTGACTACGGGATGCTGCTTCAACTATTGGAAAGAATCGACATCGGGATGGTGGAGGATGGGACGGCAATCGGCTCCGCTATTGCCTCTTCCATCGATAGGCTGCGGGATACAAAGGCGAAAAGCAAGGTGATCATCCTGTTGACGGATGGGAGAAACAACGCCGGGGAAGTAGACCCCTTTACTGCCGCTGAGATCGCCAAGGTATTCGGCATTAAAATTTATACCATTGGGGCAGGCACAAAGGGACTTGCCCCATTTCCAGCGGTTGACCTGTTTGGCAACAGGGTGATGAAGCAGGTCAAGATTGACATTGATGACAACGCCCTCCAGGAGATTGCAAAGATTACGGATGGAAGGTATTACCGGGCAACGGACACCAAATCACTTCTGGAGATATACGAACACATAGACAAACTCGAAAAAACTGAGGCGGAGGTGACGCAGTACACGGAATACACGGAATTGTTTCATTTTTTTCTCCTCCCCGCCTTCGCGCTGTTATTATGTGAATTGGGTTTAAGGAAAACAAAATTCAGAAGGATACCGTAACCTTTTCGTGTTCATGTGCGTGTTCACGTAGGGCAAGGCCTCAGCCTTGCCTTCGGAACATGCAACAGTCTCTTACAAATAATGTGTTGACATTTTCAGTAAAAATATTTTTTACCAAATAAGAAAAGTAATCACATGAAATATGAAAATCTTTACTATCTCTATTTACTACCTGCCGTCCCGTTATTAATTCTCGGATACCTTCTTGTCTTCCGAAAAAAGGCGGCGGATTTAAACAGATTTGCAAATAGCAAATTACTGCAAAAAATAGGCCTTTCACTGAACCTGAGGATGTTATGGTTCAAGGCTATCTTGGTGACCGTGGGTGTGCTTTTACTCATTTGGGCGCTCATGGGGCCGAAGTGGGGATACCATTGGGAAGAGGTGGAAAAAAAGGGGATCGACGTTGTCATTGCCGTTGACACCTCCAGGAGTATGCTGGCGGATGACGTTAAACCGAATCGTTTACAGGCATCCAAGCGGGAGATCGAGGATTTACTCAACGTGTTGGAGGGCGACCGCGTTGGCCTGGTGGCCTTTGCCGGCGCGGCCTTTACCTATTGCCCTTTGACGTCAGACTACGGGGCGTTTCGGCTTTTTCTGAATGACCTGAGTACCAATCTCATTCCACTGGGCGGCACTTCCCTATCGGAGGCAATAAGGAAAAGCATTGCCGCCTTTGATGTAAAAGCAAAGAACCATAAGGTTATTATCTTAATTACTGATGGAGAAAATCACGAGGACGACCCCATCCAGGCTGCCGCAAAGGCAAAGGATAGCGGCATTGTTATCTATACCGTAGGCATTGGGAAAAAGGAAGGCTCATATATCAAAGTCATTGACGAGGGCGGACGGGAAACGTTCCTTAAGGACAGGCAAGGGCAGGTGGTGAAGTCGAGGCTGGACGAGATCACTTTAAATAAGATTGCATTGGAGACGGGCGGACTCTATACCCCTTCCTATGGGACGAAGTGGGGATTGGAAAAGATTTACAAGGACAACATCGCGAAAATAGAGGACACCACCTACAAAACCCAACGGGTAAAACGATACATCGACCGCTTTCAGATACCCCTTTTCGTTGCGCTCATACTCATCGTAGCAGAGGTCTTCTTTCCCGAGAGTAGAAGAGGTAGGGCAAGGCTTTAGCCTTGCCTTTGAAACGAGTAAATACGATTATGTAATATACCGTACCGTAGGGGCGGGGTTTCCCCCATACGTGTTAAGCTAAGAAACACAACCCGAACGAATCGAGGGCGTGAAGTGAGGAAATTTCCAGCATCTCAGTAATGTTTAACCGTGTATTGAATTACGAATATCGAAGTTCGATATTCGATTTTGTGTTAATCTCAACTCACGGTTGCCATTAGTGATGCTTATAGCACTTTCCTTAACTTAACACGTATGGGGTTTTCCAGCCCCTTTCCATACAAGCCCATGAACATTTATACAAAATGAATATCCTATACAACCAAATTATCGGAGGTGTGCGTGCATGTTAGAAAAGGTCATTCTTGTCGTATGTGATGGATTAGGAGATCGTCCGATTAAGGACCTCGGTGGGCTAACGCCCCTGGAAGCCGCAAATACGCCGAATCTTGACAGTTTGGCCGCAGAATCAGAATGCGGTATGATGCATAGCCTGGGGCGTGGTTTTGTGCCTGGTAGCGACGTGTCGCATCTCAACATCCTGGGTTATGATTATGAACAATATTATTCCGGACGCGGCACCATTGAAGCAGCCGGTGTGGGGTTGCAATTGTCCGACGGAGACGTGGCGCTGCGGGGCAACTTTGGAACCATAAACGACCAACTCATTATCACCGACCGCAGGGCAGGCAGGATTAATAACGTCAAGGCGCTAACAGAGTCCTTAGATGGATTGGAAATTGACGGGGTGACATTTATCGTCAAACCGGGAACAGCACATCGCGCGGCGGTTTTGATGCGCGGAAAAGGCCTGTCGAATGCAATAATTGATGCCGATCCGCACAAGGGCGACGTCTCGATACGAGACGTCACCCCCATTGATAACACCGCAGAGGCAAGCTTCACCGCAAAGGTATTAAACAAATTTTTGAAGAAATCGCATGAAATATTGAAGGGGCATCCCCTTAATATTGAACGGCAACGCAACGGAGAGATGCCGGCAAACTATCTTCTGGTTCGTGGCGCGGGCAAATATAGCAAAGTCCCTAGTTTTAAGGAACGTTTTGACTTTTCCGGGTGTTGTATCGCGGGCGGTGGGCTATATAAAGGCGTGGCTTCCTTTTTAGGAATGGCGGTTTTGGACGTTCCGGGCGCTACCGGCCTGCCCGACACGAACATCGAAGAGAAGTTCCGCACGGCGATTAAAAGCCTTGCATTGTACGATTTTGTTTTCGTCCATGTAAAGGCGGCGGATTCGTTGGCTGAGGATGGGAATTTCAAAGGGAAACGGGATTTTATTGAAAAAATTGATAAAGCAGCCGGTCTTTTTAAAGAACTGTCCAAAGACGTATTGCTGATAATTACCGCAGATCATTCAACGACGTCTGAACTGAAAAGCCACTCAGGCGACCCGGTTCCCATTTTATTTCGCGGGCATGGGGTTCGGGTGGATAAAGTGGCGGCCTATAACGAGCGTGCGTGCACCGAGGGAGGGCTTGGTTTTATTACCGGAAAAGACGTTATACCTCAAATATTAAATCTCTTTGGCACCTTACATTTGACGGGGGCTTAATTTCCGTTTAGGTATGACAAGCGTTCCCGCTTGTCATAACAAAATTCCTTATTGGCGGACCCATACCGCACCTGATCAAATATGCACATGCGACTAAACAAAATGGCTTGGATAAAAGGGCTATTGATATATGGCGGTATAACCGTATGCCTTGCGCTAACGGCTATCCTTGTCATTATCCCTGCGTACGTATCGGAAGACTTTGTGAAAGAAAAGGTTACCGGGGAGTTGGAAGGCAAATCCTACCACGTAACCAAGCTGGAAGGTCTTTCCTTCCATTGGCCCGGCAACGTTCACATTTCCAGTCTTGTTGTTCAGAATCAGGATCGCCCTACGAATGACCCGATACAATTTGAAGACGTATCGATATCCGTAAAGGCCTTGCCCTTACTATTTAAAAATTTCGTTGCTAAAAATATTTCCATACGTAAGATTAACTATGAAAATCAGTTTTTAATTCAAGACCTTGTCACCAGCAAATTTTCGTTTAAAAAGAACATGCTCTCGATACAGGCTCAATTTCTTTTGAATGAAGGAGCCACCAGTATTGAGGGAAACGTTGACGTCAGTCAAGGGTCGCCCATCTTCGATCTCTCGCTCACGGCGAGGGACGTTCATATTACCCAGGATGTCCCTTTTCTTTGCCTCCTTCCGATGTTTGCAGTAAAGGACGGCGAACTGGCGGGAATGCTTAGCCTTAGCGGTTCCATACGGGGAAGCGGCACGGGCAAAGAGATGCTTAACAATACACTTGTTGCCAACCTGGCACTGACCGTAAAAGATGGTTACGTAAAAGGCAACAAGTTGATTTCTTCACTCTTAGATATCATGGGAACAAAGAAAACCTATTCGTTCGACTTGATGGAGGCATCTATCGAGATTAAAGACGGCAAGATTAACACCCCCAAAGTCACCATGAGCGGCCAGATGATGAGCCTTACCGGTTCCGGCACGGCGGCATTTGACGGCACAATCTCGTATGACGCAACAATTCGGTTTAATAAAGAATATCTCAGCAAGGACATGGAAAAAATCTCAAAGATGGCCTTGTCAAACAATGAACTACCGGTAGAAATACGGGGGACGGCAAAGTCCCCGAAGGTAGCCATTGTACTCTATAAAGACAATCTGGAACAACTTGTCAAGGGACTGATAAGTGACTTTACGAAGGATTCGAAAAAAAAGACTAAAAAATGAGGAGGAAGCGCCATGAACTGGATTGACTACATAATCTTTAGCATGTTGTTCTTTGCGGCACTCTTTGGGCTTGGCAGCGGGCCGATCATTCAGGTGTTGAGGATAGTCGGTCTCTTCTTTTCATTTTTTTTGGCCATCATCTTCTATGAAACGTTAGGCAAGGTACTGCAGGGTACCTTTACCGTCCTGACCTCCTATTTGGTAGGTTATTTCATCATTTTGTTTGTTTCCTGTGTCATTACTTACATCATAATCGATGTAATACGAAGGCTGCTGGGAGAAATGACTGTTGGAGTGGGACTTCGGCTGTTTGGCGGCATATTGGGCGTTTTGAAGGGGCTTATTTTTTGTGGCGCGATTATTGTGGGTCTTTCATCGTTCGCTTCAGTTACCGTCCGGATGGTTATCAACACGTCAAAAACTGCGCCGCAGATCGGTAAGGGTATGTTGACCATTGCCTCAGTTATACCCAAAGATATTGTGGCGAAAATGAAGGACTCTGAAGAGGAAACCATGTTGCCAATAGATGGAAAGCCAAAGAAATCAGCGGTAAAGAAAGACAAAAAACCGGTAAAACCCGACAAAACTCGTAATAAAATAATTGAAGAAGCTGAAGAAAACATTGTTCCACCACAGGAGTAAAGGTAATTTCACTATGTTCAACAAAGTAAAAAAAGATTACGGGATGCGTTTTTTCATCGTTTTGCTGCTGGGATGGCTGTCGCTTGGATGGATAGATCCGACGGCGGATAAAATAAGGGACGGAAACCAGTCGTACCGGAATGGAAAGTACGATGAAGCCTACGGTCGATATGCCGAGATACAGGAGAGCGCGCCGGGACTCCCGGAGGTGGATTTTAACATGGCCGACGCCCTTTACAAAAAGGGCAAATTTGACGAAGCGGCGCGGCTATTCCAGAAGGTCGCCGGGTCGGACAACGTGGAATTGCAGGCAAAATCCAGCTATAATATCGGCAACACGATGTATAAGCAGGGGAAGATGAAAGAGTCCCTGGAGTGGTATAAAAAAGCCCTGGACGCCATAGAAGAAACCACTTCACCACTCAACAACGATCTCGCTGCGCTGAGAAACGATGCCAAATATAATTACGAGTACGTTGATAAAAAAATGAAGGAAATGGAACAGAAGAAGCAAGACAAGGAACAAAACGAGCAAGAGGAGGACGATAAGCAAAACAAAGAAGATAAGCAATCAGGGAAAAACGACAAGGATAACCAGGAAGACAAGGAACCACAGAAGGAAAACGATACCAAAAACAAAGAAGACCAAAAACAACAGAAAAAAGAAGATGACAAAAAGGAGCAAAACCAACGCCCTGAAAAAAACAAACAAAAAGAACAGACCGGTAAACAACAGCAGCAACTACCGCAAAACCCGGATCAAAAGCAAATGACGAAAGAGGCTGCCGAGCGGTTACTGGATGCAATAAACCAGTCCGAAAAAGAGGCCAGAAACGTAAAGAAAGACGAACAAAAACTACAGCACCGGTCGGTTGATAAGGATTGGTGATTTAGCGTTGATTTATCGTCGGGTGGATTAAGCAAAGCGTATCCACCAAATTATGAATTTTCCTTGTTCGATATTCGATAATGCTTCTCTGTAAAAGTTGGTATTATGGTTTACCCTGTTCACCTATCTTTTTTGCATAAGCAGCCTCTACCACCTGTTGCGTCCTCTTCGTAAACTTGGCAATAAGTTTGTCCAACTGTGGGTTCAGAATCGGGCTGCTTATCACGGTAAGCACAGCGACGGCCGGATTGTCGAAGCCCAGATATACGCCTGTTTTCACGTCCGCATAGCTTCCCAACTCGTCGTTTAACATCGTATAACCAACCTCAAGCACAATAGTACCTGCAAAGTGCAGAAACGATTCGGCCTTCCCGTGTCCGAAATAAATAGCCTTGTCTGCCTGCCGCTCTACCAGCGAAAAGTCACCGATTATTTTTTTGGGTGGAATTTGTATGCCATATTTCCCGTCTCCCCTGGCGTCAAGTATCAATTCTTTATCGGTAAAACCCTTTTCTTGTTTCGTAAGCTCCTCCACGTGTTCAATAAAGAATTCCAGTGTCTCCCTATCGGTACGCATGGTCAAGGGCTTCTGAGTCCTGGCAAGGGTGCTTTTGCTTATCGTGGCCTTTATTTCATCCTGGGGAGTGGCTTTCACTTGAGAAGCGGCTTTCTCCTGTGGCGTTGCTCCCCCCTGGCCTTCATGAGGTAGGGTAGATTCTGCCCGTAAAGCGACAACGCACAGAAGACAAACAAGGATAGTGCACGGTATTGTATAAATAATTCGCATGGTAAATTTCTGGTCTTTTCAAAAAGGCTCAATTTTTGTGACTACTCAGGTAGATAGGCTGAAGGCCGAAGACTGAAGGCTACATCGTATGTGATTACACAAATTTTCTTGCTGGAGAAGACTTTTAACCTTCAGCCTTCAGCCTTCAGCCTAAACACCTGAGTAATTATCCATTTTATCATAGCGAGGCGGAG
This sequence comes from Candidatus Brocadiaceae bacterium, assembly GCA_015661205.1. Taxonomy (GTDB): domain Bacteria; phylum Planctomycetota; class Brocadiia; order Brocadiales; family Brocadiaceae; genus JACVXV01. The sequence continues at coordinate 7,227 of JACVXV010000106.1, forward strand.
CCGCAACCAAAAAAACAGTTTGACATTTTTAGCAAATAACTTTCAACATTAACCGGATTTCCTTATAATATAAGACTCATAAGCTGACAGACAAGGGTATTGGCATTTTTAAAATGAATAATTGAGTAAAAGAATTATTGAACCTTGAGAAATGTTTCTTTGTCGAAACAACTGAAGAATAACGTATGATTGTTAACTACCTCTTCCAACTTGTTCGGGGTTAGGATGAATAATTTTTTATGGGCGCTCACCTTTTTGACGGTTGTACCGATTAGCAGCAAGAGCGACCGGGGATTCCAGCGCACAGGCGCCGTTGCCTGCTGGTTCCCGGTAGTGGGCTTGTGCATCGGCGTCTTCCTATCCATCTGTTCCGTGCTGTTTTCTGCCTTCTTCCCGCCGTTTATTGTCTATGCGCTGGTACTCGTCGCTTACGTCACTATAACGGGCGCTTTGCATCTTGATGGCCTTGCCGACGCCTGTGACGGCGTCTGGGGAGGAAAGGACAAGGAATCCCGGCTCTCCATTATGAAAGACAGCCGCATCGGCAGCTTCGGTGCAATCGGGCTGGTCTGTCTGCTGGGTCTTAAATACGCCGGACTTGCCGGCGTCAGGGATATTACCACAAGCGGCCACGCCCTTTACGCCGTCATCTTAACAAAACTCTCCATTCCCCTTTCACCCTTTTCGGCAAACGTAATTCCAGCCCTCATAGTAATGCCCGTTATAGGCAGATGGTCGCAGGTATTTGCAGCCGCCTTATCGCCCTACGCCAGAAGCAAATCAGGCACAGGAAGTTTTATCGTGGAAGAAACTACGGCCTGGCACATGCTGTGCGCAACCCTTTTGCCATTATGCCTGCTTTGGTTCTTTTATGCCTCGTTGGGGTTCGTTCTATTTGCCATGATGGTTATTTTCATCTTGGTATGGATTTGGCATATAAAAAAGAAAATCGGTGGAATGACCGGCGACACGCTGGGGGCAACAAACGAGTTGGTGGAATTGCTCTTCCTTTTGAGCCTGTTAGCGGTCTTTAAGAGATAACGTTGTTTTTTGTTGTTTCAAAATATACTTTTTGAAAAAGAAGTTTTTACCTGAGACTATTTCTACTATAATACCTATAAACACATTTTGGCATTTCATCAACCAAATTCTGTGCAATCTGTGAAATCTGCGGTTCCAAGGCATTTGTTAATCACTTTAACCATTACCATCAGGACGTCATGGCAAAAATCACCTTAGTACTCGGCGGCGCCCGTAGCGGAAAATCGGTATTTGCCGAGAATATCGCTAAAAAATTCCACAACGTTGTCTACATTGCCACTGCTGAGGCAAAGGACGACGAAATGCGCGAACGGGTGCGCTTACACAGATTGCGGCGTCCGCACGACTGGAAGACCATTGAGTCCCCTTTTCAAGTAGACCGCGTGGTCGCCGACCTAAACGGCAAGACAGATATTATTTTCATTGACTGCATCACCCTGTACGTTACCAACATGCTCTTGTACGAACAAGTGACGCCGGCGTCTTCACTCTTGCAAGAAGGCGAGCCTCCTCAAAGCAACGTGGAAGATATGCCGCCATCCGGCAGTTCCAGGAATGCAAACGAGTCTACAGACGCAGATAACGAGGTACAGCAGTATTTACTACTAGAACACCGGCAGAGACACATCCTTACCAAGATTGAAAAGCTCTGCCAGGCGTGCCGGGAGTCCAGCGCCGACGTCATTTTGGTATCGAACGAGGTCGGGTTGGGCATTGTCCCTGATAATGCCCTTACGCGGTCATTCATGGACGTTGCCGGTTTATCCAATCAACTCCTCGCCGATGAAGCGGACGAGGTTTACTTTACGGTAGCAGGAATTGCTCAGAAGATAAAATAATGGACATCTATCAATTTAGCGCATCAGTCGCAAAAGACAAAAGCCTCCCCATCTACGTTTTTTATGGCGACGAGGAGTTTTTCATCCATATAGCGTTAACTGCCGTAAAAAACGCACTCCTGAAGGACGCCGACAGAACCCTGTCCCTCTTTGAATACGAGGGTGATGATACGCCCGGCGGCGTAATATTTGACGAGATCAGGACGTTGTCGTTCTTTGCCGGCAAGATGAAGCTGGTCGTTGTGGAAAAGGCTGATGAATTTGTCGAAAAAAACCGGGAAATCCTCGAAAAATATTTGCTCAAACCTGCAAAGCACACAAAACTTGTCCTGGTCTGCACAAAATGGGACAAACGGACGAAGCTATCGACGCTTACCGATAAGGTCGGCATATCAATAGAATGCAAAAAGCTGAAGGACCACCTCCTGTCGGGATGGGTAGTCACCCATGCCAAATTCCATAAAAAGGCCATCTCAACACCTGCAGCCCAGAGGCTGGTCGATGATGTCGGCAACAATCTGGCCATCCTTGACAAACACCTCGAAAAACTGTCGATTTATCTCGGAGAGCGCACAACTATCAGTGAGCATGACGTGGACGCGCTGGTGGGCGTGGACAGGAACCGAACGGTATTCGAGTTAACGGAGGCGGTCGCACAACGGAATGTGTCGCAGGCGCTAAAGATTTTGAACCAGATGCTGACGCACGGAGAAGATTCGGTGAAGATCATCAGCCTGTTGGCATGGCAGATCAAGCGTCTGTGGAGGGCAAAACAGATATTGAACGGCGGGGGAAGCGAATCAATGGCCACGGCGGAGTTGCAGATATTACCCTTCTTTGCAAAACGTTTTTTTGAACAACTCAAGCGGTATACCGAGGCAGATCTCGCCCGCAACCACGCCCTCCTGCTCGATAGCGACGTAAGGAGCAAAACTGTTTCCTTTAACACGGCATTGATGCTGGAAATGCTGGTCTATAAACTGTGCTCGTGAAAAACGTAGGGTAGGCATTGCCTACCATGCTCTGGCATTTTCACTTGTGCCACGCCGCCCAACCCAACGCCGGCGGGGGACGACCCAATCCGCGGCCAATTTCTTCACCTACTTACCATGTTCCGCAATCGCTAAAACAACCAAATGCACCCTCCCGGCGCCGGCTTCCTTGAGCTTTTTGGCGCATTCGGATGCAGTTACGCCGGTGGTTAACACGTCATCAACCAGCAATATCGACTTGCCTGCGAACATGCCCGGACGCTTGACCTTAAATGCGTTGCGTACGTTTTCCTGCCGTTTGGTTTTTGACAGATAGGTTTGCGACACGGTGTTTCTTATGCGGCACAGGTTCCTGGTAGAAACGGGTTTTGAGAAATGGTTTTGAATGCCGCGGGTTAGCAGCTCTGACTGGTTAAAGCCCCGATGAAATTTCTTGAGCCAATGGAGCGGCACAGGGACTATGATATCTACCTCCTCAACAATCGGCTTGAGACGGGGACGGGTGGTTACGATCTCATTCAACGTCTGGCATAAAAAGCGCAATTTTGCATATTTGAACTTATGGATCAGCGCCCTCACCACGCCGTCAAAATGCGTAATGGGGGTTACGGTATCAAAGTGGAATTTTTTGCCCTTGCAGCGCGAGCACCCTTCATCCTCCTTCACGGTGGCGTAAGGTCCCAAGGTCGCCCCGCAACGGGTACAATACGTGTCTTTTACGTAAGGGATTTGCTCCTTACAGGTATGGCAAAGATACACTTCGCAGGCGTCGTTCAGGTTGCAATTGCAGTGGAAACACGTTCGGGGATAAAAGAGGTCTAATACGGTGTGATAATAATCACGGAGCGCCATGACGTCACATATTCATCATATCAAAAAATAACAAACCAATGGACCCGAAGATTACCGTAGGCAACCACGCGGCTAATAGGGGGTGGAGCAGCCCCGTGTTGCCGAGGTTGGAGCAGACAAATGTCAACGCATAGAAGACGCCGCACACCAGCACGCACAGGCCCAGTCGAAGAAACATGTTCTTACTGAGCCTTGAAAATCCGATTACCAACGGGATGCCCAGCAAGAGCAACACGAAATGGGTAAGCGTGTAAGCAATCCGTGAATGGAAAAGCACGCTGTTTCTGGGGTTATCCGGCTCGCTATTACAAAGGTCCTTCAGTTGTTTGAAGGTCAGCAAACTGGGGTCCAGCTTTATCTTGCACAACTCTTCCGGGGTGATTGCAGACTTCAACTCCAGGCTGTCCATCCTCTGGACGGGCGCGACCCACTTCCCTTTTTCATTGTACGAATGTTTTACCACCCTGTTAAGCAGCCAGGTATCGTCTCCCAGCCATCTGCCGTCCTCGGCGCTGAGGGTAAACCGCTTTTTTCTGTTTTCGTACCGCGACAAAATAAATACGGATTGTAAGGTTTGCGTTCTGTTGTTGTATTTCGCTACGCGAAACAATGCATTGTTCAGCCTGTCGTCCATGAGGATGTTTCGCTGAATGGCATTGGTAAAAGAGGTCTGCCTCAACGTTTCCAATTTCTCGGCAAACCGCGGAATAATCCACTCCTGGTCTGCAAATGAAGCAAACGACATAAATACCGTTATAACAAAAATGGGAAGCAATATCCGATAGAGGGAAATGCCTGCAACCTGCATGGCAAGTATCTCGCGGTATTTTACCAGTTTGACAAGCACCATTCCCACCGCAACCAAGGTAACTGTGGGGAAAAATTGAAAAACCATCACGGGAAGGAGGAAGGTATAGTATTGCAGACCCGTGGTGAAGGCTTCTTCCCCCATTTCTACAAATTCACCGATTTTCTGAAGGAGATCGACAACGACGTATATCCCGCAAATAATAACAAGGCACATCAGGAAGGTGGGAATAAATGCCTTTAGTATGTAATTATCCAGTCTTGAGAACATAATATTTTAGTAACAGATCACGTAGCGCCTGATTGCTTTTGTTCCTCGTATAATTGAACGGCTGTTTTTTTAAAAATAGGGTGAACAACGTCCGGCATAATCTCAACCAATGGTTCCAAAACAAATAGTCGCACGTGCATCAATGGATGAGGTATCTTCAGTTGTGCATCATCAATAATCTTATCACCGTAAAGTAAAATATCAATGTCAATGTTTCGCGGTCCCCACTTTACCGTGCGAATCCTTCCCATGTCGGCTTCAATACGTTGGAATTGTTTAAGCAGCCATTGAGGGGATCGTGTTGTTTCAATGCAGAGAACGGCGTTTAAAAAGGGGGGCTGGGGAGGGCCACCCACCGGCGCAGTCTCGTAAAACCGGGAAAGTTTTACCGTCCGTACCGCCTTTAGGGAAACAATAC
>JACVXV010000107.1 GCA_015661205.1 Candidatus Brocadiaceae bacterium
CATCCAGCCGTTGCCCCAACCTTTGGGCTGCGGTTCGTGATGGACGGTAAGTGTATGGACGTCGTAGCGCCTTTGTTTATTAACCCCAGCCTTCAGGCTGGGGTTCGTGATGACCACTGAACTGGGCTTTAGCCCTGATGGTAATAGGAGGAAGGCGTGGCATTCGGAAGAAAATTGGTAGTCAAGGAAAAGGGGTAGTTGAAGAGGCAAGCAAGTTCCACCCCCCTACCCCCCGCCAGCGGGGGACACGTTGGATGCAGCACAAATAAAAATGCAACCGACAGGAGACAGAAGTGACAAAAAAAAAGACACTGGCCTCAATTGTAACGCCCCTCAGCGAGGGGGGGATCGGGAAGATTGTCGTATCGGGGCCGGACGCCTTGAGCCTTGTTAGCCAGGTGTTTAAAAGCAAAAAAGCTACGGACTTTTGCAAGGCGGAGAGCGGTAGGCTTCATTACGGATATATTTTCGAAGATGGGCGCAGGATAGATGAGGTTATTTTACACACCCTGGGCAAACAGGATAGTTTTACGGGCGAAGACCTCGTAGAGATAAATTGCCACGGCGGTATTCGTGTCGTAATGCGGACATATCAATGCATAAGGTCTTTAGGCGCTGAAGTGGTACCGTGGGACGCCCTGCTTTCGCAATCGCAGGAAAATGGCAAGCTGGATTTTGTCCAAAAAGAGGCCGTCCGGGAAATCGTCGCGGCGCACACAAAGCTGGGGGTAAAGGTGCTGCTGGACCAATATGCAGGAGCGTTGTCCAGGGCATTACAAACGGGTCTTGATATCATAGAGGGGATGAACCGTTCTTGCCAAAGCGCCGCGCGTTCTAAGGAAACTTCTTCAGTCGCTGGTTTTAAGGGCGCGGATGATGCGGCAATTACAGCCCTCACCAATGGCATTGACCGATTATTGGCAACGGTGTCTTATGGCATGGCGTTGACTAAGCCGCAGCCCCTGGTGATACTGGGCAAGCCAAACGTGGGCAAGTCAACCATCATGAACGCCATCCTTGATGAGGATCGGGCGCTGGTTCATCATGAGCCGGGCACGACGCGCGATTATGTAAGCGAGTGCATATCCGTCTCCGGCATACCGTTTGAGATTGTCGATACGGCAGGCGTTAGAGATACCGGCGATGTGATTGAGTCGATGAGTATTGAAATAACGTTTGAGCAACTCTGCCGGGCGCGTAAGGTGTTGGCGGTATTCGATAATGCAAGACCGTTTGACCGTGAAGACGAGGGTATCCTGAAGGCACTGGACTTGTGGATGGCACAAGAAAACGCTGACGGCTTCCAGCCGGGTGCGCGCACGACAATACCGGTAATTAATAAATGTGACTTGCCCCAAAAACTAGATACGGTTAAGATAGCATCTTTGCTTCAACAGCCGGTGTGTACCCTATCGGCGCTGAATAGGGTGGGTTTTGACGATATGAACAGCAGGCTTGTCCGGGAGTTTGACACGGCATACCATCCCGGCAGGCCGGTAGTGTTTACCGGCAGACAACGCCAATTACTGCAAGACGCCCATCTCCTGGTGAAACGGGAGACGGAGTGTCTGACAGGGAACAATAACCCCGATAGGATGCTTCGGGTGACGGAAGAATTACAAGGTATTTTAACGGAGTGTATAAAAGGAAAACCCCTTTAAACATTTTTCGCTCGTTACCAAACTTCAACTTGTGAATGAAGTAGAACTACAGGAACCACAGATTACACAGATTTCACAGATTACGTGGTAACTGTTCAACGGACGTCAAAAAATTAAAACTCCGGTGCATTTAGATGGGTAATGTGTTTTATATTGTGAATACAATAGTAGGGGGTAGTTGCTACCTGCTAAAATACCGGTGTAGTCACACAAATGGTTTGTTTCAATTTAGGTAATCAGATAATACAAAATCTGTGAAATCTGTGTAATCTGTGGTTCCAAACCTTTTTTCGTCTGAGGCTTCCTCTCGTTCCCAAGCTCCAGCTTGGGAACGAGTTGAAATAAACGAACTAACCGCGGATTTACGCGGATAGGTGCGGATTTGGTAAAGAGACGACTTTTAACAGCGTAGTGGCAAGGCGCGCCTTGCCACTACACGTACGTTTGGATTTTCTATACGTTACATTAATACAAACATGTCAACTCATAAAAAAATCACAGTTATCGGTAGCGGTGGGTGGGGAACTGCCCTTGCAATTCTGCTGTGCAAAAAAGGGCACAATGTTACCCTTTGGGGTTCTGACCATGTTTACACCGATTACTTGAGGGAAAAAAGAGAAAACAGTAAATATTTGAAAGGTATTTCCATCCCCCCGGAGATAACCATTACTTCCGCTATTTCTCCGGAGTTAATGGACGCGCAGCTTATCGTGTCTGCAACGCCAACCCCCTATCTGCGGTCTGTGCTTACCAAATTCAAGAAGGTGTATTCGGATGGGGTACACATTGTTAGCGTTACCAAGGGCATTGAAAACGATACGCTTATGAGGCCCAGCGCTATGATTACCAGTGTGTTGGGAAATCATCCCATTTCCGTGCTGCTGGGACCAAGCCATGCGGAAGAGGTTGCGCGCGGGTTACCCACCACGGTTGTCGCGTCGTCTGATAATAACGACCTTGCGCGGGTGGTGCAGGAAACATTCACGACCGACAGGTTCCGGGTCTATACGAATCCCGACATGCTGGGGGTTGAGTTGGGCGCGGCTATGAAAAACGTTATAGCGATAGCATCGGGGATATGCGATGGTCTGAAATTTGGCGACAACTCGAAAGCAGCCCTTATTACCCGAGGACTGGCAGAGATTAGCCGACTCGGTATCGTTATGGGGGCGCAGAAAAGCACCTTTTCAGGACCCTACGGACGCAATCGCTGGGTCGGTGAGCAGATCGGCAAGGGAAGAAACCTGGGAGAGGTGCTTGAAAGCATGGCGCAGATTGCGGAGGGCGTGTGGACCACGAAGTCCGTAATATCCCTCTCCCGCAAGCTAAACGTGGAGATGCCTATTACGCAGGAAATATATCACGTGCTTTTCACCGGAAAGAATCCATTGGAGGCCGTCAGCAGCCTGATGATGCGCGTCCCCCGTTCAGAGGTGGAAGATTTAACGTAGCGCATTGCCGGGGCGTTTACAAGGATAGGAATTGTTCACCGCAGAGGACGCAGAAAAATGAGGTAGAAAGCCGTTCACCGCAGAGGACGCGGAGGACGCAGAGAAATAAATAATTTTTTAATATCGAATCTCGTAACGACCCAGGTTGACAGGTCGAAGGATAAGAGAACATTTGACCTATAAAACTTCGTAATTCGAAATTCATTGTTCGATATTCAACATTCAATTCTTCTACCCATATATCGTTCCTACGGAACTAACACGATTTCTCTGTTTATCTTTACCAATATATCGTTCCTAACGGAACTGGCGATTATTTGAACTATTACCTTTTTTTACTCATAAATAACCGTACCTGACTATGGAAACTTCCCTGAAACTCGTTATCTTTAACCTGGATGCCCTCCAATTAGCGCTGCCGCTTTCCGTGGTGAATAGGGTTATTCACGTAGTTAAGGTTACCCCCCTACCCCATGCGCCGGAGATTGTTATTGGCGTTATTAACGTACATGGACGCATTATTCCTGTTGTTAACATTCGCAAACGGTTTCGGTTGCCGGATAGGGAACCCCACCTGCATGACCAGCTTATGATTTTACAAACGTCAAAAATGAGCGTTGCCATTATGGTTGATGCTGTGGGCGGCGTTGTTGAACGCCAGGATCAAGAGGTTATCATGGCGGATAAAATTCTGCCGCACATCGAATACGTAAAAGGGGCGATAAAACTTGAAAACAACATAATATTTATTCATGACATAGACACCTTTTTGTCTATGGAAGAGGAAAAAATGTTGTGTAACGCGCTAGAGGTATAAACAACATAGCCCCAAAGGGGCGCAATACGACAGCCCAGGGCAGCGCCCTGGGTTTAGCATTATTAGGAAAACGAGGTGGCCCGTTACTCAAGAGCATGAGCGAATCGTGAAGAATGCCAAGTTGCGTGCCGTCAGGGCTAAAGCCCGGATTTGGCGTGTGTCTGGCACCACGCTTGTGCGCAAGTCCTCCAGCCATTACCCCCAGTCCTTTAGGCTGCGGTTCGTGATGGACAGGTTCGTGTATGGATGCCGTAACGCTTTGTTCAAACATCCAGCGATTAACCCCAGCCTTCAGGCTGGGGTTCGTGATGACCACTGAATGGGCTTTAGCCCTGACGATAATGGGAAGAAGGCATGGCATTCGTTATTTCTCTGCGTTCTCCGAGCCCTCTGCGGTAAACAGTCTCTTTATATTTAACGGATATTTGAAATGGGCAACACTATTTCTTCAGACCTCCTTGCACAAGCTAGTGTACGCATGTCGATGCTGATGGGATTGCATTTCCCGAAAGACAGACAGGCTGACCTGGAGCGTATCCTTTGCGAAGCCGCCCCTGCGTTTGGTTTTACTGACGTTGTTTCGTTTGTTGAATGGCTCATATCGTTTCAACTACAGAAGGGTCACATAGAGAGGCTGGCTGACTATTTCACGGTTGGAGAAACCTACTTTTTCCGGGAAAAGGCGAGCTTTGACGTCCTCAAAGAGCATGTCCTCCCGCCGATCATCCGCTCAAAGGCAACGAATGGAAGGCGATTGAGAATCTGGTGCGCCGGCTGTTGCACGGGAGAAGAAGCTTATTCCATTGCCATCCTGTTGACCAGAATAATTGCGGATTGGAAGGACTGGAACATCAGCATTCTGGCCACCGATATAAACGTAAATTCTCTGAAGAAGGCCTTGTCCGGCAAATATACCGAATGGTCTTTTCGGAATGCGCCGCCATGGCTTAAGGAAAGTTATTTTGAAAAGAAGGAGAATGGTTATTATAAGATACTTCCTTCAATCAATCAGATGGTGACATTTGAACAGTTGAATCTGGCCGTGGACGTTTATCCATCGCCTTTTAACAGCATCTATGCGATGGATATGATATTTTGCAGAAATGTCCTTATGTATTTTTCTCCCGAATGCGCGAAGAAGGCCGTTAACGGTTTTTATCAAACACTGACCGATAATGGCCTGCTCATTGTCAGTCTGACGGAAACGATTAAATTATCCGGTTCCTCCTTTGTCCCGATCCATTTCCACGGAACAACCTTTTACCAAAAATCGCCCAAAGGCAGAATTGCCGAAGAAGGGGCGAAAGGAAAACAGGTTGGCGGAGAGATAAAAGTCGTCCGAAACACCGGTGAAAACAACTTTCACGCGCTTCAGTTGTCCACGGTGGATCGCGCAACCTCCGGTCTCCGAGATACTTTTTACCGTGATTTAACAAAAAGCTTTGAAGGGAAGCGGTACGGGACAAAAGTGCAGCGTACACCGTATGAAGATGCGCTGCTTTTGTTTGAGCAGGGACGCTATGCCGAGGGAGAAGAAATAATTTCCGGCTGGACGGAGCATGAGTTGAACAATCCGAAGGCGCTCACCCTTTTGGCGCGTATATGCGCCAATCAAGGTAAGCTGGATGACGCGGAAATGTGGTGTGAAAAGGCTATTATTGCCGACAAATGCTGTACCGTTAATTACTATTTGCTTGCCACGATAGTTATGGAAAAAGATCTCATTGAAGAGGCCGTATCGTTGTTGAAAAGGGCATTGTATCTTGATCCACACTTTGCGCTTGTCAACTTTGTCCTTGCCAATATCTTGATGAGAAGAGGGAAGCATAAGGCGGCAAAAAAATATTTAGACAATGCCTTTAATTTTATCTCTGCGCGTAACGCTGATGAGGTGGTTCCTGAATCTGAGGGCATAACCGTCGGCAGGCTCATGGAGATTATTGCTGTGATGAAGCGTACGTGACCCGGTAGGAGGCCATAATCGCTTTTTTGTAAAATCAATATCGAAAAACACTGCTTTTAGAAAGGAAGATATGAGATGAGTACAGAACCTGTTGAATACTTAGCCGATTTATTACCTGATGGCCATTTGTCTATACCTGAAAAGATCAGAAAAAAGTTAGAACGTGTATCTAAAAAAAAGGTCCGGGTTTATATTGATTTGGAAACTGAAAAAGTAACAAAAATGCGCCATCCTGCTTTTGGAATATGGGCAGATCGTTTATCAGAAGTTGATTCTGGAGAAGTAGCTAAGAAATTGAGGAAAAAGTTAGAAAGCAGGACTGATGGCTTTTGATAAGAAAGTTCTTATAGACACTCCAATTATGATTGATCTCTTGCGGGGAATAGAGAAATCTAAGAATTGGATCGATGGTATAGAAACTGAAAACAGACTGATTTCGGTCGTTACTGTAGCAGAACTTATAGCTGGATGTCGTAATAAAAATGAGCAGAAGAAGGTTGATCGTGAGCTTAAAGAATATGAAGTAATTTATTTGAGTTCCAGGTGCAGTAAACTGGGGCTTGAATGGTATAAGACTTTTCACTTGAGTTATGGCGTTGGTTTTCTGGATTGTCTTATCGCAGCTACTGCGTATGAAAAGAACGTTCCAATTGCAACCTTGAACGATAAGCACTTCAAACAACTAACAGATATAATCATTATTAGACCGTATTAAAATATTATATATACTAGCATCGTGGAGAGCAGGACATGATTAAGAAAAAGGAAGCGGCAAAGGGGGACAAGAAAAAGGCCATTGACTGGGCGGAGGCTCACCGGCGTATTGAAATTGCCGGAAACGCGCTTGAGCATGACTTTCAGCCTCGCAAGGAAGAAAGCGAGCGAATCCTTCAGGCAAGGGCAAAAACGCTTTCTGCCGAATACCGGGCGCCGAAATCCGGCGAAAGCATTGACGTCGTTGAATTTCATCTTGCCTCTGAAAGATACGCCGTTGCGGCTCAATATGTACGCGCGGTATGCCCCCTCAGCGATCTGACAAAAATCCCTTGTACGCCTTCTTTTGTTCTTGGTATTATCAACGTACATGGACAGTTCCTTTCGGTGATTGATATCAAAAAATATTTCAATTTTCCCCCAAAGAAAATTGAGGGCGCTCATAAAGTTATTATTCTTTGTTCTGACGAGATGGAATTTGGTATTGTAGCGGATAACGTCACCGGTGTGCGAAGGGTGTTTTTGAGCGAGATGCAGCCCTCATTTCCCGCCCTGGCGGGCATCCAGGAGGAATACCTTGTGGGTATTACGAATGACCGGATGGTGATTTTCAATGCAAAGTCCCTATTGTCCGACAGAAAGATAGTAGTTAACGAACAGGTGGATATTTGAATTATAGTAATTACTCAGGTAGATAGGCTGAAGACTGAAGGTTTCAGCCTAAATCATGCGTAATCACACAAAACCTCCGGCAGGTGAAGACCTTTAACCTTTAACCTTCAGCCTTCAGCCTAAACACCTGGGTAGTCACGAATTACAGGGAGAAAAATAATGAATTTTATCAGTAAGAGCTTAATGACCAAGTTAATTTTGCTGTTCATGGCGGTTTCACTCGTTCCTGTTGCAATACTGGGATATTTGAGCTACTCTTCCGGCAAGGCGGTAATGCGGCGACAGTTTATCGACAGCCTGACAACGATTGCGGATTCAAGAGAGGTTGCAATCGTTCTCTATCTAAAGGGGAAGGGGGGGAGGGCGCTGGATTTTAGCTCGGACGGATTCATCCGCGATACCCTTGAAAAGATGCATCAAAAATGTCCTGAAGCAAAGCAGTTGGGTGAGGAACTTAATCGGCATCTGCTGGAAAATAAAAAGCCGCTTGACCCTGATTGTCAGGAGACCTTTGTCCTTAATCTTGAAGGGAAAGTGGCTGCCTCTTCTGAAAAGGATCATGTTGGAAAGGATAAGTCGGGTGATGAATACTTCGTTGAAGGAAAGAAGGGCATTTTTACTCAACTGTCGTATCGTCAGGAACGAAGGGGTAAGGGTTATATAACGATTTCAGCCCCTCTCACGACAAAGACGACAAAGGAATTGATCGGCGTTATCGTTAACCAATATGATCTGAATGGAATTAACGAGATTACGACGAATAGAAAGGGGATGGGCGAAACCGGTGAGATTTATATCGTCAATAAAGACGGGTATATGCTTACGGAATCGAGGTTCACACCCAATGCGGCTTTAAATCTGAGAGTCGATAGTGAACCGGTAAGATTGTGTCAGGGTCAGGACGTCACTATGACGGGGATTTATCCGGACTATAGAGGCATACCGGTTGTGGGGGCATCCATGTGTGATAAGTTGAAGAAGGAGTCCGGATTGGACTGGCTTGTATTGGCGGAGATTGATGACAGCGAGGCGTTTTACCCGGTAAAGCTTCTGGCATTGAGGATTGTCCTGATCGGAATATCCATAGGCGTCGCTGTGGCGGTTATTGCCTATTTTGTGGCAAGGAGTATAGCTTATCCTGTCAGGAGATTATCTGAACAGATTGTCAAGGTTGGAAATGGAGACCTCACGGTGACGATACTACATGATGGCAGGCGGGACGAAGTGGGCGTTATGACCGGGATGTTTCACACGATGGTGAGTGAAATCCAGGGGCAGATACGGGAGATCATGGATGCGGTAAACGTGCTGGCCTCCAGCTCAAACCAGATTGTTGCTACGATAGCACAGCTTTCCGCAGGCTCTGAGGAGACGGCCGTAGCCGTCACTGAAACGACGTCAACCGTTGAAGAGGTAAAGCAGACGGTGCATGTTGCCTCACAAAAGGTTTCTCAGGTGTCAACGCTTGCCCAAAATGCCGTGCAAATCTCACAAAATGGCGCAAAATTGGTATATGAGACGGTGGACGGGATCGGGCGTCTTCGCGAGCAGATGGAATATATCGCTGAAACCATTGTAAGCCTGAGCGAACGGAACCAGGCCATAGGGGAGATTATTGCCACCGTCGATGACGGAACAGTCGAATCTCCTGGCGGTAAATGCCGCCATTGAGGCTGCCAAGGCGGGTGAATACGGCAAAGGTTTTGTCGTAGTGGCGCAGGAGATCAAGAGCCATGCCGAACAATCGAAACAGGCGACGAAACAGGTGCGGGGGATTTTGAATGATATCCAAAAAGCCAGCACTGCGGCAGTGCTGGCTGCGGAGACCGGAAGCAAGACGGTAGAAGCGGCGGTGAATCAGTCCGCCGGCACGGGAGACGCCATTAAGGATCTCTACAAGAGCATTGCAGAGGCATCACAGGCGGTAACGCAGATTGCGGCGTCCAGCCAACAGCAGTTAGTAGGAATGGATCAGGTGGCGCTGGCAATGGTAAACATCAAGCACGCAACCACACAGAACGCAACCAGCACAAAACAGGTGGAGTCCACGGTGCGAAGCCTCCAGGATCTTGGAAGAAGGCTGAAGAAGATTGTGGAACGGTATAAGGTTTAGCGGGGAATGTCAAAACGTTTGAAACCACAGATTATAAGAAATCGAATATCGAACAAGGAATAACGAATGTCGAAGGATATGAGAATATTTGATCTTGAAGAACGCTTGATAGATTTTGCCGTCCGAATTATTCGTACAGCAGAATCCTTGCCTAAAACCAGGGCGGGAAATCACATTGCCGGGCAACTTATTCGCTGTGGTACATCACCCGTCCCCAATTACGGTGAAGCGCAAGGAGCAGAATCTCGTTCGGACTTTATACACAAGATGAAAGTGTTACGTGAAGCAAGAATATGGCTATTGATGATTGTAAAAGCAAATCTTATAAAGCCAACGTCAAAGCTTGAACCCCTGGTTGGTGAGAACAACGCGCTTATTTCGATTTTTGTAACAAGCATAAAAACTGCAAAACAAAAGGAAGAGAAGAAAACTTCATAATTCGAAATTCCTTGTTCGATATTCGATATTCGCAATTCAATACATCTTAAATAGCACCGGGGTGTGACAACCGTAGCCCACTGCACAAGCGGTGGGCCAAGAGAAACACCGATTATTTTAGCTCCGTAGGGGCGGCACAATTTAACATTCATCAAATTACCACATGGATAAACGGGAAAGTGATTTTAAGAAACACCTCTTAGCTACGTTCAGGATTGAAGCGGAGGAACATCTTAATAGCTTATCATCAGGGCTTCTTGAACTGGAGAAATTGCCGTCTTCTGAAAGAAAAGTGCAGATAGTCGAAACGATCTTTCGCACCGCGCACAGCCTCAAGGGCGCCTCACGGGCTGTCGGTGAGATGGAAGCCGAAATAGTTTGCCAGTCTATGGAAGAGATATTTTCCCTCTGGAAAAAAGAGGGTGTAAAACAATCGCCGGAACTTTTTGACGTTTTTTACCGGGCAATTGACATACTGCGCGCGCTTATTCTCACCGCAGACCCCAGCCAATCCTCAACCGTGAAAGGGGATATTCAAAAACTGGTGAAAGAACTTTCACGTCAGGAAAATGTGGACACCAAAGGTAGAGCGCAAAAGAACGCACGCGCGTCCGATGCTGCCCAACAGGCCGTTCCTCAGAAGGAAAAGGAAAAAGAGGAACAGGAAGTAAAAAAAGACTCCGGGACGCCGATGGAAAAAGAACGAACCCCCTTGCCTGAGACCGTTAGAATCTCAGCCGGGAAGTTGTGGTCGCTCTTGTTTCAGGCAGAAGAAATGCTCACCGCACGGCAGATGGTTGGGCAATGCTTGTCGAACTTTAAAGACGTTGCCGGTATGCTGGAGATTTTGAAAAAAAAATCGTCGGATGTTCATCAGGCACTATCAAATACCGGGAACGGCAAGAAAAGAAACAACGGGGGTGATAAGGGGCTAACGGGTACATCGCAGTCGGCCAAGCTGCAAGACTATCTTGCCTGGGAGAGAGACCACATCAGATCGATTGAAAACCGATTGCAAGGTTTTTTAAAAACAACCGTCGCGTATCACCAGTTGTTTGACAGGATGGTTGCTGATTTGCTTGCCAACGCCAAAGCCGTTACCCTGTTCCCTTTCTCCGTTTTTTTGGAAGGCCTTCCCTTGCTTGTCCGCAACATTGCGCATGAACAGGGGAAGGAGGTGGAACTGGTAATACGTGGAGAAGGTATTGAGATCGATAAGCGCATCCTTGATGAACTGAAAGATCCGTTTATTCATTTGATAAGAAACTGCGTCGGCCACGGCATTGAAAAACCTGTGACGAGAGAGAATCTTAAAAAACCCATACGCGGCACCATCACCATCAACGTCTTGCCGGTTGCAGGCAACAAGGTTGAGGTGGTAATCTCTGACGACGGCGCGGGAATTGACCTGAAGGCAGTGAAATCCGTTGCGGTGAGGAGCGGAGTCTTATCACAAGCGGAAGCGGAGTCGCTCGGCGTGGAAGAGGTGACGTCTCTTGTCTTTCACTCGGGGGTATCCACAAGTTCCAGGGTTGACAACATTTCAGGCCGGGGGTTGGGGCTTGCCATCGTGCGTGAAAAAATCGAGCGGCTTGGCGGCAGCATATCCGTAAAAACGGTTCCCGCTGCCGGCACGACGTTTCGCGTGATTGTGCCACTCACCGCGGCTATGTTAGGAGGGATTGTTGTGCAGGTGTCAGATCAGGCAATCGTTGTTCCAACGATGAACGTTGACAGGACACTGAGGATTAAGGTTGCTGAAATCGTGACGGTTGAAAATAAGGACGCTGTGCTGGTGAACGGCCTCCCGGTTTCATTTGTTTGGCTCAACAGTATTCTTGAATTGCCTCAACCAAAAGAAGCGCGAAACAGTTCATCTTTTTTAACGGTTTTAGTGGTAACTGCCGGGGGAAAACGCATAGCGCTTGGTGTGGACGCCGTGCTGGGCGAAGAAAAGGTGCTAACCAAAGGACTTGGCAAACAACTGTTTCGCGTGCGCAATATCGCCGGTGTAGCAATCCTCGGATCGGGACTGCCTGTACCGGTTCTTAATGTATCAGACGTTGCACGGTCTCTGATGAAGGCATCCACGTCTCTTCTTTCACCTGCGTCCGTTGAAGAGATTAAAGGAGCGGTTCAGTCTGTTTTGGTGGTGGAAGATTCAATCACTTCAAGAGTTTTGTTAAAGAGCATCCTGGAATCGTCCGGATATCGCGTTAAAACAGCGATTGACGGAATTGATGCCCTTACGATGCTGAAGGTTGGAGATTTCGACCTGATTATTTCCGACGTTGACATGCCGCGCATGGATGGTTACGAACTCACTGCAAAGGTGCGAAGCGACAAGAAGTTTGCCGATATGCCCATTGTGCTTGTGACGTCACTTGCGACCAGGGAAAACCGTGAACGCGGCATTGACGTTGGCGCGAATGCCTATATCGTTAAAGGCAGTTTTGTCCAGAGCGATCTGTTGGATACGGTGAGAAGGTTGATTTGAGGTTGATGTATGGCAAGGGAATAAGGAAAAATCACCATGTCAACCGGAGACGGTTGACATGCTAAATATCGAATATCGAAGGATATTGGGTATAATATATTTTGATTATAGAGGAATTTTCATTTTATTTATAAAGGTTTGCGGGTGGATGAGATTGTAAGTATGCAATGATAATGCGCTCGAAAGCTTTACCCCTACGCTACTACGAGATGTAGAGCGCGTTGAAACACTTTCCCCCGTCGGCGGGGGTATGGGGCATAGGTGTTAAGTTAAGAAATGAAAAGGCGGACAAACTCAATCTAACCGTATTAGCAACACAGCCCCAAAGGGGCGCAATATGACAGGGCAACGTCCTGGGTTTCGCATTATGAGTAAAACAAGCCCTGAAGGGGCGATATTGAGGGAAAACAACCGTTCATTCCGTATTACGCCCCTTCAGGGCTTGTCGGTTTTTCCGTGTCCCCAGGGCGTTGCCCTGGGCTAAGCTATTTCGCCCCTTCAGGGCTAACCAAAACAAGGATTTGGTGGTAATTTTAGGTTTCTTAACTTAACACCTATGGGGTTCATCCCCCGCCTGGCGCATGTTCGCACGCCATTGCCGACCATGAAGGTCGGCGCTACAAATGCCGTTGCCGTAGGCGACCTAATTTAATTCAAAAAGAATATACCTTATGATAAAAGTACTCATTGTAGACAATTCACCGGTAATTTGCAGGCAAATGAAGCAAATCCTTGAGCAGGCGGGGAATATGTGCGTTATCGGCATGGTGTTGAACGGGGAAGAGGCCGTTGCGTTCGCAAAAAAACAAAGACCGGACGTAATTGCTATAGATAGCGGTATACAGCGGATAGGGGTTTATGAAACAACCCGAAGGATTATGGAAACATGCCCTGTCCCCGTTGTCATCGTGGTGGAGGGTTATCAGCGCGGGGACATAGAGAAATCGTTCCACGCCATGGATGCAGGCGCGGTTGCCGTTGTAGAGAAGCCCTTTGACGCTACGGGCAACGCATTTGATGCTGAAACCGTTGAGAATTTTATAGAAACGATACGGTTGATGTCCGAGATAAAGGTGGTGAGAAGGTGGAGCAGCGAAAGACGGATAAGGAATAGTCCTGTGTCCTTGCCGGAAGCGGAACGAAAGACAAAGATTGTCGCTATCGGGGCGTCCACCGGCGGCCCCCCCGCTTTGCAGTCAATATTTTCATGCCTTAAGAAGGACTTTCCTGTTCCCTTACTGGTCGTTCAGCACATCACAAAGAACTTTCTGGATGGTATGGTTGAATGGCTTGCGAAGACGACGGTTCTTCCCATTCAGATTGCAACCCATGGAGGGTACTTGCTTCCCGGCCATATATACTTTGCGCCTGACAATTTTCACATGGGAGTAAAAAGCGGAGACAGAGTGGAACTGAGCGATAACGAGCCGGAAAACTACGTCCGTCCTTCGGTTTCCCATCTTTTTCGCTCTGTTAACCAGGTTTATGGAAGAGGGGCGATAGGCGTGCTGCTGACGGGCATGGGCAGGGATGGGGCTTATGAGATGGGGCTGATGAAGAAAAACGGCGCTGTAACCATTACCCAGGATAAAGAGGGTTGTGTTGTCTACGGCATGCCGTATGAGGCGGTAAAACTCAACGCGGCAACCCACGTGCTGCCTTTGAAAGCAATACCCGTTATGCTTGAAGAACTGGTGAAGGAAGTCGAATGATTGTGTTTCACTTAAAATTACAAAAATAGGAGGCAATGAATATGTCATCGTCAATCACCCTAAAGTTATCGGATAAATTGGAAAAAGAATTAAACGCCCGGATATACGTTGCAAGGAGAAGAAGTTTCTCTAGTTTCTACCGTCTTCTTTGTGTCCTTTGTGCCTTGTGTGAAAAAAGGATTTTTTCAGATAAATAAGGAATCTTGTTATGACAAGCGGGGACACTTGTCATACCGGGAATAAAAATGCATTTATAAAGGAAATTCACATGCAAAACAATGGCTTTATTTTGATTGTTGAAGACAGTATAACTCAGGCAAAGCATTTGGAATCCATCCTCAAACCACTGGGCTACGACGTGTCCACCGTTGGTGATGGAAAAGTAGCGCTTGATTTTTTAAGAAAACAAAAGGCGCTGATTGTCATAGCCGATATCCTCATGCCGGAGATGGACGGTTACGAGCTTTGCAGGCACATAAAGTCCGATGCCATCCTGAAAGAAGTGCCGGTAATTCTCCTGACGCAGCTTTCAGATCCGAAGGAAATTATCCGGGGTCTGGCTTGTGGGGCGGATGATTTTATTGTAAAACCGTACAATGAAGATCTGCTGTTGTCGCGCATTCAGGATATTCTTGCCGCAAGGGTAGGTAGCATGGTTGATAACAAGCAACGCTGTATACTTATTGTAGAAGATAGCCCTACTCAGGCGGAATGCCTCAAGTACCTCCTTGAAGACAAGGGTTATCAGGTTGTGGTAGCGCATAACGGCAAAGAGGGTCTCGAAATAGCCCAGAAAGTTATGCCTACTTTAATTATCAGCGATATACTTATGCCGGTAATGGATGGTTACGAACTGGCTTACGAAATTAAGCGGACCGAGCGGCTCCAGAAGATACCCATTATTTTTGTCACCTCATTAATGGACAGGAGGGACGTGGCTAACAAGGCAGCGATCGTTGCAGACGGCTATTTTACCAAACCCTACGAAGACAGCTATCTCCTGAACAAGGTCGAAGCCCTTATTTCAATGGCAGGCCGTGAGGAAGAGAAAGGCGAGAAGGGGTTGGAGGTCGCCTTTGCAGGAGAACGCTACATTATAGCTTCAGGACGCCGCCAGATACTGAATATCCTCCTTTCTACCTACGAAAACGCCGTTCGGCAGAACCATGATTTGGTGCTTATGCAGCGCGAATTGCAGGCAGCAAACGAACAGCTTGAGGAACGGGTAACGGAACGGACGCAGCAACTGCAGGCGTCTGAAACAAAGTATCGCATGCTGCTCGAATCGAACGCGGATGCTATAGTCGTTATTGGGAAGGATAGGATCGTATACTTTGCCAACAAGGCGGCCGAGGCTCTTTTGGGTCTGAAATCGGAGGAACTCGCCGGCAGGATGTTTTTTATCGTGGTTGCCCCGGGAAAGACGGAAGACGTAGAAATTAACCGCAAGGGGGGTGGAAAAATAATCGCAGAAATGCGCGTTGTAAAAACAACCTGGGAAGAAAAGAAGGCCTGTATTGCAACGTTCAGAGACGTTACCGAACGGAAGCAGATGGAAGAGGCGCTGAGGGAAAGCTCTGAAAACTTCAAGGCGCTTGCGGAAAATGCAAATGACGGCATTATGATAACGGGAATAACGGGCGACATCGTTTATGCAAATAAACTTGTTGCTGAGATGACTGGATACATCCCTGAAGACCTGCTTAAGATTAACATCAAGGATACGATAACCCCCGACAAAATTTCAGAGATTACCAACCTCTACAAGCAGATGCTTGAGGGGATGTCCTACCGTCTCCAATACGAAACGGTTATTCTTCAAAAGAATGGACGGCAGGTCCCCGTTGAAATAACGGCTTCAAAGACGATATGGCACGGCCAGGCCGCGGCTATCGTTATCGTCCGCGACATTACCGAACGAAAAAAGAGGGAAGAAGAAATCCTTCGCTCCAGCAAGTTTGAATCCGTCGGCGTGCTGGCCGGCGGCATTGCCCATGATTTCAACAATCTGTTGACGGGTATTTTGGGTAACATTTCGCTTGCAAAGATAAACATGAAACCGGAAGACGGAATTTACCGGGTGCTTGACGACCTTGAAAAGGCGTCATTTAAGGCTAAAGACCTGACGCATCAATTGCTGACCTTTGCCAAAGGCGGTGTGCCGGTGAAAAAGACCGCTTCCATAGTCGATTTAATCAAGGAATCGGCTGAATTTGTTTTGAGAGGCTCTAAAGTAAAGTGTTCCTTCTCATTTGCCCCAAATATCTTGCCCGTTGAGATAGACACGGGACAGATGAACCAGGTTATCCATAATTTAATCATCAACGCGGAACTGTTCTGCTTCAGACGGAAATGGAATTTCTCTTATTGAAATAAGCTATACTTAAATTATTTCAGAGGAGTGAAAAATGGAACAAGTAAATGAGAGAAAA
>JACVXV010000006.1 GCA_015661205.1 Candidatus Brocadiaceae bacterium
CGAAAACAAGCTCTAAATGTAAGCCAGGCTTTACAGAGGCTATTTCGCGGCGATGTGCCTGTCTTTGCTGGCTAGCAGGAATTGTATTTGAAAATACGCGGAGTAGTTACCAATATTCTGTGATGAGAAACCCGCCTTGTAAATTTCTACCAACCAAACTCGCTTTATTATGAATACGCGGTAGTTCATCGTATTGAAATTCCTACACATCCAGTTGCTTCGGTATTAAATGGTTCGTTACTATGGTAGGGCAAGCGTCCCCGCTTGTCATCATACATGTTAGGCGAGGTTGGTGTCCTCGGTTAGCTCGTAGAGGCCGCCCCCCTCATGCCGGAGCTTGCCCTGTTTCACGAGTTCTTCCCACACCTCTTTCGGGTAACTGTTTGGCGGGCGAATAGCCACAATGCCGGAATGTTTTCCACCAGTAAGAGCGCCGCCGCCGAGTCTTGATTCGGCGTCGAGCCGCGTCAGTCTGAGGCGTTTTCTGAACGTCTTGAGCGCTTGTTTGAGGGAATCCGGTGTTATTAAGTCCTTTGGCGTGTCGTCACCCATCGTGTTTCTCCTGTTAATGGTTTTTCCAAAAAACGGCATTGTTGCCATTTGGTCTTGAAGAATGGGGAAAGAAATTGGGGTCGCATCCAGACAACGGACTCTTGAATAACATACGCGGCGACGTTGGGGAGCATTCCCAGTTTTTGTAAGCTCTTGATCCCGGTGGGGCTTTTGATGACAGCCAGGCATCCATTGCCGGGACGTATAGCCACAATCCCGTGGTCCCGTGGTAACGGCTGAAAATGTCAAACAGCCGGTCGTCTCTACGGAGCTAAAATCCTGGCAGACACTCCCACCGATAAATCGGTAGGCTATTTCCACCTATCCCTCCGGGACAAAACGCAAATTTACCATAATTGGAAATGCTCCCACTCCGTTGCGTCAAATAAGAAAAAATAGTACAAGCCCTTATCCAAATGCGACACCCTCTGTCTTCATCTCATGCCGGAGAAAATAGAATTCTTTTTGACCTGTATTATTCATAAATCTTTTCTCATGCATACGGGATTTGATGGATAATTCAGGATAGCGGCAGAGGTTTTTCAGGCCGCACATCAGGTCTTCTTTTTGGCCTTTTTTTCTGCTCTCTTTTCTTTGATGGTCTTAGTAGCCTTCTTTTTCTTTTCCTCTTTACGAGCGCCTGTTCCTTTACTCATTATGCTTCTCCTTCCTACCTATTATAGATGGACTGATTAGGAAATTCATATTTCCACGTAAGGCCATAATAAAGCATAAATGAGCGATATTGCAAGGGTTTTTAATTTTTTTCCGGCAAAGCTGGCTATTCGGCGGTTCTTTTCATTAAATCCTTATTGTTTATAGGTATAGGACATTGCTTGCCTTTAACATTCACATTCTCCCACGGGAAAATATCTTCCACCACTTCCATGACAACAACTCACCCATTGGTTCCGCTACTATTCCCTGCAGAAACCTAAGCAAGAAGAAGGTAGGCAATGCCTACCCTACTTGTAGAAATAAAAAAACCTCCCGCAAAGATCAAGCCTTGCGGGAGGTTTTTTGTTGATTCAACTTTTGGACATTAATGTTCCAACGGATTGTACGGTTTCCCTTTTACCGGTGTTTCGGCCTGTTCCGGTTTGGTTCTGCTTTTTACGTCAAAAATCGTTAAAGCTCCCATAGGATACTTACCCGTTGATACCATTCCCCGGAGGTTATGGTCGTGCATGATCGTGATGCCTGCGCCTAAATTGCAAGACAGGCACTTCTTTTGGCTTGCAAAATGAGGAATTCTCACGAGGACGTCTATTCTTTCTCCACTCGCAATGCACAGCGTGTCTTTCTCATACGAACTCTTTAATTTCCTGCCATCCAATGCAATAACTTCCATGTGATATCCATGAGGATGGAATGCAAAGACATGGTCGGCGCCGATGGCCATGAAACGGATAAGCACCGTTTCGTCCTCATAAGCGACGATCCTGGAACGCGGGTCGTTTATTGTAGAGCGTGGATGAAAAAGGTTATCGGTAAACGTCCTTCCATTAATTAAAAAATAGTCCGCCTTCCAATCCTGTAGTCCATGAACCACCCCTGATTCCTGTAATTGCTCATTGGCCGTGGAAGACAACTCGCTCACAAAAAGCGTATAGTCCCTATCATACTTATATCCGTATGCAGTCTTTGTTCTGTCCTGGTGAATAATCAAGGGGAAGTACATACCTGCCAGGATATGATTAAAACTATCCACATGGCAATGTGCCATAAAAGAACCTTCGTACTGCGGTGTTATTACATAGGTAAATGACATATGCTCCAAAACCGGATCTACGGGAAGAGATGGCACACCGTCTACTGCCGGTGTTAAATCCAAACCATGGAAGTGAATGGTATGCGCTACATGGTTGACCCCTGAGTGTTCATTTGCATAATGCATCCCCGTGTTGTGCAACGTTATGCGCGCCTTCTCGCCAACAAAAAGATGGACAGGGTCGCTAGGAACCTTTACCGGCTCCAGCAATCGCTCCACTTCTTCCTTCGTTTTCACCTCGCCCACGTTCTTGAAACTACCCTTTGCATGGGTGTAGCCAAAAACCCACACTAACTCCCCATTAGTCATCTCTAGGTAACCATCTGTTGTGTACAGATGGTATTCCCATACCCCATCTTTACCCCGGTCACCAAGTACGTCTCCATTTGTCACGTTCGCCAACTCTTGCTCTTCCTGGCTCAAAACCCACGTCTCGGCCGGTTTTGCCTCTTCCGCAAAAAGCCGGGACGGAATGGCAGATGCCGTAGCCCCGATCAACAACGAAATAGCAGACATACTAATTAACTTTTTTAAACCCATGTCTTTCCCCCTTCGCAAAGTGAAATAATTTCAATATAACAATGCATTCTATTATACAAAAATTGCACCAAATGTAAAGTTTTTTTCCAAAGCGTTTGACGCTCTATTTTGAAAATGATTACTTCACCACGACTGCTTTTTCGATTATCACCGTGGATGCCGGGACGTCACGAAATCCTGACTTTGTCGTGGTAGGAAGATTTTCTATCACATCAACGTTGTTCATACCTTCCACCACCTTGCCAAAGACGCAATAACCCCAGGTATCCTGTGTTTTTCCCTTGTTATCGAGGAAACCATTATCCACGGTATTGATAAAGAATTGCGCTGTGGCCGAATGGGGATTGCTCGTTCTCGCCATGGCTACTGTGCCGCGCAGGTTCTTCAGTCCGTTATCGGCCTCGTTGGCAATGGGTTCCTGTGTCGGTTTCTGACGCATGTCTTGTGTAAAACCACCACCCTGCACCATGAATTTCTTGATCACCCGATGAAAAATCGTGCCATCAAAAAACCCGTCTTGTACGTATTGGAGAAAATTCTCCACGGTTTTCGGGGCGGCCTTCTGATCGAGTTCCAGGACAATAACGCCACGGTTCGTTTCCATGCGAACACGCGGATTTTGGGCGTCAGCCCATACGGAGTGCGTCATACACAATACGGCAACAACAAGCATACCAATGATTTTTTTCAAGATGGTTCTCCTTATTTTCTGATTAATGAGTGAACTATGCCACTTGCCGTGAAGGTATTGGTTCACGGTGCAAGTGATCCCATAACAAGCAACGATGCTACGATTTTCTTACATTACCGGCAAAACCTACGAAGTGTTTTGCCGCAGTTATCTTCATTTACGGCTAAAATACTCCACGATTTCATTTTTCTCAATTGTGGTATTATAATCATCTTTATCGTAATTATAAACCTTAAATTCTTTTAAAGTCTGGTTGGGAAAATCGGGACGATAATGCCATGACAGCAATCAGCCGTTGTTGCCGCCAATGGGTGTCGTACCTAACGGTTCGTCATCTTCTTCATCCAGGAAGTACGATATCTTGACATTAAGAGATGAGGATAATTTGTCCAGGGTGGTAAGAGACGCGGCGATTTGGCCATTTTCTATCTGTGACAACAAGCTTGGCGACAAACCGGTGCGGTCTGCCAACTGTTTTTGGGTAATCTTTTTACTTTTCCTTAGAAATTTCAATTTTTTTCCTACGGAGCTTTTAAGCCTGTCTTTCGAACTTCCAATAAGGCAGTAGGTTTTTTGCGCATTACCCAGCGCCTTTCGCAGGTCGTTTAAGTCGAATGGTTTCTTCAAATAATCGAACGCATCAAGCTTCATCGTCTCAACGGCGCTTTTAAAGGTAGGGTAACCAGTCAGGACAATGACACAAATATTGCTGAATTTCGCTTTTATTTCCTTAAGCAATTCCGTGCCGCTGATACGCGGCATTTTCAGGTCCAGGATAACGATGTGAAATTTTTCCCGTTCCAGCGTAGCAACAGCGTCCATCGGCGTCGTAATGCCTTTTACCTGGTACCCTTCGTCGGATAGGAATTTTGTTAAGTACAGGTTATAGTCCGTGTCGTCATCCACCACTAAAATTTTTATCCCTCTATCCATGAACTATCGCCTTTCTAAAATCAACCGGCAAATTAATGTTGAATGTCGTTCCCTTACCCAGTTTGCTTTTTGCATAAATCATTCCATGGTGCCTTTCTATAATCCCATAGGTGATAGATAACCCCAGCCCCGTCCCCTTTCCTACCTCTTTTGTGGTAAAGAAAGGGTCAAATATTTTAGAAAGATATTCTTCTGGAATGCCCAGTCCCGTATCTTTAAAACAGATGTGTATCATATTTTCCTCTTTCTGAGAGGTAGTTATCGACACGGTATCGCCTTCGCCCGTTGCGTCATCCGCATTAATCAGCAAATTCATAAATATCTGCTGCAACTGCTCTGCGAAACCCTGTATCTTTGGGAGAGTGGTAGAAAGTTTTAAGACGATTTTTTTGTTTTTTACGGTAAATTGCTCGACAATAAGGGACACGGTGTTTTTAATCAGTTCGTTAATATTAATGAGCCTTGGGCGCTCGTTGCCTTCAAAATGGGATAGATACAGCAAGGAATCAACGGTTTTTTCTATACGTTTGGTTACCTTCTGCATCGTTTTGAATTCTTTAACGTTCCCACGCACGAAGACGTCCTCCTTTTCCAGGAAGCCCTGTATCATACCGGACAGCACCGCAAGTGGTGTATTAATTTCATGGGCAACACCGGCTGCAAGCCTTCCAATGGAGATCAACCGGTCGGAATGCATCAGCAGTTGCTGAAGCTTTTTCTCCCGTTCCTCTTCTTGTTTCCTCGACGTAACGTCCTGAATCACCTCCAATACCTGCACAACATTTCCCTCTTTATCAAAAATCGGCGAGCTGATTATATTGCAATACTTTTTCTTGTGATGTTGGTTGACGACCATGCGTTCCACCTGGTTTACCTTCCCCGTATTGAATACCTTTACAGAAGGACAATCCTTGGGAACGGAAGGGAAATGGCAGTACGTTTCAAAACAGGTGTGATTCAGGATTTGAGCGCCTAGCGGATGATTTTCTATAAGCCTCTTATTAGCCCAGCATATTTTATTGTCCCTGTCAATCACCATGAGGTCTACCCCTATTTCACTAACGATATTGTCCAGCTTTTGCTTTTCTTCCGTTAATTCCACCTCCAGATGTTTCCTTTTCGTAATGTCTCTGAAATGCGCCAGCAGGTACAAGACGTTGCCGCCCTCTTTTACTACCGCAATATCCAGTTCCATAACCAGCGTTTGACGTCCCTTGTTGATAACCTCTACCTCCGTTGTTTCCGCTTTATTATGTACCGCCTTAGCAAGGAGATCGGGGATAATTCTTTTTGATTGCCTGGGGCATAAATCATAAATATAAGCGCCCAGGAGTTCTTCGGTTTTATACCCAATAATCTTTTCTTCACATTGATTCACCATGAGTATTTTTCCGTTCAAATCCATCATCATCATGGAATCCGTAGCGTTGTTGAAAAACGCCTTATAGCGCTCTTCCGACGCCTTGATACGGTTGAATAGTTTGGTGTTTTCGAGGGCAATGGCAATTTGTGGCGCTATTTGCCAGAGGTAATAGCAACTTTGTTCATTAAAGATTCCTTGCTCTTCACTGCGAAAAGCAATCGCTCCAAGCACGTCGCCCTTGTATATAAGAGGAAATCCGAGCCTTGAACGAACCCCTTCCTTGTGCAGCACCTTATCCGTCCAAAAACGGCCTTTTTCCGTATTGTCCACAACAACAGGCTCGCCGGTCTTGATAATTTCCTCCAGGAGGCTGCCCGCCAGTGGAAAAGATTCCCCTTCTTTGATTTCGCTGAAACTGAGCGGTTCGGTTGAGGTAAAAACCTGAAACCATTGTCCCTGTTCGTTGGAAATAATGATAGAGGCGCGGTCAAAGGGGATAATCTTTTTTAACTCACTACACACCGTCGAAAAACTTTCTCGAATGTCCAAACTGGTGGCAATGATTTTATTGATATTGCTGATAATTTCATTTTCAATCAACGTTTTTTTCAGGCTGGCTTCCAGTTGTTGCTTATAAAGGGACTTCTCAATGGTCTTTTTTAAATAATCGGGGTCGAATGGCTTCAAAATATAATCGACCGTATCCATACAGAGTGAATTGATTACAGCTTTTATATCATGCTGACCGATCATTACCAGCATAATGGTCTTTGGAGCAACGGCCTGTATTTTATTGATGAGCGAAAGCTCCTCTGCATCGGCTGAGGCCAGGTCAATGATCACTAAATCAATGGCGTGCTTGTCCAGGGCGTGAACAGCGTTCTCCCCCTTCGATACCGTATAAACAGCATATCCATTTTCTTCCAGGAGGCCTTTGAGGGATATACACATCAATTTATCATGATTGATAAGTAGTATGTGGTATTTTTTTTGAGTTAACATTTTTTCCATGATACTTTGCCGTAAATAGAGGAGTGGACAAACCTTATTAGCGTTGAGTAATACTAATATTATAGAAAATTTATGTCAAGAACAATTCATAATCCCAGTGTAGAGCGACGTGCATTTTGTCTTTGCAGATTAGTGGATGAGTTCTTTGGGGATGCTGATGTCTGTTACGACGACTTCTCCCGTATGCGTCGGACCTTCGTTTAGGTAAAACCCCTTTTTGCTTACCGCAAAAGTCACCGTCTTTGTGGCCTTAATAGCAGTCCCTAACACCTCGCCGGTATTGGCGTCAAGCCCCGACGGGATATCGACTGAGATAATTGGCTTGCGCGAGTCATTCGTTGCATTAATAAGGGTTCTAAATGGTTCTCTTACCTCCCCTGAAAGTCCCGTTCCAAAGAGCGCATCGATGATAACGTCATAGCCGCGTAATTCCTTTGCTAGATTTTCTATCGCGGCAATATCGGGCAATTCCTGAACGGGAATCTTCATTTTGAGAAGGATTTGCAGGTTTATAGCGGCGTCCCCTTCTTTCAAAATATCGGAAATGTTTGCAACGACAAAGACCGTGACGGAAATGCCGCTATTATGAAGGTGCCGTGCGATAACGTACCCATCGCCGCCGTTGTTTCCCTTGCCGCAAAGGACGACCACCTTCCGCGCGCCGGGGAGGTTTTCTGTCTGCGGCGGACGTGCCTGTTGCAGCATACCCATCGCCTCCCCGGCCACGTTCCTTCCCGCATTTTCCATAAGAATGATGCCGGGAATCAGGTACTCTTCTATCGCCTTTCTATCCAACACCCGCATCTCTTCGCGTGTAAATGGCCTTTTCATGTTACCCAACTATTTGAGATATTTGCCGAAGATAACGTCCAGCTTTTTTTTGGTATTTTCCGGGATTTTATCTTTGTGGGTAACAATGGCGTTTTGAGACGCCGTTGCGCAGGCGCACGTCCTTTCTTTCGGGATGGTTGGAATGACGGTTTTTAATATGCGCTTCGCCATTTCCGCATTTTTATTTAAATTGCCGATAATCATTTCGAGCGTTACCGGCTCTTCCTCGACGCGCCAGCAATCGTAGTCCGTTGACATAGCGAGTGTGCTGTAGCAAATCTCCGCCTCCCTTGCCAGCTTTGCCTCCTGGAGATTTGTCATGCCGATAATGCTGACCCCCCACTGGCGGTACACATTGGATTCCGCGCGGGTAGAAAAGAGGGGGCCTTCCATGCATAGGTACGTGCCGCCCTTGTGGACGCGTGCGCCTACGGATTTGGCGGCGTGATGTAATTTGTCTGCAAGCGTTTCGCACACGGGGTCTGCAAAACTCACGTGGCCGACAATGCCTTCCCCAAAGAAGGTACTGATCCTGCCCCGTGTCCTATCGAAGAATTGATCAGGAATGACGATATCTAAGGGCTTAATCTCCTCCTTCATACTACCAACGGCGCTTACCGCAATAATATGCCCCGCCCCCAGCTTTTTCATTGCATAAATGTTCGCGCGGAAATTAAGCTCGGAAGGCAGGATGGTGTGTCCCTTTCCATGCCTGGGCAAAAAAGCCACCTGACGGCCTTCCAGCGTGCCGACGGTAAAGCTGTCGGAAGGCATACCGAAGGGGGTATCGACTGAAACGGATTGTATGTCTTTAATACCTTCGATATTATAAAGTCCGCTGCCTCCAATGATGCCGATCAATTGATTCGCCATTTCGTAGATTCTCCTTAAATATTTTTGATAAATTGCAAAGGTTTTCTCAGTGTTTTAATCCTTCACTACGTCATCTGACGTGCCTGTATTCTACCAGCATTTCCAAGGCATTCAACGGAATTTAGTCCTTTTAGTCAAAAGCGCTGGTTTCGGGTCAGGAGGAGCGACTGGTTAGCCCTTGAAAAACTGAAGCGGAATTATCATTAGGTAATTTATTAGCCTGGTAAAGAGAAAACTTAGTTGCCAGTCTTTTTGTATATTCAATTTTTTCTTGAGCAGTCATATCCCTGC
Organism: Candidatus Brocadiaceae bacterium; assembly: GCA_015661205.1. Taxonomy (GTDB): domain Bacteria; phylum Planctomycetota; class Brocadiia; order Brocadiales; family Brocadiaceae; genus JACVXV01. The sequence continues at coordinate 8,857 of JACVXV010000006.1, forward strand.
AGTTTTGATAGTTCTCATCTCGAATTTTTCTGACCAATTCAACCGATTTAAGACTCATAATGAACAGCCTCTCTTGGGGAAAATATCTCTATTGAGTTCGAACCTTCGAGGAGGTTTACATTATCAAACCTCTGTGTTTTTTTCATAATGGCCTATTCTTACTCGTACTATTTCTCTGCCAAATCATTATGAACTAACGATTATGCTTCGAGGTGTGGAGGCCTTAGTGTCGTGTCCCTCCAAAACTAATTTGTGTTTAAGTATGAGGTTTCGTACTTGTTTTACTTGATAAGGCTCTGCTTTTGAACCCTTCGGTTTCAGATGAAACGTTCTCAAATAACGGAACTTCTTTTGATGAAAAGATTTCGAGCCAAATCACCATGTTTTGGGGCAGGTGGAGCGTTGTGTTAGTATAAGATTTTAGGTAATTTTAACTTATTCCTTTAAAAAACTCTTTACAAAAGGTAAAGAAAGTATAATAATAACGAAGATTCTTTAATAGGTGAACGTCGGCTTCATGCCGTGTGTTCGAGAAATTGAACCTAGCCTACTAAAGAATCTTTTCTTTTACTCACCGTCAATACATTTCTACTATCATAGTATACACCGTAGTCCTTGAATCGTTTATCGTCCAAATCAATGATTCTTATAAATTTTTCTCTAAGATAGTTAAAGTACCGATCTTCATGTCTTTCATACAATCTTTGCAACGCCCATAGAAAATAGTCGATAACTTGTAGACAAGGTTCATTGGATGGATAGTTTGAAGATACTTGATGAAGCGAATGGACAGTTTTACCGGATGTTTTTTCAAAGTTTCTTATTGCTTTTGATAATTCACGAAAAAGCATTTTGTTTCTATCAGACTTCCCCCTTCTGGCAAATGTAACATAATTCTCTTCAGCAGAATGCAGCCTATCCTTAAAAATTCTTTTTACACATGAATCATAGATGCTGTTTTGATTATATTTCCAGGTCTTGTCATATTGGTTTTGCTTTTGAACCATTTTGAGGATACTCTTCTTTCTTCGAACAATGCCGTAAACCTTGATGTCCATTGAGGAAATTAGTTTATAAACATCTTTCCGAACCTCCGGGCAATCATCCTTTGCATGAAATGACAATTTTGTTTTTGAATGGAAAGAAGGAATGTCCTTCAGGTAAGAATCAGAGAGTAATTCGGATCTTAAATCGTCAAGCCTCTTTCTTACATCATGAGGATTGGTTATATGAGCCACCCCTAAAATAAAATAACTCGAACAGCCTTCCTGCCCAATCAACACACTACCTCTCTTGTTGAATAAAGTTAAATCTCCAGCTTCATCTACAAAGTAATATCTTTTTGATTCTTTCATAACGTCAATGGCTTTCTGACGATAAAACTCCGACGCGGCTCTGACGAAGCGAAGCGGCACGGCATCCTTTGTGTCGCGTCCCTCTTGATCACTTTGTTAGGCGTACATCAGCTTTCCTTTAGGCGGCGGAATTGGCCGCTTCAATTCTTTTGCAGTCTCGATCCACTCTTGTATAACCACCTCAACATTCGAAAGGGCTTCCTGGTAAGTATTTCCATCAACGCTGTAGGGGGTGCCGCAAGTGAATGACCGCATGACAGTTGGCACAAACAGGGCGTAGGTCGTTGATTGGGTCAATGACGTACTCCTCGCCAATGGACGCGAGCGGCTTCAAATGGTTTGAATTACTCGCATCAACACAATGACGGCAGATACCGTGGACAAAACTCCCATCTGCCAACCAGACAAGTAGTTCGTTGGGATCAGACGAACAGATTTTCTGGCTTGCCGTCAATGAATACAGCTTTCCTCGTGACTCATTAACCACTCCATCCCAAAAATGGCTGCCAATATGGTGGCAGCCGACATGATGCAAGAGATAGCTTCCCTTCCCTTTTTGCGCGAGAAAGAATCCATCTGGATTTTCTAGTCGCCACTTTTACAGAAATGTTATGAAAACTCCGGCATTTTAAAAAATCGCACGCAGGAAAGCAACCTTTATTTGATATATCTTATTATTTTATAAACACTTATGGTGTTTCACTCTATAAATTTCAGGACTGGCCACTCCCTGATTAAAATGGATATTTCTCATTTCTTACATGTTATTTCGTGGTTAAATCTATCTTTTGTATATTTTTTGTTTGAGCAAAAAATATACAACCCCCATCATATAAATATTCATCGGAAAGACAGACAATCTCAAGTCCAAGATTCAATAAGTGTTCTTTTAGCCGCTGTCCGTCCTCATGCAGCTCAATATTTCCGTTAAAAAATATGTTTTTCTCCCATACACCGGCAGCGCCCCCGATAAAGCCATTCTTATGATCCCGTATGCGTATCTCTTCCGGATGAAAATAAATACAGGATAATCCCTTTCTTAACAATACCTTTTCTATTCCCCTGTCAGAAGTGACATAGTTGTTTCCGTACAAATGGACAAGGCTGCATCGTGTATAGGCCTGAGACAACTGAATAAACTCTTTCTCTCTGTTTATTTCTAAAATTACCGGATCGGTATATCCCGGTTTGTGAAATAAGAAATCAGGCGTAGCCAGGCAGTTATACTGGACGCTGTTGCCGAACTCATTCCCTACATCCATTTTTCCTTTCAGGTAGGCAATACTATAGCGCTCTAAAAACTTGAATAACACTGCCGGTGCGTTTGGGGCAACCACAAGGTGGTCTTTATCCTGGTAGAGGAAAATATCCGGATGCCCCGAAATGGAATCGTAAGTCAATTCGTTCGTTTGAAACGCAAAGACGTCCTCAACGTATTCCTTTAACGTGGTGATCACCCTTTTCGACGATCGGGAATCAATTATCGCAAACATCTATTTGATACTGAGAAAATGTATGGTTACCTATAAACTGGACAGTATACCCCATTGATTGCAATTGCGTTTTGTTGGCCTGCTTATACCCTATGGCATAATGCATCTGCTTATCGGAAACAGATATCCTGATGTTATTCGAGGTATTTCCTTTCAGTTTGGCATGAATGATCTCTTCCCATATCTTTGCCATAACCATTTCCTTAAAAGAAGGATGAAATGGCCCGTCTATCAGTGATTTTCCGGCAACGAGTTCATCGGAAGGGTGGAGTCCCATCCGTATGACGGATACATTGTTCCTTTCAAATATACGCACGATATCCTTTGTCCACTCTACCGCCTGTACAAGTGATAACGGAATGTACTTCCCCTCCCTATACCGCTTTTCCAGGGCAGTTCCCTTCACAATAATTGCGGGATAAATCCTCGTATTACGAGCGCCGAATGAAACGATATCGTTGGCCGTTTGAATAGACCGCTCATAACTGTCTTCCGGCAGACCTATCATCATCTGGAGACCCAGTTCGAAACCATATGCGCAGATCATTCGGGAGGCATTTTGAATATCTTTGGGGGTATGCCCGCGTCCTGATTGATGTAAGACTTCCTGGCAGGTGGACTGTGCACCCAGCTCAACGGTCGTTACGCCGTACTTTTTCAGCAATTCAAGGATGGTTTCATTGATATAATCGGGTCTGGTTGACAATCTGACGCCTGATACCCTCCCGGTTTTTACAAACACAAAGGCCTCTTTCAGATACTGTTCCTGCAAATCAACAGGTATTCCCGTAAAACTCCCGCCAAAAAAGGCGATGTTTATGATTCTGTTTCCGGGCATTGTTTCAAGGTATTGCTCGACAATATGCCGAATCTCTTTGGGCTGCGGGATGGAATGTGTTCCGCTGATTTTCGACTGATTGCAAAAAACACATTGGTGCGGGCAGGCAAGCTCCGGGATAAAGATAGGAATATTAGAATGTTTTTTCACTATATCCTCGCAAAAGGACGCCCCTCCTCATAAGCACCGGGAATTACCTTGCGCTTACCTTATCAGTGGCTAGCGACCATCTGGCGTGTGCTGTTTGCTTTATCGTGTGGCTTGCGGATCGACTTGTTTGGTTTTTTTGAACTCAGCCTGCCTTCCATCCTTTGATACGCCTGGTGCATAAACGCCTCCAGCCTGGTTTCCTCGTTCGTCTGCTCCTGGCCGTCAAAGGACAATTTCAGGCACGGTATTCCGTAATAATCCTTCTGGAATTTCTCAAGCACACCGTTCACCACGGTACCCGGCATACAGTGGAAGGGGATTACGTTGACAATTCCGTCGTACCCATGCTCAACATATTCAACCACTTTTCCCATACTAAGCACCGGATCGCCCCTGTAGGAGTCGTCAATGTACGGTTTTCCCTTTTTGATAAGGTCTTTGATAGAGGCGTCTTTCAGGAAGTGCCTGATCCTTCCCTTAAATACCCTGGTTAGCTTGTAGGCGTCATACCGTTGAACTATGTCGGAGATGATTTCACCGAGAAGCCCCTTGTAATTCTTCTCAAAGCGACACGATTCTCTTCGGCAATGGGCAATGTAGTTAATCCATTCCCCGAAAGGAGGAATGAACACCTCGCCCCCCAATCGTTCTATGCTTTTTGTAAGGAAATTGTTTGCATAATCGTTGCATCGGACGTACGTCTCGCCAATAACGCCTATCAGCGGACGCGGCTTGCTCCGATCCACCTTTATCTTTATAAATGCGTCCCGCGCCTCACGGGCAGGCACAACCAAACCCAGGTTTTTCTCCAGCGCCAGTTCTGCTTTTTGCACGAAGGTTTCGTAAACGGCGTCCGTCTCACCCTTGTTCAATTCATAAGGCCTCGTTTCCCTTTGCATTTTCTGCAAAAGATCGATGTAGACAATCCCATTCCATGACAATTTGCGGAAATGGGTGCCGAGGTTCTTGGTGTCTTCATTGTAGTTTTCTTCCTGGTCCAAGGTGTATATCGGCACGTTTGAAAACCCAAGATCGTCCAACACGATGCGTTGAAATTTATTGTATTGCCCGAACCGGCACGGACCGGAGGCGGTGGCCATAAGGAATGCGCTCGCTTCAGGATCAAAATCAGGGCTTAACGCCTTTTTCACGATATCCCCCGTGGTAAGGATCGCGGGATAGCATTCCTTGCCCGAAGTAAACTTTCGTCCAACGTCCACCGTTTGCTTGTTTGCCATAGGAAGCGCCTCGGCCAATACGCCATGGGCCCTCATAGCAGAGGCAATCATCCTGCCGTGGTCGCACATGTACGGCACGTAAAGCTTGCGTTTCTTAGTTGCCGGCAACGAGCGGAGGGGTACATCAGTTCTTATCCGCTTACCATTGTTCACCAGTTTTACGTTCTTAAGGCTGTCAATGAAGGCCTCGCACCGGGTTATCGCCCCAACGTCCGAGCTGTGCTCATCGATTTCTATCGTTAAACAGGGTTTTCCCTCTAATTCTTTGATAAAAAACTTTGTTATAAACGAGTCGGGGCCGCAGCCGAAGTTGGTGATGTATAAGGGGAAAAGCCGCTTGTCTTTGGCAATGATTTTGGCCGCCGCAAGGAACTTCTGCCCCGTCTTCCAGTACATATTCGGGTAATCGTGGGCAACCGCCTCGATATCAAGCGTTAAAAAATCCAACGGTATGGTTAAGACCCCTAAATCCCTCAATTTCTCAGGGAGACCCAGGTTCATACCCGTATCGCACCCGTTGTATGACCGGCTGATGAGGACAAAGGCCTTTTCGTTTTCACCCAGTTTTTCCAGCACCTCTTTTCCCCGCGCCTCCAAATTTCTGTTAAACGTTTTTAAGGCCTCGTTCGCCGTTTTGATGGCCGCAGTAACAACCGCGCCGCTCTTCCCCATGCCTTTCGCCATTTGGCGAAGCGTTTCGTTGACCGACTCCTCACCATATTCAAAGTGGATAACCGGCGACAACACTTCAAACTTTCTGTCCGTAAAGTCAATGGCCGAACGCACAAGATACGGTATGCACTGCACGTAAGGACACGCATACGAGTGCGAAAGCTTTGAACTGGCGTGTGACAGGTTAATAACGCTTGGCAGGAAGAGATAATCAATTTCCTTCTCAAGCATGTCAATCACGTGTCCATGCGCCACTTTTATGGGGAAGCAGGTTTCTGCCGTGATTACTTCCACGCCATTGTAGACAATGTCTTTATTCGTATCGCTTGAAGTGACGACCTCGAACCCCAATTCGGTAAAAAAAGCCTTCCACATCGGATAAAAGTCGTGAAAAGTGGAAACCTGTGGAATGCCGACCTTCTTGCCCGTAGGATGATCAGGCTTGCTCTTCTTATAGGTGTTGAAAAGCCCGTCCTTCCGCTCCTTGAAAAGCCGGGGCAGGTGGCGTCCCTTTTTCAAAGTTCTTTCGTCGTCAAACTTTCCGCAACGGCTCCCGTAATGGAGCGGATTTTCCCCGTCAATCGTGACCTTCCTGATCTCGCAGATGTTCGAACAGTCCTTGCAAACGAAGGAAGACAGATCGTACCGTTTGTGCCGGAGATCGAACCCCTTGAATCGTGATTTATCCCACGTCTTCTCCTCCATGGCGATAATGGCGGAACCGATGGCGCCCATAATATCATGGTGGGGAGGGACGATGACTTTTTTGCCCGTCACCTTTTCAAAGGCAGCCTTTACGCCGCGATTGGCAGCCACGCCCCCCTGAAAGAATATCGTATTCCCGATTTTCCGGTCTTCGACAACCCTATTGATGAAGTTTAACACCACGGAATAGCTCAGACCGGCAAGCAGGTCGTCTTTCGACGTCCCGCGCTGCTGGTGGTGGTTAAGGTCAGATTCCATAAAAACGGTGCACCGTTCTCCAAGATGTGATGGACAGCACGACGAAAGCGCCCGATTGCTGAACTCGCCCTTGATGCTTACACTGAGCTTCTCCGCCTGCTCCTCCAGAAAAGACCCTGTGCCGGCGGCGCACACCTTGTTCATGGCAAAGTCCACGATAGCGCCGTTTTCCAGCCGTATAAACTTGGAGTCCTGCCCGCCGATTTCAAAAATGGTATCTACGTTTTTATCCACATTGGCTGCGGCAGTGGCATGGGCGGTAATTTCGTTCTTTGCAATATCGGCGCCGATGAAATCGCCCGTAAGATAGCGCCCGGAGCCGGTCGTACCTGCCCCGCAGACGTTTACCTTGTCCCCAACCTCAAGACCCACTTCATAAAGCCCCTGTTTTACCGCCTCAAGCGGCCTTCCGGCCGTCATGAGATACCGGCGGGACAGGATGTTTTTGTCCTTGTCGATAACGACGATATTCGTACTGATGGAGCCGACGTCAACCCCGACGTAAGCCTCCACCTTTTCGCCTTCCGCAATGGCATGAACGCCATCGACGATAGGGTAATGTTCCGCCCGCAGCGGTTCAAGGTTGGAAGTCTTTGCGCCACGTTCCCGCAGATACTCTTCAACCTCTTTGAGACCCCGGTAGGGTGTATGAAGTTCTTTGTCGATAATGGTAAACGCTGCGCCGAGCGCCCCCATTACCTTGAAATATTTGGGGATAATTAATTCTTCCGGCTTAAGCTCCAGTGTGTCCAAAAAGGCTTTTACCATACCAACGTTGGCGGCAACTCCCCCTTGAAAAACGATGGGCTTGGTAAATTCCTTTCCCTTTCCGATGTTGCTTTTAAAATTCCTTGCCATCGCGTAGCAAAGCCCCGCCACAATGTCGTACACCGGCGTGCCTTCCTGCTGAAGGTGGATCATGTCCGTCTTAGCAAACACACTGCATCGCCCGGCGATACGCGGCGGATTTTTTGATTTCAGGGACAGTTCTCCGAACTCATTTTCTATGGAGACTCCAAGCCGGGTGGCCTGCTGGTCTAAAAAGGAACCCGTGCCGGCGGCGCACATCGTGTTCATGGAGAAATCGGCCACCTTTATTTGCTTTGTGGTCTCGTCCTGCTCAATGAGCATCAGTTTTGAGTCCTCGCCGCCAATCTCAATAATGGTCCTGGCTTCCGGATGCAGGGTTGTCGCCGCCTTGCTATGCGCGACAACCTCGTTAACAAAAGCAATATTCATTAATTCGGACACCATTTTTCCACCGGTACCCGTTATAGCGATACCGTCAATGTCGTCAATATGGGTACGGTTAAACATCTCTTTTAAAACGAGAAGAAATATTTCTACCGTCTGGCCATGCGTCCGAACGTAGTGATTCTCCAAAATCTCCTTATTTTCATTAATGAGTACCGATTTTACGCTCACCGAGCCGATATCCAGCCCGATATATTTTTTCTGTGACATAGTCTTATTCCTACTTTCCATTATCTAATGTATTGCCCTGCAATATCTTCTTTAATCTCTTGTGTAAGTCTTTTATGAACTACAAACAAATATCGTTATATTTTACCACCCGTTTCGAATATTTCAACATATAAGCAATACAAGTAAAATACAGGCGATGCCTGCCCTGCATGGGGGGAAATAAAAAAGGCTTAATCTGTTTTAAGGATTAAGCCTTTTTTGGTTTTTCCTAACTGTCTGTTCCGCAAGGGAACGCTTGTAGGCGCGTTATTCGGCCAGGCAAGGTTCTCCTGCATGATTACATGCGGCCTTATCCGTGTCGCCCGGCTTCCTCTTCCAACCTAAAAGTAAATCGGTATATTCCCCATGCTTCCAGAAGTCATAGGCCTTGTGTTTTATGCCAACCTTGTCTTCCAGGGTTTTTATTCTTCTCAATCTGCTTGCTTCGGCCTTGATTTGAATGAGCCAACGGTCTTGCAAGAAGGCGCCCTTTCCATACGTTGCCCCGTACATCGCACCATGCGCCATAGCCTTGTATACGGCATTGGTTATGTAAACTAGTAACTCAAACGACGTGCGCTCTATATCGGAGACATTAAACATCCTTCCTTCACCACCCAACAAGCTGAAGGTATAATGTCCCGCATAATCGGGGGCAAGATCATTTGGCATGGGGTCCAGCAGGCCTTCATTGTAAAGATCCGTTACTATCTTCATCGCCTCACGCCATTTCGTAAAGCTGACCTTTATCGCTTCATCCATAGCCTCCAACTGGTCTGTCGCAAAACGTGGCGAATGGCACCCCTTGCAAGTATTGATCCAGTTTTGTCTGGCTTCCTTATATTTGGGAGCGCCCCTGTCTACGAGGGAGGTTCCCATGTGGCTGTTAATTGTTGACGACTTTTGAGCGTTGTGTTCACCATCTTTCATGTGACAGTACGCACAGGTCGGGACTTTATAGTTTGCAGGCTTCAGGGGCTTGGTCCAGTCCCATGAGTGCTGCTCTGACTCGTAAATCATCCCGTGATACGATTCCCTGTACATCTCGTATTCGTAATGGTCCAAACCCGTATGGCAAATACCGCAGTTATTGGGTTTTCTTGCCTCAGCAAGTGAAAAATCATGTCTTGTGTGGCATCCGTCACACCGGTTTTCGGCAATGCCGTGGCACGTGGCGCAGGCAGTCACCTCCGCCGCGGGTTTTGATATCTGCCAGCTAGCCTCCACCACGCCTACATGAAATGCATGCGTATGTGAACCGGTCTTGCCGGAGCGATGCCCTGCTGTCTGTTCCTTATGACACTCTCCGCAATGCTTCCAGGAAGGCATGTACAACTGCTGATGGTTGCTTCCGTGGCATTTATTACAGCCAACAACACCCTTTTCGGTGGTTGCGTGTTTGCTCTTTCTCCACTGGGCTACAATGCCGGGCGTCTGCACGGTATGGCACATAACGCACTCTTCATGTTTGAATTCGCCGGCAACGGACGTAATGGGCGTATAATAGTGGTCAGGGTCATACCATCTGATAATTGGTAGAAAATTGAACAACTTTCCAAATTTGCCTTCACCGGGAAACACCTCTTCCGGCTGCGTATAGGTCGCCGTTAAACCTCCATGGTAAAGGTCTCCGGAGTTATCCGGGCCGATCTTTTCTTTGGTAAGTTCTGAGATGATCTGTTGGATTGTCCTTTTATCTTTTGAACGAAAGATCACTTCGTCTTTTTTTACCGCAGGCGTTTTTTCCTCGGCATCCGGTTTTTTCACATCGACTGCCAACTTTTCTTCCGCAACTACCGGCTTCTTCTCTTCAACTGCCAGCTTTTTCTCCTCAATTGCAGGTTTCTTCTCCTCTACTGCCGGTTTTTTTTCCTCAACCATTGGCTGAGAAGACACCGTAATGGAACCGTCCGACGATTTCTTCTCCATGGACGCCGGTGAGCCCACAGCCTGTGTAGACGCAGATTCTGCGGCTGGCGCAGACTTTGGCGCCGCTACCGGTGGAGTGCCTACCGCCTCCTTTTTTGCCTCACCAGGCGCGTCACAAAAAGCGCCAGTACTACCAAACAAGGCAAATGCTACCACAGAAACCACACCAATTATCCCCTTGTTCATCTCCCGTTCTCCTTCCTATTGAATAAGCTTCAACAGATGTAACTGTTACACACTACTAATCCAACCACATCGTGATGTGGTGTTAATTCTTCGTGATTTCTACCTTCCAGATGTCCGGTCCCTGTTCCACGTATTTCCAGTTCATTTGTCCCGTTCGTTCCGCATCCAATTGATACTTCAGCGGCTTAGGGTCGTGGTCGTTTATCAATACCATCAGCTCACCCTTTTTCAAGCCGTCGAAGGTATTAAAAATCTTTGGGTGTCTTTCTCTGGGTATAATATTTCTCACATCAAGTACAACAGGCTGGGCTTTGCTCATAATGATTCCTTTTAGATTAGTTCAACAGTTATGGTTATTTAACGTTTTTAATAATAAGGTTGGTAAGTATTCACCGGAAAGAGAAGCGCTCTATCGCTATCCTACGCTAATGGCCAGAACAACCATTCTTTCTATGCACTTCATCCCACGTGAAACGCCTTCCTGGGCAATGATGATGGTGTCTTTTTCCATATCAACCTTCTTGTCGTCAAGGTAGAAAACGCCCTTGCCCTCTTTCACGTAGAAAATGCCGATGCTGTGTCCGCCGTGGGGAGGTATTTCCTGCCCCGGCTCCATACAGATAAGGGGCATCTTCACCTTTGGAGAAGCAAATAGGATGTTTGGAATAAAGTGTTCTTTATTGAACTGTATTTTTTCTTTTAAACGTATCGGTTCCAAGTTATTTCTTAACCTCCTCTTGTTTTGATGCTGCTTCGTTCAACTCCTTCACAAACTTATCAACGTCGGTGCTGTGCATCATGCAGGCAAGATTGATGTCTTCCGTTCCAAACGAAGGGCAGTCAAAGCACCCTTTCCCGAAATATTTTGCGAAAACCGCCTTTGTGGCGGGATATTTTTTTGTTACCTCACCCGTGCTCATTTTCTTTGTGATGACAATTCCACTGCTCATAATCCCATCTCCTCTACCAATAAAAACACCTCTGAAGTGCAACGGTGCTTTGCACCGTTAAACGACGGAAGGACAGCCCTATCGGCTGATTCCTCTGCCGTTAACTAACCCCTGCCAGGGAAACTTCCTGATCCGCCATTTCAATGGGCGCAATGTCTTCAATCCTTACCGGCAAACGGACGTCTTTGGGGAGCGGATCAATGTACTTCTTCCGGTACGCCTTGCTTTGCATACGGCAGGTAGGATATCTCTTGCTAAAGTCGGGATGGGATACCATCTTCTTCCATATCTCCTGAATCGACATATCCCGCACGTTTCCGAAGTTAATCGGGTTAAAATCACAGGGATTGATGTCGCCGTACGCCGTCATGTAAAATTGCGATTGCGCCCCGTAGCACCCTACGCCTCTGGGGGAGTTGATAATCGACATGCAGTTTATCCCCATTGGGTGGTCCATTTCGTGATACTTTTTTGTAATGGCGATCAGTTGCTTCCTGTCTTCAGCCGTCAATATTTTGGATGCATCTTTCAAAAACCGGCCGGAGGGTATGCAATCAAAGATTGTTACCTCCGAAAATCCCTGTTCTTGCGCAATCTTCAGAAGTTTTTCCACCTTTCCCGTCTTGATGCTCTCCGTAGTCGCATACGTCGATATCCCCGTCAGGATTCCGGCCTTTCTACACCGTTCTGCCCCTGCAAACGCCTTTTGATAGCAGCCGGGCACCGCCCTGAATTCGTTGTGCAGTTCCGGTTCGCTGCTGTCTATTGAAATGTTCAATGAAAATAATCCTGCCTCAGCAAGTCTTTTCACGTTCTCTTCCGTCAGGAGCAGGCCGTTGGTGAATATCATCGAGATGGCCTTGGTTTTATCCACGTAGCGAATCAAATCGTAGAGGTCTTCTCTCAGCATGGGTTCGCCGCCCACGTAGATAATCAGGCTTGCTCCCAGGTCCAACGCCCCATCGACAACCGTCTTTATTTCTTCCACCGTAAGGTCTTTTTTGGTGGCGTCAATAAAGGGGTCCGCGCTACAGTGGATGCACTGGCACTGGCATTTATGGGTTATCGCCAGATTGGCGGTAACGGGAAACGCCATCTTCTGCAGCATCATCCTCAATTTTCTTTCAAGGAAGCGCATGCCCGCCTGGCTTGGAAACGGCGGATTATAGAGGTTATACACCTGCATGCCGTTAACTTTTGCAATAACTTTCAGTGAGTTGACTTTTTCGAAAAACTGATCAATGTATTGCTGCAACATCGGACCCAGCACGCCGCCCGCTTTTCCAACAATTTTGCCGTCTCTGATATCAGCTTCTATATGTAAAAAATCAAACGATGCCATGTTTACTCCTCCCTACTTCACGTTTGGACTGATTTGAGATTCTTCTCTATTTCTAACAAAACATTATTCGCAACTTCTATAGCCTTCAAACCGTCTTCGCCGGAGACGAGAGGCTCTTTGTGTTCCACAATGCACTGCACAAACGATTCGAGTTCTTTTTTGAGCGGCTCGTAATCATCCATCTTGATATGCTCGATCTTCAGTAAATCACCGAAGACGTAGCTTTTTAAATCGGCAATGGACGACACGTCCATGCCTGCAATGTTTAACGCATTCAGCGTCAGTTCCGGAGACTTTTTATATATTAATGCTTCTTTTTTCTGATAATCAATAGAAATATAGGAATCTTCGGAAAACAATCTCATCTTACGCATCGGCGTAAGGGAGACCCTGCTTGCCGTGACGTTTGCCACGCACCCGTTGGCAAACTGAAAGCGGACGTTGGCAATGTCTTCTTTATCCGATATGACGTTGACGCCTACGGCGTCGATTTTTTTTATCTGGGAGCCCGTTATGTTCAGGATGATATCGATATCGTGTATCATCAGGTCCAGCACGACTCCAATATCCGCAGACCGGAAGGTAAACGGGCTTAGCCGGTGGCATTCAATAAATTTGGGTTTAATGGCAAGTTTTCTAAACGCGCTGATCGCCGGATTAAAACGTTCGATATATCCCGCCTGCAGCACCAATCCCTTTGATTTGCTAATATCGATTAATTCCTGCGCCTCCGATACAGTACCCGTCATCGGTTTTTCAATCATAACGTGAATTCCATTTTGAAGGAATTCCTTTGCGACGGCATAATGGGATTTGGTCGGCACGGCGATACTTACCGCGGATACCCTGCCAATCACGTCCCGGTAATGCATGAACGCACGGGTGTTATGCATTTTGGCAATGCCTTCCGCCTGTTTCTGCCGTAAGTCAACGACGCCAATCAGGTCAACACCGGGAGTTCCGGCATAAACCCTTGCGTGTTCCTTCCCCAAATGTCCGACGCCAATAACGGCAACTTTTAATTTCTGCATGATCAATTATTCATCTTTGGTTCCAGACACCGTAAAGACTCCCGATATCTACCCAGTTTACCCTTATCAACGTTTCTCAAGAATGTGAGAAGGTATTTGACTTCCGGAATGACACCCGGCTGGTTTTCCAATTCGTCCAGGATTTTGGCCCTGTTAAGTTCAGAGGAACGAAACAATTTTAAAAAGGCTTGTTTTATCTCGTCTATTTGCTCTCCCGAAAACCCTTCTCTTTCCAGGCCAACAACGTTCACCTGACGGATTTTAGCGGGGTGCCCTTCAATGATAACGTACGGCGGAACGTCCTGCACAATCCTGGTATGGCCTCCCACGTAGGAGTATCGCCCAATCGTTGCAAACGGCTGTATGCCAACCAGCCCCATTAATTTCGCGCCCCGCTCTACCATGATATGCCCACCCAATAAAACACCATTGGCCAGGAGGACGTTGTCCTCAATAATGCAATCATGGGCAACGTGTGTGCACGCCATGAAGAAATTGTTGTTACCGATTACCGTCTTTCCACCGCCCCCGGCAGTCCCTGCATTGATGGTCGCACACTCCCTCACCACGTTGTTATCGCCCATAATAAGGTACGTGCGCTCGCCCCGGTACTTAAGGTCCTGCGGTTCCGCACCCAGCACGGTATTCGGGTGGATAACGTTGTTTTTCCCTAGCGTCGTGAATCCCGTGACGGTGACGTGGTTTTTAATAATGGTGCCGTCCCCAATGGTGGCGTTTTTATCAACTATAGAGAAAGGCCCGATTTCAACGTCCTTGCCCAAACAGGCATCCGGATGCACGATTGCCGACTTATGTATTTTCATCCCATTTTCCCTTAATTTCCAGCGATACCATTCCACTTGGCCGGTTATCAGTCTGTTACCGGTGCATCGCAATCGTGGCAATTTTTTCTGCCATCTGTACGTTCAATGAATGCCCGGATCTATGAGCGACAATGTGTCCCTGAATTGCCATATTGGACAGATAAAGATCTCCCATAAGGTCAAGTATCTTGTGTCTCACCAGTTCGTCTGGAAATCGCAATTCCGCCGGTTTTCCGGAGATGGGTTTTGTCATCTCCCCGTTCTCATGAATAAGGATACTATTGTCATCGGTAACCCCTTTGCCCAGTCCCAGTTTCTTAAACTCTTCGACGTAGGTGCTAAGGCCGAACGTCCTGGCCGACATAATTTCCCTGCGAAAACTATCTTCCGTAAACAGTATCTCGCAGCTTTGCTTTTTTGCAAAAGAACCGTTAAAATCAAGGGTGTAAGAAAGAACAAGTCCCTTTTCAGACGGCAACGCCTTGATGCTCGCTTGCCCGCTGTTGACCATAATCGGTGTTTTGACGATAAAAACCTTGCGTTCGCCTTTCTGCTCAACAACACCTGCTTTGCCCAGGAGGTTTAGAAACAAAAGGGCGCTTCCGTCTCCTGCGGGGACTTCCCGTCCATGAATTTCAACCTCCAGGTTGTCAATCCCCAGCACCGCTAACGCAGCCATAAGGTGCTCTACGCTCTCGACCTCCGCTTCCGCATCTTTTAAGCAGACGTGCTTGTTGTCACCGAACAGGCGTTTCACGTGGGCAGCGACCTTCGGGCATCCCGGCAAATCCACACGAGTAAAAAACATACCCGAGTTGAGCGACGCCGGTTTGAAGCAGAGGCTGGAGCTTTCACCCCGAAACATGCCGATGCCGGAATACCGTATTTCCCTGCCAATAGTCTTTTGTGTATCGTGCACGATACTACTTTCCCTTGCTCACTTCTGCATATTTCTTGTTTAAGCTATCAATCACGCGGCTTGTCAGTTCCACCGCATCGGAATTATACAACACCGCTTTGATTCCAACTTTAAACTGTAATTCAGAAATTCCTCCGCCCTGCAATTCCGGCTCTTCTTTTTTTATAATCAGGTCATATTGTTCCCGCTTGCCGATTTCTTCCACTTCTTTGCAGACCTCTGTGTAAAGACCCTCAAAGTAGCTCTTGTACTTCTTCACCAGGTTTTTTTCCGCAAATTTTGCAAAAGACTCCAACTCCATATTCTTTTTTTCAAAGGTTTCTTCATCCTTTTTTCTCGCTTCGCTTCCCAAGTCCATAAGTTGTATCTTCTCACTTAGAGCCACCAGTTCTTTCTTTTTATCATTAATGCTTTTTTGGTACTGGGCCTCTTGTTCTTTCAGTTGAGTGTCACACTTCTTCCGTTTCTCATACTTTGAAAATACGTCATTTAAGTCAACCACCCCTATTTTTAACGCTTTCACAGAAGTCGCATCCGCACCCACAACCTGCTTCGGAAAACTATTCACGACAAACAGGGACAAACACACAACACCTACAAATGCATAAATGAACGCCCTGTTGTTTCTTTTATCATTAGTCTTATACAAATCTTTTCGTTTCATAATCAGTAGCCTCCACCGCCTCCAAAATTAAATGAAAATGCCTGTACTTCATCCATATCCTCTTTAAGAACAGGGATACCATAGTCTATTGCTATAGTAGAACGGCCGAGAAAGGGGACGTTCAACCTCAAGCCGAGTCCGGTAGCCAGTCTGAATTTGTCAAAATTAATGTCACTCATATCCCTATCGGCCTTTCCGGTATCAACAAATACCGCCATACGGATGATGTCTTTATAAATAGGAACAAGATATTCCGCATTCATTAACATCAATAAATTACCACCAATTTGATCTCCCGTAACCTCATCAACCGGAGACACGCCACGATAATTAAAACCCCTGAGCGACCCGTAACCACCCGCATAAAATCTTTCAAAGATTGGAATGCCGTTTTCGGTGGTCGGCTGCAAAACACCGAAGGTTCCCCCATAAGCAACAACGTGTTTTCCCCATTTTGGCACTTCCATAACGGTAGTATACTTTGTTGACTTTATGGTATATTTGGCAAGGTCTACGTCCATCCCTGAAAATTCTAATGCTGATTCACCATCATACCCACGCGTCGGCATGTAAATGTTGTCAGTCTTCATCATATTTGCCGATAGGGTAATGGCTGATTTCAAGTAGCTGCCTTCCGCATCCAATACGTCCTTCGGGATAGCTTCCAGCGAATCAAATCTACGGCTATCGATATCAATATAATTGAACTCAGGGCTAAGCCGCACAAAAAAGTCCCTCTGGATTTCCCTGCCAACGGTCACCCTGGAACCCATGCTTTGCTGCTGATAGAGACGATACCATCTCAAGTAATCAAAGAGGCTTGCTCCGGCGCTGTACGGAGAATCAAAAACGGACGGATTCGTTAACGACGCCATGATTTCCGTTCTTTCAAAACCGGGGCTAAACCGCAACGTCAGTATTTCTCCACCCCCGCGGAAGGCATTACCTGCCAGAAAATCATCCCAGCTTTTAGGCAGATCGGTAACGTCGAAGTTTCTATCGGTATATGAAATATCGCCAAATGCACCGACATTGGCGCCATAACCGCCGCCAAATCTGAGCATGCCCGTTCGTCCTTCCTTCACGTCTATCAGCACGTTCTGCTGGTTTGGCTCGGAACCGGGTTCAAAATTAATACCAGCCGGCATACCGGATTCCATATCAAAATATCCGGTATTGGTAAGCCGCCGCTGTGTGTCACGTATCTTTTCGGTATCCAGCTTTTCACCCGGATGAAACGTCACCTGCCTCCGGATAACGTTGTCACGTGTTTTATCATTTCCCGCTATCTTAACCTTTTCAATATAAGATCTATCCCTTTCCTCTATTTTAAAAGAAACGTCAGCCTTTGCCTCTTCCGAACTAAAGGAATGCTTTTCTTTAATCGCGGCGCCGATATACCCTTGCTCTCCGTACGCCAGCCGTATTTGATAGGTATCTTTATCAACCGCGTCCAGGAAGAAAGGACCACCTTCTTTCAACTTCAATTTCTGCTTTAATTCCTCATCGGTAAAAAGCGACTCTCCATCAATTTCCAGGCTCCGCACATAATATCTTTCACCCTCCTTTACGTGGAAGGTGATAAACATCTCACTATTATCTTCGCTATAGGTCATCTCCCATCCGATATCGACGTCCAACCACCCGTTATTCATGTAGTACTCTTTTACTTTTTCGACGTCTGACTCAAACTTATTCGTTTCGAATCTACCCGGGAAAATGAAAGAGGGGAAACGCTTTCGTTTCGTTTCCATCTGCTTGCGGAGTTTTCTCTGCGTAAGTCCGGTGTTTCCCTGAAAGTCAATCATGGCAACGCGAACCTTCGGACCCTCGTCGATGTTGAAAGTCAATACCGTCTTTCCGTCCACCGTCTGGGCTTCTGCTTTAATCTGTACGCGGCAAAAGCATTTCTTGATGTACAATTCACGAATCTTTTCTTCATCGAGCTTGAGGAGATACGGTTTCAAATAATCTCCCTGCTTTATCTCAATTTGTTTTTTCAGCTTCTTGGTCTTGATTTTTTTGTTCCCTTGAAACTGTATTTCATCGATTACCGCCCGCTCAACAACGAGAAATGCAAGCTTTACCCCATCCTCCAACTCTTCAATCTCTATTTCAATATTATCAAAGAACCCCAACGACCATATAGCGTCCACGTCACGGCTTATGAGCTGCGAATCAAAGGGGTCGCCTTCTTTCACACTGATGCTGCCTCTTATGGCGGAGACGCTGATCCTCTGGTTGCCCCTAAATTCAATCTTTTTTATGATGGGAACCGGGGGTTTCCTGTTTTCGGCATGAAGATTTTTTGCGTGCCCGAAATGTAAGGTGATAACAAGCGCAACAATCAACCCCACTACCCGTAATAAAATCCTGCACGCGTTCATTGGATACCTACGGATGCTAAGTTTTCGAACCGCATAAACTGAGAAAGAAACGCCATTTTTACCACCCCTATCGGACCGTTTCTTTGTTTGGCAATGATCAGCTCTGCCGTACCGTCTTTTTTCTCAGGGTCGTAATAATCCTCACGATGGAGGAGCATGATGACATCCGCATCTTGTTCTATCGACCCCGATTCACGCAGGTCAGACATGCGCGGCTTGTGGCCTTCCCTCGACTCAACCGACCTGTTTAACTGCGACACGACGATTACGGGAATGGACAGCTCCCTGGCAAGGGATTTCATACCGCGGGAAATTATGGATATTTCCTGCTGGCGATTCTCCCCGCGTGACGCTTCCATTAATTGTAAATAATCAACAACCACAAGCTGAACGTCATACTGCGCCTTGAGCCTGCGCGCCTTTGCGCGCACCTCCAAAACGGTAAGACCAGGCGTGTCATCAATAAAGATGGGCGCCTCCGAGAGTGAACCGAGGCCGTAGGAAAGGTCGCTCCACTGCTTGTCCTCCAAAAAACCACGCCTCAGTTTGTGAGCATCTATCCTGGCATGGGAACAAAGCATGTTTTGGGCAACCTGATGTGCCGACATTTCCAGGGAAAATAAGACGACGGGCTTTTTCTCAACGACCCCGACGTGCTCAATGATATTTAAAGCAAGGCTTGTCTTGCCCATGCTGGGCCTTGCAGCAACAATGATAAGCTCCGACGGCTGCAGGCCGCAGGTCATGTCGTCAAGATCATAAAAGCCCGTGGCCAATCCCGTCAGCCTGTTTTGCCTGTCATGTAAATTTTCAATCCGGTTGAAGGTTTCTTTTAGAATTTCATTCAGCTTCGTGGACGCCGCATTAAACTTTTTCTGGGTAACGTCAAAGATAGACCGTTCAGCGGCATCCAGCAAGTTATCGGTATCAATAGATTCATCAAATGATTGTCTCTGTATAGTTGCCGCGACTTCGATCAGGCTTCTTTTAATGGCCTTTTCGCGCACAATATTTGCATAGTATTCTACGTTTCCAATGGTCGGGACGGCGTCTTCCAGTTCAATCAGATATTCTACGCCGCCAACCTTCTCCAATAACGAACGCTTCTTCAACTCTTCCCGGAGAAGAACGAGGTCAACCACCTGCCCCTTATCGTAGAGTTCCAGAACCGTCTGATACAGTTCCTGATGCGCCGTCTTGTAGAAACTTTGTTTGTTCACGAGAGGGATTACAACGTTTATCACCTCGTTATCCAGCAACATCGCGCCCAAAACACTCATTTCCGCTTCGACACTCTGAGGCAGCGTGCGCTCAAGCAGTGATTCAACCACCATTGACCGTTCTCCACAATGAAATTATTCTTTTACCGGCTGACTAGACTCCTCGGCAACAACGGTCACCTTGCACTTCGTTTTCATTTCAATATTCAGCGCCACCGTAACGTCGAATACCCCACATGTTTTTATTGGGACATCCAGTAATACCATTTCCTCTTCTACCGGATACCCTTCCTTTGCCAACGCCTCGGCGATCATTGCAGACGAAATCGAACCGAATAGCCTGCCTTCTGCATTTGCCCTTGCCGTTATCGTACAAGAAGCGGCGGATATCTTTTCCAACACACCCTGCAACCTGTCTCTCTCTTCTTTCAGTAGCAGTTCCATCTTCATCTTTTCTTTTTCAATTTGCTTCAAATTGGCAGGGGTTACGCTTGTCGCCAACCCTTTGGGAAGCAGGAAATTCCTTGCATATCCTTCCCGCACCTTTACCACGTCGCCGACCCTGCCAAGCTTGTCCACGTTTTTCTTCAACAACAATTCCATGACAATCCCCCTTCTACGCCACAAACGGAAGTAACGCCATAAATCTGGCTCTTTTAATAGAAAGCTTTACCGAATGCTGATGACGGGCGCAATTTCCCGAACGTTTTCTAGAAAAAAGCTTTCCCTGACTCGTTGTAAGCTTTTGCAAATTTTGCGTGTCCTTATAATCAATGTCATCTGCCCCCATTCTGCAAAATCGGCATTTGCTCGTTTTGTTAAACTGTTTTTTACTCATGTGTCTTTATCCTTATCGTAAATTATCCTCTAAAACCATCGCCTGTTCCAGACAAACAGGCTGTACATTAAAAAGGTATGTTTTCATTGTTAATGTCGAGATTAACATCTTCGGACATTACATCAGGCATTTTCCCGTCTTTTGGTAAACTACCCGATTCCCCTTCAGGCCGTTTCGCGGTGCCGCCTATGAATTGAAAATTATCCGCCACAACGCGGAGCGCGCTCCTTTTTTGCCCGTCTTTTGTTTCCCATTGATTGAACTGGAGCCGCCCTTCGATGAAGATCGGATTTCCTTTGCTAAAATACTCACCCACAACCTCGGCCCGACGCCCGAAAATACTAATATCGACATAACACACATCCTCTTTCTGCTCTCCACTTTTAGCCGTCCACACCCGATTGGTCGCAATCCCGAAGCTTGCAACAGCCAACCCTGCAGGGGTATACCGCAATTCAGGGTCACGCGTAAGATTACCCATAAGAAATACTTTATTAAGACTTGCCATACCTTGCTCCTTTTAAAAACCTTGATTATTGTAATTTTCACATATTTTTACAAGACTTCTTACCCGGTTTTCAAACCCCTCAGTACGGCCAACGGCTATGCGGTCCTAAACGTTATCCGTAACCTTGGCAGACACAACTTCTTCCGTCAACAAGCTTATCTCAGGAACCTCAACAACTTCCTTTCCCACCACTACGGCAGGCGCTGCACCCTCAACCGGGACTATCTGTGACAACTCCTCAATCTTATCGTCCTTAACGATCAACGAGCGAACAATGTAATCCGACAACTGGAAATCCCTTCTAAGCGTCGGAATAGCCGTACTCTTGGCATTAAAATGCACCAGTAAATACGTCCCACGCTTATGCCCTTTGACCTTATACGCCAGTTTCTTTTCACCCCATTTTTCGGTCTTTAGAATCTCTGCCCCATTTTTATGCAAAATATCCTGAATGTGCTTAATTGCAGCATCCCATTCTGTATTTGCACGTGCATTGTCAATTATAAACAGCGCTTCATACATCCTCAAATTTTCTTCCTCCTCTATTCAATAAAATATGCAGAAAAAAACAACCTCAATTAAATGCGTTCATACACACTTCTACACCATCGAAAATCCATGTTTTTAACGCCTGGCAAGACTTATCAAGGGTTTCCTCTATCAGCGGATATTCTTCCTTTGAAAACCGGGATAGAACGTAATCGGCAGCGTCTCCCACAGCAGGACGTCCAATGCCCACCCGTAAGCGGGGAAATTCCCTGGATCCCAAAGATGCAATAAGGGATTCTATACCCCGATGCCCGCCGGAACCACCGCTACGCCTTACCCGCAGCTTTCCTAAAGGCAAATCCAGGTCGTCACAGATAACTATGATATCCTGCAGCGAAACCTTGTACATATCTGCGGCTTCTTTGACCGCGTGTCCGCTTAAATTCATAAACGTCTGTGGCTTTAACAGGACAATATCTTCCTGTGCTACCGATTTTTTGTAAAAGAGGGACTGGAGTTTTTTCTGTGCCAATCCCATTTCAAACAGTTGGGAAAGGTGGTCGATCACCATAAAACCCACGTTATGTCTCGTCTTAACGTACTTTTCTCCCGGATTACCCAAACCGACTATGATCTTCATTATCACAACAATGCTACGCCTTTTTCTCCGGTTCTCCCTCTTCACCCTCTTTAGGCTTCTTGGTAATAACCTCCGGTTCCGCCAACAGTTCCTCTTCCGACGCCGCTATTACATCGGAAATCTGATGCACAGACGCAACAACGGTCTCCGGATCCGGCAGATATCGAATACCTTCCACTTGGGGAAGTTCTCTAACGTGAAGGGACTTGCCCAAACCTAACGACGATATGTTTACCTTTATCTTCTCCGGTATAACGGCAGGAAGACATTCTATTTCAACGGATTTCAACGTGTGCGTTAAAATACCGCCGTCTTTTACGCCGACAGGCTCTCCATACACCTCTACTGATACCCGTAAATGAACCTTTTCGTCCAAATCAATCCTTGAGAAATCCACGTGATCAATCTTGTCGGAAAGATTGTCGTGCTGTACGTCCTTGATAAGAGCCGACTCTTTCTTGTTATCAAATGCCAGCCAAATCAACCTGGTTCTCGTCTGCAATAACCGCATAAAGTCAGTATCTTTCAACGAGAGCATGACATTGTCCTCTTTGTGACCGTATAATATCGCCGGTATTTGTCCGCTATCTCGCAATTTCCTCGCGGCCTTACTCCCTTTCGTCGTTCTTTTTTCTGCCTTCAACTCTAAAATTTCCATCTATCCTACTCCCCAAAACATAAAATTATTAAACAAAGAGAGAACTCACGGACTCATGACGATGAATTCTCTTAATAGCATCCCCTAATAGCCCGGAAATCGTCAACACCTTAATCTTATCTCCAAGCCCCCTTACCTTGTCGCCAAGTGGAATGGTATCGGTCACAATAATCTCTTTAATCGGCGCGGCGGCCAACTTTTGTACGGCAGCCCCACAGAAAACCGGATGGGTAGTGCCTACGTAAATATCCTTTGCCCCACGGTCTTTCAGGACGTTTGCGGCCTGGGCAATAGATCCCCCCGTGGCTATCAAATCATCAATCATTACCACGTTCTTACCGCTAACGTCTCCTATAACAAACCCGACCTCCGTTTCCTCCGGACCGACCCTTCGCTTGTCCACAATCGCCATCTTTATTCCCAATTTCTTGGAATAATTTCTCGCCAGTTTTATACCGCCAACGTCCGGGGTCACTACCACCAGGTCTTCCATGTTCATCGCTGCAAAATATTTCGAAATTACGGGAAAGGCCAGCAAGTGGTCCACGGGGATATCGAAGAAACCCTGTATCTGCGCCGCGTGCAGGTCTACGGTAAGCACACGGTCTGCCCCCGCTTCGGTAATGATATTTGCGGCCAACTTTGCCGTTATCGGCACCCGCCCCTCGTCTTTTCTGTCTTTTCTGGCGTATCCATAGTAGGGCAACACCGCCGTAATGCGCGAAGCGGATGCCCTCCGTAAGCAATCAATAAATATAAGTAACTCTACGAGATTTTCGTTCACGGGCGCACACGTCGGTTGCACCAAAAATACGTCGGATCCCCGAACGTCTTCATTCACCTTTATATCAATCTCTCCATCGGGGAAACGCCCCACATAAGCGTCCCCCAACCGGATTGAAAGATGTTCACAAATCTTCTTCGCAAGGTTGGGATTTGCATTTCCCGTAAATATTTTTAAATCGTTCATACCGTCAAGCCTTCTCTTATTATCCATAGTTTATCCGTAATCCTGTGAAAACCCCCCCGCCTTTTCAAATTCAGCCATATTTCTCACCTCAGCGTCGTCCCCGACCCTTGCGCCGGATTGCACGTACGCAAAAGGCCCTATACGGCACCGCCGGCCAATTACCACGTTTTTACCGATGTAGGTAAAGGGATATATCTTCGTCCCCTCACCGATCTCCACGCAATTTTCAATAAAAGCGCTAGTGGTGTCTGCAATGATTATCCCACGGTCCATCAAAGAGCACAGAATTTCATTACGCCTTATTTGATTAACCTCCGCCAGTTCCCACTGGGTATTAATGCCCAGCACCTCGGCCGTATCTGTAACGGCAATACTTTCAACCCGCTTATCGCTTCGATAGAAAATCGAAATGATATCGGTTAAATAATACTCCCCTTTTTTATTATGGGGGACGATTGCTTCAAGCCCAGCTAAAAGCGACGCCCCCTTAAAGCCATACATCCCAACGTTAATTTCATTGATCTTTACCTCTTCCGCACTCGCCTCGCTTTCCTCCACAATGCCCTTGACGCGCCCTTGCGCATCGCGAGAAACCCGCCCGTATCCTTTTGGCCGCTCCAGATGGGCAGACAGCATCGTCACGTCAGCGTTCGACCCGGAATTTGCGTCTATCAGGACTCGCACTGTTTGCGGTTTAATCAACGGGGTGTCCCCATTCAGCACAATAACGGTGTCCAATCCCCCCGTGAGAGCGGGTCTTGCACACATAACGGCGTGCGCCGTCCCCAATTGTTCGCGCTGTTCCGTTATTGTCACGGGCAGACCCTGAAGGCTCTCCCTTACGATATCCCCCTTATCGCCAACAACTACAATGATTTTCGAAACACCAGCTTCCCGCACGGCGTTAACAACGCACTCCAAGAGGGTGAATCCGCAAACAGTATGCAGCACCTTCGGTAACGGGGAGCGCATACGCGTCCCCTTCCCTGCGGCAAGAATAATTGCTGTGGTTTCTCCCATAGTTTATAACGGCGTCAAATTTTTCATATATCCCATAAAATATAATGGCTACCCGGGGAGGACTCGAACCTCCAATGAGAGAACCAAAATCTCTAGTGTTACCATTACACCACCGGGTAGCATTACTTTACGGGAAATTTTATCTACGCGAAAGACCCAACCCCGAACGGGTCTGAGAGACACAAAAAGGAGAAATGGAGAAGAAAGAACCGAACCGATGCCGTATTCTCTCTTCTCTATTTCTCCTTTTGCGACAGTTCAGCCGGTATAAAATAACGCTGGAAGACATCCCCCGCTTTACCGTGTGTTTTCAAAATCATCCCTTTAAAAAAGGGGTAAAACAGGGGGATGTCTTCAATTTAACCGCTACTACGCGAACCGTCACCTACTTAATACTACACCATTTCTACCAAAAACATCACAAAATAATTCTCTCTTGAAACAAGAGCGCACTTTCCTAACCGTCCATCAATACCGCACCTTTATCAGCAGACGTCACACATTTAGCATATCGCGCCAACATCCCCTCCTTTATCCGCGGCTCCGGTGGAGTCCATTTTGCCCTACGCTCTGCCAGTATTTTTTCAGAAACGTTTAAATCCAACCGGCGTTGAGGAATATCTATGGAAATTTCATCGCCGTCTTCAATTAGTGCAATGGGTCCGCCGACCATCGCCTCCGGGGCAACGTGGCCGATACACGGTCCCTGGGTGCCGCCGGAAAAACGCCCATCGGTAATTAACGCAACGGATTCACCCAGCCCCATACCGATAAGCGCCGCCGTAGGCGCCAGCATTTCCCTCATACCGGGGCCGCCGCGTGGCCCTTCGTATCTGATAACCGCTACCATACCGCTTTTAACCTGCGAGTCCATGATGGCCTTCATCGCGTCTTCTTCGCTGTTAAACACCTTTGCAACGCCTTTATACTTCATCATGTTCGCGGATACCGCACTCTGTTTAACCACAGAGCCTTTTGGCGACAAACTCCCATACAAAACCGCGATTCCACCCTCTTTATGACAGGCATTTTCCTTTGCCCTGATGACGTCCTCATCACTGACTACCGCCGCCTTTGCAATTTCCTTCGTAGTAAAGCCGCTCACCGTAGGACAATCATGGATATCATCGTACAATCGCTTCATAACCGCCGGAATACCACCCGCATAATATAAATCCTCCAGCAGGTATTCTCCACCCGGTTGAAGGCTTGCAATGTGGGGTGTTCTCGCGCTGATAGTATCGCACATCTTCAAATCAACAGCCACCTTTGCTTCTTTCGCAATGGCCGGGATGTGCAAACAAGAGTTGGTAGAACCGCCAAGCGCCATATCAACCATAATGGCATTTTCAAAGGCCTTTTGGGTCATAATCGATCTTGCGGTGACCCCCTTTTTAACAATCTCCACCACTTTTTGCCCACTCTGGTATGCAATCCTTTCTTTTTCAGCAGAAACGGCCAACGCCGCCGCGCACCTTGGGAGGGACATCCCTAACGCCTCCGTCACACACGCCATAGTATTGGCGGTATAAAGCCCCTGGCAGGAACCAGCGCCCGGACAGGCTTCCATCTCAAGGCAGGACAACTCCTCATCCCCAATCTCCCCCTTACGCCTCCTACCAATGGCCTCGAAGGTATCTTTCACCAGGGACAGCTTTTGTTTTCCGTAACGGCCTGATATCATTGGACCGGCAGTAACCACAATACCCGGTATATCAATCCTGGCGATGCCCATTAACATGCCAGGCGTTATCTTATCGCAGTTTGTCAACATGATCAATCCGTCAAGACTGTGAGCGTTACATACGCACTCTATAATATCCGCAATAAGATCCCTCGATGCCAAAGAATAGCGCATCCCATCATGCCCCATCGCTATCCCATCACAAATGCCGGGAACGCCAAAAATGAAGCTAACACCTCCCCCTGCATGAATGCCCTTCTCGATAGCCCTTTCCAGCGGACGCATGTGTACGTGTCCTGGAATCAAATCAGTAAAGCTGCTGGCAATACCAATGAAAGGTTTGCCCATATCGCCTTTGCTCAAACCTGTAGCGTACAAAAGCGCCCGTGCCGGGACGCGTTCAAGTCCTTTGGTTATCTTATCACTCCGCAATTTCTCGCTTACCTTTCATTAGTATAAATAGACATTTTCGTAAAAGTAATCCCTATTATTATAGCGAAAAGCTCAATGTTGTCAAACTAAAACTCTTCCCTCGAACGCACATCAGACCACTTCTTAACTACTGTTTTTATAAAAATTTATGCTTCTAACGGCCACTTTTCCGATACAATCCCTTTTCGAAAACACCGCATCAATGACTCTGTTGAAAAACCCTTATAATTGAAAGCCGATGGGAACCGTCGTTTTGGTTTTTAAAAAGCTAAAATGAGGCGATTTTCGATCAGAGACATAAATGAGTGATAAAACATGAAGAAAAAATGAGCTAACCCGACTTTCGCAATTCGCGCCCCAAAACGGTCATTTTTAGGCATTCAACGCCTTGAAACCCTTGATTTTACTGGGGTGGATTTTCAAAAAGCCCT
>JACVXV010000233.1 GCA_015661205.1 Candidatus Brocadiaceae bacterium
CGTGGTTTTTTATGTAGAGAGAAGAACCTCTTCGCTCTACAAACCCGCCACACGGACCCTATTGCGTCCTTCAGCCTTTGCCTGGTAAAGGGCTGTATCGGCGGCTCGCAAGAGTGTCTCTGCGGTTGATCCATGATCCGGGAAAACTGCCACCCCGAACGAGAATGCTTGGAACCCAGAGACCGCTGGACACGCTGCACCTGCACGTGCTTAACGGCCTCACGCAGATGCTCAGCACGCTGGCAGGCAACCTCTAAAGATGTCTCCGGCATGATGAGCGTAAATTCCTCACCACCGTAGCGGCAGGCAATGTCACTGCTGCGAACGTGTCGCTGCAGGAACACACCAATTTCATGAAGTATGGCATCGCCAGCCTCGTGACCGAAGGTGTCATTGAACTGTTTAAAGTGGTCAATATCGAGCATGACCACCCCCAGCGGCGTGCCTTTGCGCCCGGCACGGTCGATTTCCCGTTCCAGCGATTCTTCCAGATAGCGACGGTTAAACAACCCCGTAAGCGCATCCCGAATGGATAAGTTACGCAAATCATCACGGAGTTTCAGGTTGGCAAGCGCCAGCCCGATGCGTTCTGATGCATCAATGGCCAGCCGCCGTTTTGCTTCGCTCTGGTTTTTGTCACCCCATGCGCTAGGCGGACCAGCCGATAGGTACAGCACCCCAAGCGTTTCACCCTGCCCCATAAACGGCACACACAGGTATGGGTCTGCGCCTTCCCCCAGATGGTGGCACCGTAAACCGATCTGGATATCCATAACCGTATGAGGCCGCCCAAGTCGCAGGGCATAACAGTCGTCCAGGGACATCGGCTCTTCCAGTGATACTTTACCCCAAACCGTTACCGCCTTAAGCAGATTCCTCGAAGTGCTGCATACGAGCAGCGCGCCTGTTGGAAATAACAGACGGATTGATTGAGCAACAGCAAAGTACGCTTCTTCCGCTGTATTGCTGACTTGCAGGTTATCGCTCATTTCGCTGAGCGTGCGAATCTCGAAGCTGCGCTGTTCCAGTTCATGGAGGGCATTTTGCAGTGCTTCGTCAGCGAGTTTGCGCTGGATGAGTGACCCCAGTTGAATGGTAACCGCAGAAACAAGACCTAAAAGCCGTTCGTCCTTTTCAGACAACAATCGGGGCGCAAGGAAATCAATTACGGCAAATACTTCTCCATTGTCGAGGCAGATAGGAATAGCCATCGCCCCTTTGAGACCATATTCCCTGGCAATGGGTGCGCGCGGGAAGTTCGTGTCTGTTGTAACATCCCCTATCCACATCGGCTTCTTGGAAGACCAGACACGCCCCGGAAGCCCAATTCCAGGCAGAAAGGTAAACCTTTTGCTCGCCGCTATAAATTTCCCCCCATCTTCAATCTTGTTGGAATGCCACGCCGCGCTAAATGCGAGGCATTTTCTATCGGGAGAGGGCACCCATGCTTCTCCCACAACCCAGCCTGTGGTTTCGCAAACCTTTTGCATTGCCACTTCCAGCGCAGAGTGAAAATCACGGGATTCAGCAATTACCCGGGTCATTGTTTGCAAGAGTCGTATCTCTTCTTCACCACGCTTGCGCTCGGCAATGTGACGAAGCAGCGGGCGGAACAACAAAAAATAGAGTATGGGACTGAGCAGAACCATCAACGTCACGGAATCAAGGAACACCATAACCCACTTGGAGGGAAATGGCGGCAGGAAGAAAGAGAAGCATGTCATCAATAATGTTTCGATAACGAATATCGAGCAGGCTATGATGAGCAGGAGACGAACGGGTGATTGATACGCTTTTCTCTGTTTGGATGCTTGCCCTTCCGAACGGTACAACCCTGTATCTGAAATTTCTGAGATGGTTGGTGTGCTATTTCCTGAATTATTCACGCGTGCACCTCCTCCACGGTATATACAGATACGCCTTATACTGGGTGGCATGGACAAACTTGTTTGTCCATGCCACCCAGCCCAGCCCAGCCCAGCCCAGCCCAGCCCAGCCCAGCCCAGCCGTTTTTCGATCAATAATGCTGTAAGAATGGTTATGGACATATATTTATTGTAACACTTTAGTGTTTTGAAAAACCCCGAAAAGCTCCGTGAGGAGCGGTATATTAATAGAATGAGCATCTACACCGCGGTTAAGCTCCAGAGGAGCGGCATACAAGGGGCCTAAATAATATATCGCTCCTCTGGAGCTTTATCGTATTTGGCATTTTAGCTAAACGCTATAACCACGCTTTGTTATCATAAAGTCGCGGTACGTAAAGGTGGTTGAATTGCCGACGATGATGATGGTGGTCATGTCTATCGGGTGCGTAACAACTTTGTCAAGTGTTGTTATCACCACGGATTCTCCCTCCCTGCTCGCATCCTTCACAATGCCGACCGGGGTTGTCGCCGGCTTGTGCTGGAGGATGATCTGTACCGTTTTTTCAATCTGCCAGTCCCTCTGTGAACTTTTAGGATTGTAGAGTACGATAACAAAATCTGCAGCAGCCGCACATTGTATGCGCTTTTCGATGGTTTCCCACGTCGTCAACAGATCGCTGAGGCTGATGACCGCATAGTCGTGCATGAGTGGGGCGCCCAGGGCGGCGGCGGCGGCGTTAGCGGCCGGAATGCCCGGAACAATTTCTACGGACAACGGGATGTTTTCCTTCGAAAGCACTTCGAGAACAAGGCCAGCCATACCATAAACACCGGGGTCTCCGCTACTGATGATACAAACCGTTTTCCCTTTTTGCGCCTCTTGAATGGCCAGATTTACACGCTCCACCTCTTTCCGCATGGTTGAGGCGATGACGTGCTTGTTTGCAACAAGATCGGCAACGAGGTCTATGTATAACTGGTAACCGACTATCGTTTCCGCATTTCTTAACGCATCCAGCGCCCGTTGGCTAATCTCGTTTTTTGCGCCGGGGCCGATGCCTACCACGTAAAGTTTTCCCGGGCAATGGCTACTGTCACCCCGGGATATTTCTGTTTTTTCAAGATTAATTGTGTCTTCCTCCCAGCAATAAGTGCGGCAGGTTCACAGACTGCCCACACGCCAATTTTTTCTTTCACAAAGTTCGATTTACTGTACTCCAATTCACAGGTGGCAATTTCCGATTTCGAAACCACTCGTAGGGGGATTCCAAGCTCCTCCGCCGCCTGCAACAAACCCGCTTCTTCCGCTTTTATGTCAATGGTAGCAAAGAGCCTGACGCGATCTATACTCACTTCCACTTTCTGAATTGCGTCGATAACGGAGCTTTTTACGGCCTCCGAGGTAACGCCTTTCTTGCAACCGACGCCAATAATAACGTCTTTTTGAGCTTCCGTGCCGGTAGTGATAACCGCATCCGTATGTAATATGGCGGCAACCTTAGCGGCCAACACGTTGGCGCCTCCTTCATGCCCGGAGAGCATGCTGACAACAAAACGCCCCACGTCGTCAACCACCACAACTGCGTGGTCCGTATATTTATCCTGCACGCAAGGCGCAACCGTCCGCACCACAATCCCCATGGCCATAACAAACACCAGTCCGTCAAATTGTTTAAACAGACGCGGAACCAGTTGGTAAAGCGACTCTGAGAAGCACGTGATATCGGTAAATAGCGTGTCTTTTTTTAAATCACGGCCTTCTGCTATCCTGGCAAGCATATACAGAGAAACAGGTTGTTTATAGCCCTTTCCAATCCTTAGCGCAGTTGCCAAGCCTTGCTCAGATATGGTAATAATAGCCGTATTCATAAGTCCTTCAGAGGTAAATCATTGCCCCGGTTTCATTTCTTGTTATATGTTATGCATAAAAAAAGTCATGTATAGGAAATTCAACGATAGGCCTGAAAGGCCGACAGGATATAGCGGGGAGCGAAGCCCCCTGTAAAAGATAATTAAGAAATACAAGCCCCGAAGGGGCGACAGGACATACTCTCGTTCCCAAGCTCCTGCTTCATTTAGTTTTCTGGAACAAAACAATGGTAAATTCCAGGAAAGATAAGTGTCCTATCCCTCTTAAGCATCCTTTTCTGTCGCCCCTTCAGGGCTTGTTACATTATTCCATTTACCAGGGGCTTCACCCCTGGCTATATCCTTTCAGCCCTTCGGGCCTGTTGTAATCTATGTCTGTTTTTTAACGTCCTTTAGGGACAAAATATCGGTAGAAATTAAGGGCATACAAACATAAATGCCGTAGGCATGACATATTGAAAATACCATTATTTTACCCATATTTCGTTCCTACGGAACTAACACGGCTTTTATGTTTATCTTCTACCAATATTTTGTTCCTAACGGAACTCGTACGGTTACACATTTATAGTAGCGTGGGGGTTTATCCCCCGCCATTAGCCGACCACGAAGGTCTACGCTACAAATAAGCCGTCGCCATAGGCGATCTAATTTAACTTTAACGAAAAACGATATCTATGCATCCCGGATAGCCTCTGTTACTTCTTTTTCTCAATTACTTCAAACTCTTCGAGCAACTCTTTTTGGCGTTGTGTCAGATTCTTGGGTGTACTCACGATTACCCGCACGTAAAGATCGCCACACCCATGCCCTTTCAGAAGCGGCATACCGCAATTACGTAATCTGAACATGGTGTCCGTCTGCGTTCCCGGTGGCACCTTCATCATGGCGTTTCCATCGAGTGTCGGCACATCGACCTTTGAACCAAGAGATGCCTGGGTCAACGTGATCTCTTTTTCCAAATAAAGATCACTCCCTTGCCGCTGAAAACGCGGATGAGGATGAATGGTTATGATTACATAGACGTCTTCCTTCAATCTTCCGTCACCCTTATCCGCCGTTACCCTCAAGGTTGTTCCTTCATCCACACCGGGAGGAATCTTCACGTTGATTTTATCCAACTTTTGCACCTCTCCGCAACCGTGGCAATCTGGACAAGGCTGTTCAATGATTTTTGCCCGTCCCTTGCAAACGGGACAGGCGCCAATCCTGATAATCCTGCCAAATCCTTGCAACTGCTCTTGCTGAACCTCCCCCTTCCCATTACAGTGGGAGCAAACCTTTGGAGCCGTGCCTCTTGCCGCGCCAGTGCCGCCGCAGGAGTCACATCGGACTACATGGGGAATTGCCACCTCGGTGTTAAGCCCATGATATGCCTGCTCCATGGAAATCTCGATCCTTACTCGTTTAGCGCGTGTCTGCGGTTGTTGATACCCCCACCCCCGCGTGCCAAAAAAGTCACTAAAAACGCTGCCCCGCCCGAAAAAGTCGGAAAAAGTATCTTGCCCAAAAATATCTTCCAGGTCACTAACGTGGCTAAAATTATTCCAGGTAAACCCTTCTTTACCGAAATCAGAGGCCACACCGGCGTGGCCGTACTGGTCGTACCTGGCGCGTTTGCTGTCATCAATTAATACTTCATAAGCCTCGGATATTTCCTTGAACTTCTCTTCAGCAAGTTTGGGATTATCCTTGTTGAGGTCGGGATGAAACTTTTTGGCGAGCGTGCGATAGGCAACCTTGACGTCTTCTTTCGAAGCATTCTTGTTTATTCCGAGAACTTCGTAGTAATCTCTTTTGTCCGGCATAGCAGTTATTGTGATAATTTGATGTTCTAAAAAATAACCCCGAAGGGGTGAAATATTAATCGCTAAAATGCCACATTACAATAAGCGATATATTGTTTATGCACCTTATATGCCGCTCCTCTGGAGCTTTTCAGGGTTATTCCATGCAGAGCGAAGAGCCTCTTCGCTCTACAACAGGCCCGAAGGGGTGAAAGTTTATAGCCAGGGGTGAAACCCCTGGTAAATGGAATAATATAACAAGCCCTGAAAGGGCGAAATAGCTTAGCCCAGGGCAACGCCCTGGGGATACGGAAAAACCAACAAGCCCTGAAAGGGCGTAATACGGAATTACACGTTAGTTTATACCTTTATATCGCCCTTTCAGGCCTAATTCTGAATTTCCTGTACGTTAAATAAGGCCTTCAACGACTTATTCGAGTTCACACATAGGGGCACGGGCGCCGTGTCCCTCCACCAACTCATTCCCAAGCTGGAAATTGGGAACGAAGCGAATATTATTTTAAAGGTTTTGCCGTCATTTTCTTCAAGGTTCGTGTAACCGGGTCTACTCCAATACCTACGTTTTCTAAAGCAACGACACCGAGGATAGGCTCAGCATCCTTTGGGCCAAATATTACTTGCGTTACGGTTTCAGCCCCCATAAAGGTAATCCGTGCAAATCCATAGTTATACTCAACCGGCTGCCCATTCGCCAACTCACATACTTCTTTTCCTTCAACCTGAATGCCTGCTTTAACGAGTTCGCTTTCCGGTGCCATACAGTCTATTGCCACGGTATCTACCAAGAATTCTGACTCATAAGGCTGTTTTGTTTTCGTTAAATTGGTTATGGACGCTGTAACCTTTATTATCCCCATTGCGAGTCTCCTCAATGCAATGCACATTTACACAATTAAATTAGGCATTTGGCGGCTTTTTTGTTCTTGGAGTCGACAAGGATGGTGTTGTCAGAGGGATTGACGAAAAAACCTTCGGAACAATTATTACCAGACTTGGCAATATTGGGCGTGATGGTGTAGAGCCGCCTGTTATGATTGATCATTCAATCGAAGAGTACGATGGAAAACCGCTTTTGTTCATCTTCATTCCGGAATCAAAGTCGAGGCCTGTTCGTGTCCGTGGTAAGTCCATTGAAGACTCATACATTCGCTCGGGTGCTCAGACGCGGAAAATGGATCAAAGGGAAATCCGCAAGGTGTTGATCTCATCCCAACCCACTCGATACGAGGAGCTTACAGCTTACACATCTTCCTCATTAACGGAGATTTTACAACGCCTCGACTATGTCCGAGTTTTTGACATGCTCAAACTGCCCGTTCCAAAAAATGATGTAGCGATAGCTGAATTCCTCTTTTCCCAGAAAATCCTTTCACGTTCTAACGAATTCTACAACATTACAAACTTGGGAGCTGCAATTTGCGCCAAAGAACTGCAAAAGCCACTCCAACGGCTACGGCCCAAACCAGAAGTTTTATATATTCTTTGTTCACAATTTTCTTGGCGGAGGGGGAGGGATTCGAACCCCCGAAGGTGTTTAGCCTTAACGGTTTTCAAGACCGTCGCGATAGACCACTCTGCCACCCCTCCGGCTTTCTCATCGGCTTGGCAGGGCGGGAGGGACTCGAACCCACAACCGACGGTTTTGGAGACCGCTACTCTACCAATTGAGCTACCGCCCTAAATGATCCATATCATATTGCCAAATTGTCTCTGAAAAACAAAGACACGGAGGCGGGCCTTTCACGCGCGCTCCCAAGTTGATCTCAGTGTCTGTGTTAAGCAATGATCTCGCTGATGCGGCCGGCGCCGATAGTGCGGCCACCTTCGCGGATGGCAAACCGTTGGCCTCTTTCCAAGGCAACCGGTGAAATGACTTTCACTTCTACCGAAACATTGTCGCCGGGCATGACCATTTCGACG
>JACVXV010000108.1 GCA_015661205.1 Candidatus Brocadiaceae bacterium
GGCAGTTGTTTATAGAAAGCGCATGGTTCATCTTTGTATTCAGAATTCGTAAGTGTTTGCAGGATGGGTACTTTCTCAAATAGAGTAACACTTAAAATTTGTAAAATTGTGTAGAGACGGTGGTCTAAGTTAAGACGCTTTTTGATAATTGCAACAAGCACATATACTGAGATAGCAATCCAAACCTGGGTTTTTACTGAATTTTCAGAAGTACCGTAAAACGCTTTTATTCGCAAATGTTGTTTAATCCATTTAAAAAACAATAGATCGATAACGGCCTGTTTTGCTCTTATCGTATTTAAATTACTATACTTATGACATATTTAATTTTAAACGTTTGGACAGCAGTGATCATCAATATATAAACACCCAGAGAACTAATTAGGTAGATGCCCTGTGACGCCCTTTTTTTATGGAGTGGCTTATAAACAAGCAATTCTATTAACACGCCAATAACTACGGTAAAGAAAAGTGACATCGCCAGTGAAATAATAAAGGGAAAATGCCAGGAGAGGAAGGTGTGCATTACATAGACGGATACAACGTATACAGCGCCATAGGCAATCTGGAAGAAATTGGTCGTGCTGTAGATCATACCAAATCCTATTGCCATGATCGAAATGAGGCTGCCGGTAATTATTCCATTGACTAGTAGTTGAAGCATCATAATAGGGAGAATTATACCATAAGGCCGTTGAGCTGAATATCCTAAAAATATCCATTACCCGAACGGATAGAAAGAAGATGCTGGAGCTTCTGGTGCAGGTACATTCCCAAGCTGGAGCTTGGGAAGAAGAGAATCCAAGGCTTTGCGGTCTTGCCCTGGTAATGGCTACCCGCTTCATCTGACCAAGGGAAATCTTGTCGCATGACGAATCAAGCCTGTCTCCCAGCCCCAGTTTGCCCAACCATTCTGACGATATCTTTTTGTTCAGGCTGTTTTCCCTTTTCGCTTTGCTGCTTATCAGGGCAAGCGCGGGATTTTCGCCACGTTGATGTTGAGATGGATTTCACCTTTGTCAGGCTCAAGGTTTCCGGTCAGGATGTTTACGAGGGTGGTTTTGCCGGAGCCGTTTTCGCCTCGCAGAAGGACAATCTCTCCCTGCTTGAGGTCTACAGAGATATCGTCAAGTATGACCTGTCCGCCAAAGGACTTTTTTGAATCCTCTTACGGAAAGGACGGTGTTTTCATTTTCTGTTATTGTTGGCATTGTTCTATTTGTGTTTTAAATAAGGTCTTCGGCGACTCTTTTAGACACGAATTACAGGGATTTACACGAATTATTGCCAATTTATGCGTAGGGCAAGGCTTTAGCCTTGCTGCTGTCTGAATACGCGCCAGGGGTGGCAACCCTAAAGGGTCGCCCTACGATAGGCCTGAAGGGCTGAAAGTATATAGCCAGGGGTGAAGCCCCTGGTAAAGAAACAAAAGACAACCAGCCCTGAAGGGGTGACAGAAAAGGACGCACAGCATGGCCGGGACATTTATCTTTCCGGGAATTTACCATGGTTTTGTTCCCGAAAACGAAACGAAGCTGGAGCTTCCGGTACAGGCGCGTTCCCAAGCTGGAGCTTGGGAACGAGAGAACGAGAGAACGCATTTTTTTATAAGCTATTTTCAAGGAATCTTTCCAATATCCTTTGCAAAGTTTCGATTATTGTTTTTGCAGACTCAACGGCGCCAGCGGCTTCTTCTTTGGTTATTTTGGCAAAATCCTGATAATCGCCCTCGTGTCTCAAATCCATAAGAGACTGGATGGCTTTAAAACTAATTTCGGAGACAATTCCTGTCTTTATGAAATATTGATTAAAAAGTGAAACTATACCCGTATGCTTTGATGAATCTTTGTCTGCAATAGCAAGTAATGCCTTTATTCCGTAAAAGACAGCATAATAAGCTCTGTTTATTGAAAGTCTAACGTTTTGCCGGGCTAGAGCGTCTATTGATTCCCGAAGGGTTTCTTCCGCTCTTTCAAAACGATGTCTTGCAAGTTCTTTCTGTTCAGGTGTTAAAGCCATATTCCTTTCTCTCTAACAGACCTGACAAATGGCGAGGCTTTCACTGCTGGATTTTCCCATGTTTCCGTGTCGTACCGCACCGTGGAAATCAGTACATTATGTTTCAGGTTTTCCTGTGCCGCCAGTTCGGAAATTTCTTTTTTTATTTCCCATGACAGGCTTGATAGTATAATCAGTATGTCAATATCGGAGTATTTATTACTTTTGCCATTCACTTTTGAACCGAAAAGGATGATACCTTGAATCATGGGTCCAAACCTTTTTCGTAATAGTTCCGCAAATTCCAAAACAGCAAATTTCTCTTCTGGTGTTAAATACGAAAGACTTTCTCTTTTTTTAGTGTTTTGTTGTGGCATGTTAGTATTTTGATGATTGTTTCGATATATTTGTTCTGCTACCCTATTACTTAAACCGATGTTTCCCTGCCAAGCCCTGCGGCCTTAGATGTACCATTGTAACAATAAGTAAGCCCTGAATGGTTCCGTTTAATAGTATCTGCATAGGGAAAGAGTCGCCAACTCAAAGTCGCAGGGTTATTAGATGCACGCTATTTATGTAACATTATCCATAATCTCAATAAAATATCTATGAGAAAAGTTATTTGTTTTGAAAGATTATATTACACGGTGGAAATTTGACGGCAATTCGTGAATTGCCACTACATGGTTAAAGGCCTCGAAAGGCTTCATTTCCCCATTGCCGAATGACCTGCCTTAATAATTTCAAATTGCCATAGCAATCCAACGATCAGTACGACTGTTGCCGCTGCCAGTAACGCTATTTTCAGGTATGAAGCCCACGCGATCCCAAAAGACGGTTCGCTGAAGGCTTTTTCTGTTTGAGGCGACTGCGGCTTTTTTCCAGCCAGGTCTTTATCCCTGACGATAAAAGACCGGACTTTCTCCACGATACGACGATACCAGGGCAGTTTTGTCGGAACGCCGGTATCATGATAAGCATAATACCTGTCATATCCATACTGGTAATAGTCCGAGCTCATTTCAGGTTTCAGGCCGTTCAATATCACGCCGAGGATATTGGCCTTAACCTGCTCCATCTGTATTTTTGCCCTTTTCAGGGCGCCTCTGGCAATCTTCCCGACACGATACAATATAATCATACCGTCTACCTTAGACCCTAATATGGCCGCATCGGTAACGGGCAGTATGGGCGCGGTGTCCACGATAACGACGTCGTACGCCGCCTTTGCCTGAGCGAGAAAGTCCGTCATCCTTTGTGAGTTTATAATTTCTGAGGGGTTTGGCGGCATCTCGCCGCTGGTAATGATGTGGAGGTTATCGAAGCCGGGGGTAATCATGATTTCTTCCATGTTCATTGCCCCCATCATGAGGTCTGCTACGGTGCGCACGGTCTCTTTCCAATCACAATTGCCAAGGATCGCGTCGCACAGTCCCGGTTCTCTATCGATGCCGAAAATCCCGGAAATCACCGGCTTTCTTAAGTCGGCCTCGACAAGGAGTGTTTTACATCCGCTCTGTGCAAGGGTGATAGCCAGATTGATCGCGGCCGTCGATTTGCCTTCACCGGCAGATGAACTGCTTACCAGGATGGTTTTTATGCCTTTTTCCAGGCATAGGAATTTGACGCCGGTACGCAAGGTGCGAAAACTTTCCGCCAACGTTGATTTTGGGGCAAAATGGGTAAATAACCGGAGGTAACGCTCCGGCAAATCCCCCGACTCGCCTATGTTTGCCCTGGATACCAGGGTCTCCTCGATTTCTTCCTTGCGCGCAAAGGGGATTACCCCCAGGACGGGAATGCCCAGCAGAGCCTCAACGTCTTCTATGGTGCCGATAGAGGTGTCAAACGTTTCAAAGAGAAAGGCCATTACAAAGCCTATAATCATTCCCATAACCGTGCCGATTACCGCTGTCTTTCCCGTCGTGGGGGGATTTATGGGATAGCGGGGTTCAAGCGCGGGGCGGACGATGGTTACCTCCTCTACCTTCTCTGCCTCGCTTATCAAGACCTCTTGCAGCTTCGTGGTGAGGGTCTCGTACTTCTCCTTGTTCATCTTTAAATCGTGTTCTATCTTTTCCAGTTCGAGTCCCAGCCTGGGAAGGGCGCTAAACTTGTCCTGCGCCTTTTTAAGCTGGTCTGAAAGATAATTCGCCTTCTCGGTAAACCGTTTCATCTGATCATTGAGGTGGTTGATCATGTTTGAAATAATGGTGTCTATCTGGGTATCCATCCTCTTGATTTCAGGATGGTTTTCGTTGTAATCGAGCAGCGCCAACCCTCTTTGTGTGTATAAATCCACCAGTTTGTTATTAAGGCTGGAAAATATCGGGCTGACCTTCTCGGCATAGAATCCCTCAACCTTTTCTTTCGGAAGGTTTTTCTGCCTTTGTAATTCTTCTACGAGCGATTCAATTTCTATCATTTCCCGCTTTACCACCGACAGCTCCTTTTCCGAATCGTTCAGCAACCGGAGCGTTTCGGTCGTTTGGCTTTCAATCGTTACGATCCTGTTTTTTTCTCTAAAAGTCCTGAGGCCCTCCTGTGCTGTCTTAAGCTGTTCGGCGGTGAATTTAAGTTGTTTTTCTATGTACCTCTTTGCCTCAATGATCCGTTTGTTTTTATCATACGTATTTTGCTCTTTATAAACCCCCGCCACCATATTGGACAACCGTTGCGCAAACACCGGGTCTTTATCTATTACCTCAATGTTGATAATGTTCGTATGCCCTTCAAGCGAGGTGCTGACCCTGCTTCTCATATCCATTACGCGGTCAATATAGCGCGCTTCCCTTCGTATTTCATCAGACGTCAGGTCTTCTCTGATCACCCCCAATCTTTTTGCCACCAATTCCATAATCGGTATGCTTTTGATGATGGTTGCCTGGGTATCGAGACTGCCCGACTTATCATACGATACCATTTGAAGGTAGAGGCCGGTTACGGAGGAACTTCTATCTATCTTGACGCTGGATACCGCGCGGTAAAGGGGAATGGGTTTTTGAAGGGTAGCGAATAAAAAGCTAAAGAAGCCCAGGGATAGGGTGGCAAGAATGATGATGAGTTTCCGTTTTTGGAAGACCCGTATGTAATCTCTTAAATTAAGCTCGTATTGCGCCATTCCTGCTATCTGCCCAAAAGGGTCTGCGTTGTTGTTTCTGTTTGTTTTTGGCCAGTTGGCCGTGCGCCGGTATCAAGCACTCCTATCCCGCTGGTTGTATAGAGGTCGCGGTAAATGGCCGGATACGTCAAAGCCTGAAGGATGGGAATCGTTAGCGCAAATGAATTGCTGAACTTGCCTAAAAACGAAGTGGGAACGTACACGACGTCGCCGTCCTGCAACGGCACATTCAAACTCAGGTCCGAGTTATCAATAAGCCTTTTTAAATCAATGGGAATCACCTCCGGGTTATTTGAATTTCCACGCACGATCCTCACGCGGCTTCTGGCGGCGCTTAAGTTGGCCCCGCCCGCCCGTGTGATCGCTTCGAGAATGGTAACGTCCGTCTTTGACTCATACAAGCCGGGATTGTGGACGTCTCCCAGCACGTAAACCCTGTTCTTGGTAAATTCCTCTTCTTTTTTGAATATCGGCTGCTCGGCAATGACAACCCGGTCGCCATTTTCGAGAAAGATATCCTCGCCCCCCGCCCCCTGAAGTATTTTGTTCAGGTTGAGATAATATATCTTTCCGCCCCTGGTTAATTCCACCCTGTTCAGATCCGCCTTTGACGTTTGGCCTCCAATGGATATGAGCATGGTTAACAGGGACGTCTTACCCTTTAAGGTATATACCCCTGGTCCGCTCTGCGGCAGTCCTTCGATCCGGGCTATCTCGCCGAGTAAAAAGACCTTTTTGCTGTTGAATTCGCTTACGGAAACCTCCACCCTCGGTTTTTTTACGTAAGCCTCCAATTGTTGGGTAATGGTCTCGTCTACCTCCGTGGTCGTTCGTTCGGATGCCTGGATGTCGTCCAAAAATGAGTACGATATTTTCCCGCTAAGTGGCACCTTGACGTTTACCGTTTCTTGCCCGGCGGCCTTCAATTGGGTGATAGAAAGGATATCTCCAACGCCGATAACGTAGTCGGGAAAACCGCTGATTTCGCGGTATGCACTGTTTTGATCCAGGCTCGGCACCTCTTCCGGTGGCGTTTCTGCTTCCAGCGGAGGTTCATCGGTTTTTTTCGGTAATAAGGTAAAAAACGAGGATGGAACCCCTTTCTCGTTTTCGGCATCGTTTGACGAAGCAGCACATCCGGCAAGAAACCCTAATAACAAAATAGCAACTACCGTCTTTTTCATACAGCCTTATCTCTCCAGGGGAAAAGAAGCAAGAGATTCTTGCACATGCATGTTCCCAGGCTGGAGCTTGGGGACACGAGGAAAATTAGCCGTTACTTCTTCATTTTTTTAAACAGCAAATCTAAAAAGGCTACTTAGCTTATTACAATCATTCTTTATTTCACTTTTAAGTATGACGATTTTTTCTCTCATAAATGAGAATGCCCGTTTTTCTTATTTTCGCTGCGAAAGGTAATTCATTCAGCAATCTTAAATCAATTTCCCTTTGAAATAGTTTATAACTTTATTTGTATTCATAGCAGTCATCCATCATAACCTGAACGAGTTGGAAGAGAAAACCGGGGTTTTCTTCGCGTTCTCTGCCAGCATGTCGGCAGACAGGTGGCATCTGCGGTGAATCATGCCTGTTTCTCAATCATCCCGGAAAGCGTGTATTCCCGTTTCGACGCCACAATACGAATGATTGTAAAAGCAACCTTACGCACCCGCGGCTTCCGGCATAAATTACCTGCCCGGCGCGGAAAACGTAGAGGAAGTATACCATAAATGGGTTTGAGAAATCAAATACTTGTGACATTACTTCACGGCGTGGGAAATAGGTCTCCCGTAAATACCGTATCTTCTGACGCGTATCCTTTATATTAAACAGATACGCAATATCTCCCCAGCGTGGCATTTTTTTATTTTCCAGCAGGAGTCCAATCATGAGATAATCAAATGTGTTGCACGCCCTTTTTAAATCATCCAGCAGTAATTGCGGCACATCTGTCCCGTAGAGTGTCTTTATATAGTGCAGTGCGTAATATAACGGCCTTTGCAATTCCAAATACCTTGCCCTATCCGCCAAACCATCCCAGGCGAAACAAGGCCTTTCATGTTCTATGATTTCCTTGATATCTACAAACCACAACAACCTTTCAAATGAATGCTTCATCAGGTGCATTGCGCACATAATGACAAAATCGTGTGGCTTAAGAACAAACACGGAGCGGTATGATAATTG
Source organism: Candidatus Brocadiaceae bacterium (assembly GCA_015661205.1). GTDB lineage: Bacteria > Planctomycetota > Brocadiia > Brocadiales > Brocadiaceae > JACVXV01. The sequence goes on from JACVXV010000108.1 coordinate 7,307, forward strand.
ATCGGCAGCGCCTCCCCCATCGTTTATATAAGAGGAAATGGACTGGCAATGCTCCCACCACCGGGCTGCCGTTTCGTCGAATCCGAAGAGCCTCGATTGAATCCTTGATGAACCCAGGATATCAAGGTGTATATCGATTACCACCTTGCCTTTGATAGACAAGAGCGGGTGGCCGGCGGGGGAGTGGAACCCTGCTTTTGAAAGGACGTCTTTTACGATCGACAGGTCTTTTTCCCTGATTAATATGTCGATATCGTTTATGGGACGCAACCCTGGGTCTTTGTAAATCCAATAAATGAGCGCATATCCCCTCAGTACGATAATAGGAACGTGGCGGCTCTCTAAGGTAAACAGGACGTGTTTGAACTCTTCAATGAGGAGGGTATTCTTAAACACCGTTGAAGAATATACCCTGGCTAGCGCCTCCATACAAGGTATTCCGGAGGTGTAAGCGCTGCCCATGCGTTTTATAGTCTTGTAAACGAGACCGGTCGTGCCTTCCCGAACGGTAATCTTGAAAAGGTGGTCCCAATCCACCGCGTCCCTATCCGCAAGCAACGTTTCCAAAATCCGTTGATGTTGCCCGCCAACGGATAACTGAGACGCATAGAGGACTATCTTTTCTTCTAAAGACCAGCTCATAGCAGATTTATCCCCGGAGAAACGTCCACCCGGACGCCGCAAACACATTCCCCCCAAAAACACGGCAACCGGAAAACGACCCGATCCGTTGACAACCGCGCCGCATCCGGCTTTGCGGTTAACAACCAATATTGATACCGAAACACAGAGAAAATCTAGCATATACGAACGGTAAATGCAAGCATCATAATTATTTACCGATTTACTCGTAGCGCAGGCATCCTGCCTGCTTTTTTCTGCCAGTCTTTGCATGCACCCCTCAACAGCCATTCATCAGATGCATTCCCACATTTCCGTAAATATGCAAACGGTGTTTTTGATTGCTTTTTATGAATTATTACCTTTTTTGTTTTGCCTTGCTAGAATAATCAAGGCGTTCAAGGTGTTTCTATTTTTGATGTGTTTTTGTGTATTGTAGTGTTTTTTGATTCAGGGTACGACGGTGGTACGACTGAAAACCGTTCAAATAATAGCTTGTTGACACTTTACCAGCGGGCAAAGGGTAGCATATCAAAGCCCTGTACCGCGAAGCAAAGGGGGGGATAATGTTGAGACCCAACAGGCAAGAAGGACTCTGTATGCCGTTAAAAAACCTTGAGAAGCTCAATAGGAAGCCGCTGGAAGCGTTCGGGTTGGCACTGGCGTGGCAAAAAAGCCGTGACATAGCCTGAAACGTTGCACACCAGTTGTTTTCATTGCAAGCGCGACGGAGCAAGGAGGCGGTTCCGGTGAAGGGGAGGTATGTTCGTGACGGCAGGAATCACGTTCCACCTTTAGGTACTTGTTCCAATAGTCCCCATCTGAGCAAGGACTATTTTTATAGACAGGGTATCATGTGCAAAGGAAGAGTCCCGTTATACTACGAACGGGTAGAATATGCACTTTTGAATCGGTAGAAATAGCAAGGGCATACAAACATAAAATGCCGTAGGCATGACATATTTAAAACCCAAATGTTTTTCTACCAATATTTCGTTCCTACGGAACTAATACCGTTTCTCCGTTTGTTTTCTACCAAGTCCCAAGGTTGAATCCTTCCAACAAGATAATAGACGTATCTGAATACCAACCACGCCGCATCCCATCAAAGCAGTGGCGCGATTGTATCAAAAAAGCTACGAAGCAGACCCTCTGTGCTGCCCGAAATGCGGCGGGGAGATTCACCCCGTTAGATATCTGCTATCTAACAGGGTGAAGATCGTCAGTTTTATCACTGACCAACTGGTCATACGGCAGATACAGAAACACCTCGGTCTTTGGATACCGGCGCCTTCCAGAGACCCTCCCAATACAAATTTCCCCACTAAAAACCATGAGACGGTTTCAGTTGGTGAAAGAGGGGTGGGTGGCCAAACGATCCAAGCAACGGCTGGATTCCACGCATATATGCGGGCTGCTGAGCCACACGAGTCGGTTAGAATGTGTCAGAGAAACCATTCGGTTGGCGCTTGAATATCTGGAACGTCGTCAACTCCTGCCGGAGTCTTGGGCGACGCTGTGGGATCATTATGTCGAGAGCAAGGTAGACCATCGCTGCACGGTGGAAGCATTGAAGACCAAGTTTCTGCAAGCAGGCAAGGATATGTGTACGATCCTGGAATGGGCGAACACGCAAGACATCGCGATCAAAGACGCCGAGGCGATCCGTCTTGCCCAACGGGTGTTTGATGAGAACTACGAACGGGATGAACAGGGGGGGAGTATCAACAGACCCGTGCACAGCCCACCGGAGCGGTGCATAATCCGCACGAGCCTGAGGCTCAATGGAATTCCAAGTCCACCATCAAGGACAAAACCTGGGTGGGCTACAAAACACAGGTGGCAGAAACGGTACAGGAGGAACCCCGTGAGGCAGGGGAACCGACACAAAACTTCATCACCGCCATCGTCACACAAAATGCGCCGGAGAGCGACAAGCCCGGTATGGCTTATAGGCTTGTATTCTCGGACAGCCTGTTAACAAGAAATTATCTCAATTTCGTAATTTTGCAAGTACCTCGTAATATATTTTAATTATGAATGGGTACCGTCAGTAAATTGTACCGTTTTGTCTGCACCTACATCTGGATCTGAAAGATTCTCAATAATCCGAATAAATGAGGGTTTGCGCTTTCCACCCGTCGTACCCCCATCATATACCCTATGAATACCCCACGAATTATTGTGAAAGGATCTGCCTCCGTGGTTGTGGCCAAACAGCAGAGCATCGACCTTAATCCCATCATCATCAGCAACTTTTAAAACATCCGCAAGTTTTTTACGATCCTTTAGCCAGTGTCCAAATTTAAAAACGGGGCTCTCAAATGGGTGATGATGAAGATAGACAACACGATAAGCACATTCTTTTACATCATCCCGTCTCAACTTACGCCCTAGCTCGCCCAACTGCGGATCACCAATCTCTCCATCCGCCAAGAGTTCATCCTGCGGGTTTAACTCACCCTCGTTAGAGTCTAAACCGATAAAGGCGACTTTTTCGTGGGTTGTGCCATTACCTACGATCTTTACCAGTGGATACACAACGCCAGAATTATTAAAATATTGCTGTTTAAAAATAGGCACAAACTTTGGGTCCGCATTCGACCCGGTTCCATAGTCATGGTTGCCTGGGACAAGCAAAATCTCATATTTCTCACTCGTGGGTGCTGGCTCTGATAGCTTCTGAATAAGATCCACAGACAAATCCCATTGCGCCTGTACGTTGGCATTATTGACCAGATCACCGGTGATCACAATAACATAATCGGAACGAGGCGTGCAGTTTGTCATTATCCAAGCTTTAACCCTGTCTACTGTTTTAGCAGAGTTAACAACATCATCTTCATAACCCAGGTGTAGGTCAGTCAAATGGACGATTTTCTTAGGTTTTAGCATATTATTTTCTCCAATTTATTAAAGCTAATCTAACGTTTGAGTTCAGGGGCGCGGCGCGGCTTTATCGCGCGGCGTCCCCTGCAACGATGGGTTAGCGCCGTCCTTTCCCTCGGGGGAATAGCCCGTGCAAAGTAATCTCCCGTATGGAACGAAATTCCGAGGACAAGAGGCGTCTGGCGTATACGTCGTAAGCCTCTTCCGTTTCTCCGTAAGTACCCCCCGCTGACCTCTCGAAGACGCACTCAAGAAGCAACGAAAGCCGGTCACAATCCTTGACCAATTTTCCCACCACATCTTCGTCGTCTTTATGTAACTCATCAAGCAAGTACATGTCCCGGATGTCGCTTTGCAATTCTACCGGTGCTGCGGCCATGAAGGGATCCAACCGACGTATTTCGATTTCGCGCCACTCCTTCCGTGCGAGTTTTTTGAGCCGTTGCTTTACAGGCGTTATGACATCTCCAGTAAACGCTTCGGCGACATCGTGAAACAGCGCACGGACTATTGCGCGATATGTGAAGTCTTCAGGCAGCGTGCCAGGCGCGTAACCAACCTCAAGGCGAGCGGTAATCACGGCGAAGGAAGCAACCGTGAAGGTGTGGCTCATGACGCTCGTTTCGACAGCGCGGTTGAGACGGTTCCACCGTCTGAGGTATTTCATGTTCTTGATGTACTCTGCGTACTTCATTAGGTGGGTTAGGGAATTGCGAAAGTCGTCGATATCGCGGAGGCGCTGCACGTCACCGCCAAGCTCAGTCATTAAATCGATGTAGTGTGGGTTCTCAGGATAGGCTCTCTTATTTGTTTCGCATTCTGTCTCTGCTACCTTCATCTGGATGAAGACTAGAAGCCTGTCGTCAACTGACAGGGCATCGACGTCCTTCTCCAATGGAGTAATCAACATCTCCCGAATGTACTCATGAAGTTCGTCCGGGAAGAGTTTCAACGTTTCCTTCGCCGATTCCTTTTCAAACTTTTGGTCGCGTAGAATTATGGAGACCTTTAGCCAGAGTGCCCTTGTAATCCCGCATAATCAAAGGGGGGGTATTATGCCAGGTCTCTCTTTTTCTACGCGACCAAACTTTTGCCACAATCCAGGTTCGACGTCGTTGATGGCTTTGCGTGTGTAGTGGGAAATATCGGAGACGAAGTGCTTGTTGAAGGACTTCACGAGTGCCCGCGCAAGCGTTCTTTCAATATCCTTGATCTGGAGGTTAGATGCGCGGCCTACTGCGTAGATAAGGTGTGATACATAGGCCACGTTTTCGGCCTCAGTCCAGGCTTCGACTTGAGGAACGAAATTCAAACGCTGTAGCGTGAGAAGTGTAGAAATTGCTTCGGGGAATCCAACGTTCACGTTCAACCTCCAAATGCACTCTGAAAGGCGCTAACAATGATTATACAGTCTGTATAAAACGGCAAACACAGACTGTTTCGATATATATAAGAAGTTGCCGTGTCTTCTCGTTAGGAGCTCGGCCATAAATAAATGTTCCAAAACAGCGATGGGTATGTTATGATAAGGTATGAGTCTAAAACTTACAAATGACGTAAAAACAGTTATCC
>JACVXV010000234.1 GCA_015661205.1 Candidatus Brocadiaceae bacterium
TCAAGCCCGATCAACAATAGACTGGAAATTCACACGGCAAGATGCCGATCACAAGCTATCTTGTCATTATGTTTCGTAATCAATTTGTTCTAGTACTAGCCATCAATGTTCGTTCGGCTTGGTTTTGTTCTTAAAACGTGGCCGAATTTAGGTCGTCTTTCCTTATAACCTAAGAAGGGAAATTTCCATGTCTACCACAACGCCCCCATCCATAAAAGAATTCGAAATAGTCAACAAGATTGTAGGTTATTTTAACAATAATGTCCCCAACGTAATCGCCTCGACGGACTGGACGTTACGGCGCAGCGCAGAGCGGTTTGCGTCGTTTACCAAATTCGGAAACGTGGCCGTCCATTCTTCCGTTAAGAACCGCAGCGCAAAAATATCCGTCTACATCGGGAGTGATGCTGTCCGCCTCAAGACGCACAACCCACAGCAAGCGGAAATCATCAATAACCTCCCGAAGACCCTTGCGCTGGTGGAGGAATACGTCAAAAAGGCGCCATTTGTGCGCATTAACCGTTCGATGGGTGATAATCCCGAATTTTCTCCGACGTGCAATTTCTACGTCTCCATTCAAAGGCCGGAGATGATACGCCTTGCCTATATGACGTGGGCGACCCTGTTCCCTGTCAAACCAGGCGGCGGGCCAAATCAATACATTGTTTATATCCCGGAATGGCAGGAAAGCGACCGGCAAATCCTGATATTTCCCGAAATCAGCACCACGATTGTGCTGGGATGCGATTACTATGGGGAGTCCAAGAAGGGATTTCTGCGGATGGCCATGTGGAACGCCAAGCAAAAGGGCATGCTGGGACTCCACGCGGGTTCAAAACTGCTTAAGGCACGGGGGCGCGACGGCAACCTTAAGAAGTACGGGATGATCATCTTCGGCATGAGCGGCACCGGAAAAACGACTCACACCTGCCAAACCCACGGCCTGAACGGCATAGACGAAGGGATAGAGATATTGCAGGATGACGTGGTCTTCCTTAAAAAAGACGGCTCGGCATTAGGGTCAGAACGCGGCTTTTACTTAAAAACGGAGGGGTTGGACGCCGATACCCAACCGATCATTTACAAGGCTGCCACGTCGCGCGACACCATTTTCGAAAACGTCATGCTTGATTACGAAGGCAACGTCTACTTCGACGACGATACGCTCACCAGCAACGGACGCGGCATCATGATGAGAGACGCCCTCCGTCCATACATTTCCGACACCATCAATTTGCCACCGCTTAACGCCATTGACGGGCTGATTATAGCCTTTATCACGCGCCGCCACACCATCGTCCCCCTTGTCGCCAAACTCACGCCGGATCAGGCCGCCGCCGTGTTTATGCTGGGTGAATCCATTGAGACCTCGGCAGGCGACCCGAAGCGGGTAGGAGAATCCATCCGCGAGGTAGGCACCAACCCATTCATCATAGGAGACAAGGCTTATGAAGGAAACTGGTTTTATGATTTCGTGAAACAGAACGAGGGCAAGGTGCAGTGTTATCAATTGAATACGGGTGGCATAGGCGAGATTATCGAAAACCAACCCAATGGTACTAAGACGTTAAAGAGGAAGGTGCAGCGGATCGAGATATCCGAGATGTCCTCCATCATCAGAGGTATCGCCCGCGACACCATCCAGTGGGGTAACGACAAATACTGGAACCTCACGACGCCGGCCAATGTCGATGGCATGGACATGGCGAAATATGACGTTGAAAAGTTCTACTGCCCGGATGACATTAAAATACAGGTCACTGGCTTACGCGCCGAACGCATTGCTTACATGGAGAAATTCAAGGAGTTGGATGACGCCATTATCAAGGCTGCTGGGGCGATGTAGTTTGCTGATTGCCGCAAGATTCAGCGAAGATGACGTGGAGAACGAAAGCGTCTTCAAAAGTTAAAGCAGTACCATAAAGACCTGGTAGTTCAACTGAAAGCAACAGGGCTTTTTGAAGTTTGTCAACCTGATTTTTAGGCTGTTGCTGACAGGTTGCTGTGTAATAACGTGAACTTAAACCATACCACCCATTGGCTACTAAACTAAAGGAAGGCAAAATGTCGGTCACCTATACCAATCGAAAAGGACGGACTTATTATCTTTGTCAGGGTGTGACTAAAGCCGGCAAGCCGCGATACTACTTTGCGACGGCTGTTAAGGGGAATGGAGTAGAGGGAATCCCGGAAGGCTATGTAATTAGCGAAAGTGTTAACGGCGTCGTATCATTAGCAAAAGATATCCCCTCGTTGATTTTGGAGCGGGAAATCAATGTAGTTAAGAAAGCTGTCCAAAAACACCCGCAAGCTAAAAACTACCGGGTAAGTGTCAAATCTGATCGGATTGAGATTTATGAGCATGTGGGACCTAAGTGGATTACAGAATATGTTCCCTTTGGGATTGGATGCAAGCCTAGAAGGACACTTGCAAGAGATAGAGAGCGTGCATGGGCAATTCACACCCGTCATGCGTTTTATCGTGGAGGATGAACAACAGCGCCTCTTCCGTGCGCAAATGTTTTTCAACGGATGTGTTATCGGGGCAGCATTGATGATTGGATTGATATAGGCTATGGCAAGTCCTTTGATGCTATGATATCACGATTGATCCCGAAACTAGGAACGGATGCATTCTTTGAACTTCTTTAGTTTTGTTGGGAAGACATAGCCGCCCAACAGCGTCAAAGGTTCGATTGTTTGACATTTTTCTGGAGTGCAGTAACCGTGTTACTGCCTGCATTGACACGGTTACTGTACTCAATATTCAAGCTTCAGGTTGCAGCTTGAAGCTGCGGGGAATTACTATACTATGAAACAACAATTCTTATCGTATGTATGCTATATCTTCATCGCCGTCGCGTTGTCCTTCTGCGCCTTTAGCTCCCCTTCTGTGTTGGGTCTGCCGGCTGATGACGTTGTGCCGATTGTGGACGACGAGTATTATCCGCAGGCGCATAAGGCGCTGGCTGCCGCGAAGAAGTCCATTTTCTGCGTTATGTTCCTCGCCGACATAAACCCCAAGTATGTAAATGGCTGGGAATACAACCTGGTAAACGACCTCGTCAGCGCCCACCAGCGAGGCGTATCCGTAACGGTTATCCTTGATCAGAATGTCACTTTTTGGGAAAAGGGCGGCAAAGGCAAGGATTTGGAGAGGAAAAGCCGTGAGGCCTACGAACTGCTCCTGAAGAAGGGCGTGCCGGTATTTTACGACGATAAGGACCGGATTACTCACGACAAGATATTGGTTATCGACAACTACGTCACCATCGTAGGCAGCACAAACTGGACGTACAGCGCGCTAAAAAAGAATCACGAGGCCTCTGTCCTGATAAAATCGCAAAGTGTGGCGGAGGCGTTTCTCGAAAAGCTAAAAACCATCTCAAAGAGCCAGCCTAAATAAGTGTTTTACCGTATTCTTTGGCGAACTCAGGTTTGTAACCTGAACCCACAAATTTATTTGGGCAACAACTTTTGCACAATTGACGACATAATCAACCATATAAAACATTGGGTTCAAGTTTGCAATTTGAACCCGCAAGAGAAGTAGATTTCCAAAATGCTCTGTAGTGCCGACCTTTTTACATGATCCCTTGTATTTACCGGCTTAGCGGTTCGTATACCCTTTTTCTACGGGGGACTGGGCTGCTGCGGTAAGATTTTTTCGTTTTGATGTAATTAAATAGGCATGCTTTATAGCCAAACCAAAGAAGTTGCAATCAGATATTTCAGCCAAACCATGCTCTACATGCATAGCGCTATGTAATGCTTTTAATGCGGTATCATCTTTTTCAAGGATAATTAGTCTCGACAGCATGAGCTGCTCTTCATTAGTTAGAACACTTTGAATTTCTTTTATGATTTCGTTATGCGCCGCTTTCTTATCGTTTCTTGCCCAATCTGCTGAGATAAGTAAATCCCACTTGTTTGGAGCATCCTCTCTTAAAAATAGGGCAAACAATTCAAAAGGTCCTTTGGAATCACAAAGTTCAGATATCCTGACCTCGGGGAAATTATTTTGATACCAAATCGTATACCAAGCGCAAATTCGTACCCGGAAAAATGGTTTCCGTGCTGTTTAA
>JACVXV010000235.1 GCA_015661205.1 Candidatus Brocadiaceae bacterium
TCAATCATTTGAATGTTCGACCGTTTTTTCAAAATGGCTTCAGACGTCAGCCCCGCGGCTCGTCCCCGTGCAAGATTTCGCAAAGTAGCGTGGAGACAATAAGCCAGGCACGGATAAATCCGTGCCGGCCCAAAAACCGCTTAAACAAAATGAAACCTTCGATCTGTAAAAATTCGACAAGGGCATTATTTCTTCTGCCTACATTTCAGCTTGGAAATAGAGCGGCGTAATAAAAAACCCCTTGTCAAGACCAATGCCTCGACTAGGGGTTCTTTTCTCCATAAAAAAACTCCTACCGAAGCAAGACTTCAATAGGAGTTATCAGCTACCACGTAGCAATTAGGCGAACTCCATCGCCACTTTAATTACAATACCTATCCCATCTTCATACCCATTTGCCCCTGTTTTACGCCAACCAGATTAATGGCATTCCCAATACTCGCCAGGTTTTCCTTGTATTCTTTCAGTTTATTGGCCTTGTCTGCCAATAAACGTAATTCAATCCGCACAGACTCTTCACCTGCCCGGCGCCGCTCTTGACCCTTTTGTATGGCTTGTTCTATTTGCGCTATAAGATCGATTCCAAGTTCTTTCAATTGTTTGGAATAATGGCCAATGGTCTTGCCGATCCTTGTTGTGAGGTCTGAACGTGTTCTGCCACAGTTCCGGCCAACGTCAGAAGACACCCTTTCCATCATCTCGTGAAAAACCATCTTCCGGCTCATGGATTTAGGCAGGAGGGTGCGTAAAATAGACTTCACTTCTTCTTCCGTAGGCGCCGTGTAATCCTGCACCATGTAATAAAAACTATTGTCTTTCGTTAGTTCCACGGTAAACTCGGACTGGTCCATAGTTACCTCAAAGAGTATCTCGGCAGCAGCCTTAAACTCACGGATGATATCGTTGGAGCGTTTCGTAAAACGGTTAAAGGCATCCTGGATACTCTGTGAAATCGCCTGCTCGGTATCCTTTCTAAATATGTCGAATCCCTTGACGATTTCTTCCTTAATAACCTTTTGCATCTCATTCCTAAATACGGTTGGGCTAAGATCGGGGGTTTTCCCGTAGAAATCGGTAAGGCGTTGTTTTATTCGCGTGGTCTCTTTTTCCTCTAATATCCGTAACATTTCTTCCACCTTCAAGCACAACTTGTCGGATTCGCCCTTGAGCAGATAAGCAATATCTTCTCTATCCTGTTTCAGGTTTGTAACCAGTTTATGGAAGGTGTTCAACTTATCCTCTAATTCTTCACCGGAGGACTCCAGGGTTTTTTTCTCGATAGCTATCTGAGATAGTTTCCGGGCGATGAATCGCTGTGTCTTTGATATGGTTGTATTCAGGACAATTTTTCCTTTTTCTGAAGAAAGAAACCGCCCCAAAGTGTTTTCAAGATGCAGCAGACCACTCTGCGAAAGCTGGATATTGTTATTGGCTCCTTTTGCCTTCAGCGCCTCCCTGGCAGAAATAGGCAGGATTTCATCGACGGTAACCCCCATTTCCTCCAAGACCTGTTTGTTAAAGGCGATTATTTCCTCAATCTCTTTCGGGGCCAGGTTATCAATCTTGTTCAACACGAAGAATATCTTCTGGGTAGACCCTTTGATGGTTTCAATAAGTTCCTTTTCCACCTGTGAAATAGGGACGTCGGCGCTCATGAGGAATAATGCCGCGTCCAGGTGGTCTAAAAAATTATATGTCGTTTCCGTGTTATGCATGAAGGTGGAACCGATGCCCGGCGTGTCAATTAACAGGATTCCTTCTCCAAGGAAAGGGGATGGGTACTCAATGCGGGCGCATCGCACTCCGCGGACGTTTTTAGGGTTTCCCTTTTCCGTTACATAATCGGAGAGTTCCTCTATACGAATGTTCTTCTCGCTGCCGTCTTCCATGAAGATATTACACCGAAGCTCTTTGCCAAACCGTAAGATTGTTACCATGGAGGTCAATGGCACTACGGAAGAGGGCAGGATTTCTTTACCGATCAGGCTGTTAATAAGGGTCGTCTTCCCTCTTTTAAATTGCCCCAGGATCACCAGATTAAAACAGTTCGTTATCAACTGCTCTCTGACCATTGATAAAAGATTATCCGCCGCCCCACCCTCTTCCGTTGTCAAAGATTCGATGCTTTCGATGACGGCCAGTATCTCTGATTTATGCTTGGTAAATTCCTCTAACACGCAACAACTCCCCCTGGAAAAATAGGCCTTCGGCAGCTTATAACAGGTATGACAAGCGTCCCCGCTTGTCATAACAAAATTCCTTATTCAAGAGAATAAGGTAAAATTATTATGTCAACCGGGGACGGTTGACCTACCAGCGTAGTGGCAAGGCGCGCCTTGCCACTACATGTACATTTGAAATTTCTAAACGTTTCAACACCGATATGCCTCAATCTATTCGACGAAACATTCTAAAATAACCATTAATATCAAGCGTGTGGTTACCATTACGCAAAATGATACGCTCCTTATCTGGCTTGTTATACAACAGCCAGTACATCAAAAAGGCGTCACACAAATCCAACTCTGTATATTCAGCGCCTAACAAGCCAGCACTCCGAAGATGTTTAACACTAATAAGCTGTTCCATAAATCCCTCCTTGTGAATTTAGGACAGGGATTAGTTTTGCGTTGTGTAATCGCCACAACAAAAAAACCCCTGTCGAGATTATGCCTTCGACAGGGGTTTCTATAAAACAAAAAAACTCCTATCGAAGAAAGACTTCAACAGGAGTTATTAGCTAACATTTAGCGGTTTGGGCGAACTCCATCGCCATTACAAAGTAAAGAATGTACTAAGGTTTCAATTCTTTGTCAAGCGTCTTTTGAAAAACAACCCCGGAGGGGTGTGATAAACGCGAGGCCAAGTGACTGTGCGCTTTTGCACAGTCCCGCTTAAGCACAGGGTTGGGGGATCGTAATGGGGAATAGCAAATACCTCATGAATGGACGGGAGAAGCGGAGAGCTTGACGCCGAGAGCATGGAGCAGCTTGAGCATCGTGTCGTAGCGTGGTTTGGCGCCGGGCGTAAGCGTCTTGTAAAGGCTCTCGCGCCCAAGACCGGCATCTTTGGCGAGTTGTGCCATGCCACGGGCGCGGGCCACATCACGCACGGCGGTTAGAAACACATCGGGATTAGGGTCTTCCAGTGCGGCGGTTATGTATTCCGCAATAGTGTCTGCATTATCCAGATAGTCGGCAGCATCGAAGGGTGCAAATTTGGTCATGGTTCACTCCTTATCCAAAGTCCGCGCCATCTCAATGGCACGCTTGATATCACGCTTCTGTGAGGAATTGGCCGCTTCAATTCTTTTGCAGTCTCGATCCACTCTTGCATAATCACCTCAGCATTTGAAAGTGCTTCCTGATATGTCTTTCCGTCGGCAGTGCACCCCGATAATTCCGGCACCTCTGCAATATATGACTGGTCCTCAGCGCTCCAATAGATTATTATCTCATATCTACTTCTCACGTTTTCCCTCCAAATCTAATTTGTACTTAAGTATGAGGTTTCGTACTTGTTTTACTTGATAAGGCTTTGCCTTTGAACCCTTCGGTTGTAAATTGAGAATTTCATCAATATCGTCTCTTGTAAAAATATGGTGATCACCCCGAATCCTTTCATCAAAATAGAATATGTTTAGTAGCCGGCATAGTTCCGAAAAAGAAATATTTGCATCTGAAATTCCACAAATAATTTTGCTCAGCCCAACAGACCTGGCTAACCTTCGCAAAGACAAGCCGTGGGGGGTATCGGGTGTAACGAGATGTTCGTCAATATGAGTATTTAGCTTTTTTTAGATGCATTTATTAGGGCTGTTGTTGTATCTTTTTGTTTAAGTTGACTCTGATTCTTATAATCAATACCTGAGCTTTCTAAGCGTTGTGTGCATATTTGAAGTTTGGACAATAATTCATTTTCAGAATTAAGTACTCTAATTATTTCATCACAGTATTTTTCAATATCTTTGCTATTGGGCTCTTCAGGTAATCGAGTGGGTAAAAACGCGCCATGAATTGCCTTTAACGTAGCATAAAATAAGGGGAAAGAGCGGTTTTCAATGGGCAAAAAAACC
>JACVXV010000007.1 GCA_015661205.1 Candidatus Brocadiaceae bacterium
CTCTTTTTCCAGGAGTGAGTTCATCACGAGCAGGCTATCGCCCGCTACGAGGCGATTGCTCCAATTTTCCTTGTGCTTGTAAAACTCCACGGCCTCGCGCAGGGGTTTCTTGTGTCCCTCGAAAAGGGACAATTGCCTGGGACGATTATCTTCAATTTGTACGGACTTGATAATGCGTCTTGGGTCAATGCGTTCGTGTACATGCAGGCTTACGGTAGGCACTTCAAAGCTGGTGTGTTCAGCCTTGCCGGCCCATTGCAGTTGCGGGTCAAGGTGCGGGTCGTATTGGTAGGTCTTCCTTTTCTGGCCGCCGTTATCGGTGTGCGCATCCACCAATCCTACGGGCGGATTATTGAGCCGATCCTTATCTTTGTGGTCATATTGCTCAATGGGTGTTTGGTTGGTTTCTGTGCGTTTTTTCCGCGCCATTATCTCACCTTTGATAATTTAATTTTCGTATTCCGTGCTACAGTTAAAGCAGATTTGGGAGTATTGAGAGTGCCTTGTTAAGAACCTGTCTTTACCGCTTCATCCAAGCGGCGATGTAACAATGAAACAAGTTTTAGCGCCCGTCAGTGCCATATATCTCTTCCCTTCTGAATGTGCTGGATTTCGGCCATGTGTCCCAATTCCATGAATGACATTCAACGGATTTACGTAATTAAGTATAAAGGTTTGAACTATTTTATCAATCATTATCTTTGCTTACCTATCTGCATCTTCAGTCAGTCTCCTTTATTGGAATCGGCAACGTATAGGTTGTCATTACAATTTGTTTGGAAATGAGGCACCGATTCCCGTAAATACTTCTACCGCTATAAATCGTGAATAGTCTGTCTTCAGCCTGTCGGCAATGGCCTTCATCGCCTTCACCTGAGCCTTCCCGCCTATTCTTGATACCGATTTGCCGACGTCCACCGCCGGACGAATCTTTAATGGATTCTTCACGGGTTTGTTCAAGCATCAGGCTTTGCTGTTCCTTTAGCTTATCCAACCCTTCCTTTTTTGCGGCTATAATGTGGGTGGCGGGCGATATTGTATCCGGCAGGGTTTTGCTCAGCGGACTGCGCGCCAGCTACGCTTCATTTCTTGTAATAGTTTACCTACCCTGCATTCCGTGCGTGTTAAGTTAAGGACTCTAAAAATATTACTAACTGCTTATTAATATTAGCCTAAAGGGGCTAATCTGTAGTGCACGCCTCCAGCCTGCCATCGTCCTCTTTTTTTGCTTCATGCAGGCTGGAAGCCTGCGCTACTTTTTGGGCAAAGATTGCTTGACCTAACACGTATGGGGTACTCTCTCTCCAATCAGCATTTCAGCGCAAGCAAATCCAACAAGGCGTTGGATATCTCCTGTTTGGTTTCACAGCGTGATTCAACTTCTTTCTTCGCATTAATCAGGTAGGCGTAATGTTTGCCCCCGGCAATTTCATTCTGATTGTTGGCTACAACCAAATCTGACCTGTTTTCTTGCAAAGAGGTATATGCCCTTGCGATAAGTTCCTCGCCAGATATGCCTACTTCCAGTTTAAAACCGACCAGATACGTTTGTGGCCATAAGTTCCGTATCAATTTTATTACCTTGGGCGTCCTAACGAAGGTGACGGTAAGCTTGTCCTGGTTTGACGATATCTTTCCACCGCTCTGTTTTTCCGGGACATAATCCAGGACGGCCATGGCGTGGATAATTGCATTGAATGGTTTACCATTAACCGTTTGTTGAACTACCGTCAGTAAGTCATCAATCGTTTCTATCTCAATTGGGGTAAACCGGCTGGCATGGTTTTTACTCAATGAATCAGTATTGGGGATGGCGCTACCGGCGCCGTAGACAAAGGTGACTGCTGCATCGCGTTTTAAGGATTCCATAGCAATAGCAGCGCCGAGGGCGCCAGTTGATTTATTACTGATGTACCTTACGGCGTCTATATAACCCCTGGTTGGCCCCGAGGTTATCAGGATGTTTTTCCCATCCAAATTTTTGTAAATTTGCATTTTGTCACCCAGGGACAGATGGAAATAGTCCACCGATTTATCGGTGGGATCAGAGACCAGGATTTTTAGTCCCGTAGGGACAAAATATCGGTAGAAAAGAATGGCATACACACATAAATGCCGTAGGCATGACATATTTAAAATCTTACTGTTCTACCAAACATATCATCCCTACGGGACTAATGCGGATTTTCTGTTTATTTTCTACCAATATTTCGTTCCTGACGGAACTTTGCAGCGCACTAATTACGCGGCAGACAGGTCAGTCGTCCCTACGGGACTTTATGATTTGTTTGCTTGGAAACAGGCAATGAATTGCCTACCTATTAGCAGTTGCCCCTACGGGTTACTTTTTCTCCTTAAGGTCTTCAAGCAATTCCTGCGCAAGCTCTCTCACCTCGTTGTCTTCATCATTAAGCGCGCCTTTAATAAGTTCCTGCGTATTTTCTCCGCGGACCTCGGCCAATGCCTCCAGTGCACTTTGGCGCACCTCTGAACTCTGGTCTTTAAGCGCAAAGGAAAGCGGTTCAATGATATTTTTGTCGCCCGTTGTTATGAGGGCGTCAATGGAACTGAGCCTGACGTCTTCGCTTGGGTCGCTGGCAAGCACCCTTGAAAGGATTTCCACCGTTCTTTTGTCTTTACTTTCGCCCAAAGCGATAACGGCGTCTTCGCGTTTGCTTGCATCACCACCTTCCAGGGCATCCTTTGCAAGTAATTCAAATGGCATCATGTCACCCCGTCCTCTTCCTTTCTTGGGTGGCGGTGGTGGCTTTAGGCGTGACTTTTGAAGTAAATCATCATTTATCCTGTTGGCAGTATCGTCTGTTTTATTCTGTTTAATAAAAGCCAAGCTGCCTTCTTTCTTCTCGTTTGGAGTATAGACAAAGGCATAATTTTTGTCTTTCAGTATTTTGTGAACACCATCCCGTATGGGTACATCATAAAATTCAATGGTAACCGCGGTGTCGATGGAATCGCTAAGCCATATCCTTGCGCCGCTCTGTGCCATAATCTCCTTTAGAACCTTGTCCAACGGGGCATTTTTCAATTTTACTGATAGCCGTCCGCGGTCAAAGATAATGTCCGGATTTGCTTCAACGTATTTTGTGGCTGCACAGTACGTTTGGCATTGGTTGCCCGGAGAAAAAGCGAAGCACATTGCGATAATGGTAAAAATCAATATACGTGGGTGTTGTTTCATAGTATTTTTCGTGCGAAACGGAGAATTAGAGCAGCTTTCCCTGGATAATATTTATGAGCATCTTTTTCCCTTTTTCCATAAGTTCATGAGTTTTACCTTCCAGGTTTAACCGCAGCAAGGGTTCCGTGTTGGACTTTCTTACGTTGAACCACCAGTCCTGGTATTCTACCGTCACTCCATCAAGACGGTCTACCTTTCCGGTAGAAAATTTTCTGATGATTTCTTCAATCTTAGCGTCTTTGTCGTCTACTTCAAAATTCAGTTCTCCGGTTGCATGATAACGCTTAAGCGGCATGACAACGTTCGAAAGGGACATGCGTTTAGCGCTTAGCAGTCCCAAAACGGTAAGAAACGCGATCATTCCAGAATCAGAGCAATAGTTATCCCGGAAATAATAGTGCCCGGACAATTCCCCTCCAAAAACGGCCTTTTGTTCCCGAAGCGCAGCCTTCATATAGGAATGCCCAACACGTTCCCGATACGGTACGCCACCCGCAGCTTTTATTTCTTCAGGCACCACCCAGCTAGACCGGAGGTCGTATAAGATGGTCGCGCCTTGTTCTCTTTCCAGGAACTGTCGTGCGATGACGGCGGTCATAATATCGCATCCGATGATCCGTCCCATTTCATCAACAAAGACGCAACGGTCTGCGTCGCCATCAAACGCTACCCCAAGATGCGCCCTCGTTTCGCGCACCTTATTTTGTAAATCGCGCAGATTTTCGTTTACCAATGGATTGGGGTCATGATTGGGGAATGCGCCATCCAACTCGAAATAAAGAGGGATTATTTCAACAGGAAGTCCTTCACATACAATGGGAACCGTTCTGCCTGCCATGCCGTTTCCGGCGTCAACGACTACGCGGATGTTCCTGAGACTGTCAACAAACCTTAAAACGTGTCTTTTGTAATCCTTAAAGACGTCGCTCAGGACTACCTTGCCCAGTTGTTCGCCGCGGGGGGGGTGGTATTGTTGGGTCAGTTTTGCAATGCGGCCTATTCCTGTTTCCATGCTGAGGGGAATGGCTTGTTCCCTGCATATTTTAAACCCGTTGTATTCTGCGGAGTTGTGAGAGGCGGTAACCATGACCCCGCCGTCGTAGTTGTAATGGCCGACGGCAAAAGTGGTCATCTCCGTTGAAACGATGCCGATGTTTACAATGTTCATACCCGTCGAGCAAATCCCGTCGATCAAGGCGTTGGTAAGCGACTTAGAAGAGAGCCTCATGTCTCTGCCAACGACAATATTTTTCGCCTTGGGGTTTACCTCTTTCAGGAATTGTGCTATCGACGACCCGATTTTACGCGCCGTCAGGTCGTCAAGCTGTTCCAGATATTTGCCGCGAATATCATAACTCTTGAAGATGCTGGTGATTATTTTTGATTCGCTCACGGACTGCTCAAAATTTGCCGGTTCTACCTTGTCCAGGCAAACGTTGCATTTGGGATAATTTACCCTTTGCCTTCCCCTGCAGACGGAATCACTGATGGTGTAGGTTTCTCCCGGACAGCGATGATGCCGTACTTCACCATTCTCTACAACCTGTTCTTTTCTCATTAAGACTACTCCTGAAATTCAAATAGTTCACCATACAAACACATTGGCCAGGGCAAATACGGACTATGGCGTTACTGAAAACGTTTTGGGGGATACGTTCAATGTCCCTTTTTAGCGGACAACCGGCGTCTTTCCGCCTTAGCACAAAGCTTTCTGCGCACCTTCCGTTCACAAGCCGTATACCGGAAGTCAGCGAAAAAAAACGAAGCAGGAGCTTCCGGCACAGGTGCATTCCCAAGCTGGAGCTTGGGAGCGAGAAGGTACATAGCGCGGTTAAAAAACATCATATCATTTAATTACTGAAAAAAATTGTTTACCGGCAGTAAATGCCTGTTGTAACAATTCGGGTTTTGTGTTTATTAAGGCATCTTTTTCCTCTAAACCGGAGAATAATAAATCACCGGTGTATTTTGTGTCGGACACGTGAAAAAAGGCTTTTATGGTTTTTATTGCGCCAATGAATAATTCTTCACTGCCGCTGCGCGCAGCGGTTGCTATAAAATAACCGCGGGACATTATTCCACCCTCTCTGATGGGTTGGTTCAAAAGGTACTTCCTGGACCAGAAAGACTGAAAACGGTCGATAAATGTCTTCAACTGGGCGCTCACACCCATAAAGTACAGGGGAGAGGCCACGATAATGCCGTCAGCCTCTATGAGTTTCGGATACATCTTTTGCATGTCATCATCGATAACACATATTCCATTTACATGGCAGCCGCCGCATGAGTTGCAAGGGGAAACGTTAATATCGCGGATAACAATCTTTTCAATACAGCCGCCCGCCATTTCAACGCCCTTTAACATGCTATCAAGCGCTCTTTCGGAATTTCCATTCCGCCGGGGGCTGCCGGCAATCCCGATCACTTTTTTCATGCGTCATTTTTTTGCAAAATTTTATTAAAATATCGTATAGTGTTCATTAGGCCGTCTTTACGGGATACTTTCGGTTCCCACCCCAATATCTTTTTAGCCTTGGTAATGTCAGGTTGCCGTACCTTTGGGTCATCAACCGGCAGGGGACAATAGCCTATTTTACTTTTGCTGCCGGTAAGGGCAAGGATTTCTTTAGCCAACTGTAGCACGGTTATCTCTTCAGGATTGCCTATATTTACCGGCTCATGTTCGTCGGAAATAAGGAGCCGGTAAACACCCTCAACGAGATCTGACACATAGCAGAAACTTCTCGTTTGCAGGCCATCTCCATAGATGGTCAGGTCTTCTCCTCTAATTGCCTGGCACATAAAATTAGGCAACGCGCGGCCATCCTTGATCCGCATACGCGGCCCATAAGTATTGAAGACCCTTACAATCTTTGTGTTTACCTGGTGGCTGCGGTGGTAGGCCATGGTAATCGCCTCTGCAAACCGTTTGGCCTCGTCGTAAACACCACGAGGTCCGATAGGATTAACGTTTCCCCAGTAATCTTCGCTCTGGGGATGAATCTGTGGGTCTCCATAGACTTCAGACGTGGATGCAAGCAGGAACGTCGCCTTTTTAGCCTTAGCCAATCCCAGGCTGTGCAAGGTACCCAGAGAACCAACCTTTAAGGTTTCTATAGGATACTCAAGGTAATCTGAAGGGCTTGCCGGTGATGCAAAATGCAATACATTGTCCACGTTCCCGCTCACGTAAATATAGCTGCTTACGTTGTAGTTGACAAAACTGAACCGTTTATTACCCAATAAATGGACTACATTTTCCGCATTACCCGTTAACAGATTGTCGATACAGACAATTTCATGCCCCTTTTCCAACAAATAGTCACACATGTGTGAACCAACAAATCCAGCACCCCCTGTAATTACCGTTCTCATATAATAAGCCTTTTCTGTTATTTTAAGGTACAAGAAATATTGAACAAAATCACCGTAATTGCATTATTTTTCACAACGTATAACGCAACATAGCCGGAAATGAAACAAACGATAAATATGAAACAAAAACACCTTCATCGTTACACAGATACCCAGTGGCCTATATCCCCGGTTCTATTGCCGCAATCCCCGGTTTATACTTTGAATAGACGAAAATTGGGATATTCAGCTTACCAAGGTGGTTTTGTATTAAGGGAAAAACGTCATTCCAGGGTAGCGAGCCGACCCCGGTCGCAAGCCGAGGCATAGCTACACTCTTAAATCGTTCCTCTTCAATGACTTTATGTAATCCTTTTAGGGCATGGTTGACGTATGAAAGGTTCGCCTTCCCGGGGTGGTCCCCTTGCAGCGATGCGGCTTCCTGGGTGAGTAGATTGACGATACGGATACCACCCACGCCGCCCCACGTCCACAATTCTCCCGGTTTTGGATGAAAGGTTTGGCAGTAATGGCGAAAATCTTTATAGAGTGCCGGCCAACGTTCCCGCAAAGCCAGTGCTAAACCATTTTTGAAATCATCATTCGGCGCCACACCATGTGCTAAAACCTGGGCGTGGGTTAAGAGTATATCACCTTCAACTTCGTGTATCATCTCGAATCTCCTTTTTATCTTATAAATATTTACGTTGCCTTTTCCCAAACATGGCGCTGATATTGTTCGTTAAATAAGCCGTATACTCATACTCTTTATTATATGAATTACAAGTCTGCATTTCAAAACAAATACGCGATCAATGATTTGACTGGTGATAATTAAGAGCGTTATTGACTTTTGATGTGGTTCGTTGTATATTCCTTAGCCCTGAGCAATACCATGCAGAGGTTTTATCATCGTGGCAAAGTGGGTGATACCGGTTTAATTTAAAACATAAGATACAATGTTAAAAGGCAAATGAATGCACCTTCCTGATGGATTTCTAGATACCAGGACATGGATAGGGATGTCGGTGATTTCCGGCGTATTTATCACTGTTGCTGTGCGCAAGGCAAACAAAACCATATCGGAGAAGCACATCCCCCTCTTAGGGGTTATGGCGGCCTTTATCTTTGCCGTGCAAATGTTCAATTTTCCCGTTGGCGGGGGAACGAGCGGCCATTTCATGGGCGCCACCCTTATTGCGGTTCTCCTGGGGCCGTGGGCATCTGTGCTTATCATGACAACCGTGCTGTTCGTGCAATGCATGGTCTTTCAGGATGGTGGTATTACCACCCTGGCTGCTAATATTTTCAATATGGGCGTTGTTGGGGGATTTTTAGGATACTACGTCAATGCCGCCGTACAATCTTTTGTATCGGGAAGGAGAGGTGTTTTTGCCGGAGGCTTCGTGGCTGCATGGCTTTCGCTTGTGTTGTCGGCCGTTTGCTGTGCTATAGAGTTGGGGATTTCCGGCACCGTGCCTGCAAAGATTGCCGTGCCTGCAATGGCAGGCATTCACGCCGTCATTGGGCTAGGTGAAGGATTTATTACCGTAGCCACCCTGAGCCTGTTATTAAAAGTCAGGCCGGATATGTTGTCACTGCAAAAAATATAGGCCTTTAACCTGCCACAATAAGGCATTCCCACTTACCGTTATTTTCAAAAAACGAAAGTGGTTGAAAACCCCAATGAATTCCCCCTTTTCTTAACCTTATTGTACAATTAAGGGTGACGCTATGATTGAAAAATATGCGGACAATGTCCCGTTATGGTCATTCCAAAAGCTCCTGCCGTGTAAAGAAATTTCACATTTTATTTCCACCAGAAACGGTGGTTTTAGCAAACCGCCATATAACTCTTTAAATCTCGGATTTCACGTTGGTGACAACCCTGAAACAGTCCTTGAAAACCGGCAACGTCTGGCCACGGCGCTGGGAATTCCATCAGACAATTTCACGACGGTACGTCAAGTTCATGGCGGTAATGTTGTAACGGTAAAAAAGCCGGGGGGGGCATTGCATTACGACATGGCAGTACCGGAAACGGATGCTATGATAACCGACGTTCCCAATATCTGCCTCATGGTACTGCAGGCAGATTGTGTTCCCATGCTTTTTTTTGATGCGGAAAAAAAGGCCATTGGCGCTAGTCATGCAGGGTGGAAGGGTACACTCAGCAAAATTGCTCAAAATACCGTCCGTGCGTTACAGGAAAGGTTCAATTGTTTACCAAAAGATATTTACGTGGGCATAGGTCCCTCTATTGGCCCGTGCTGTTACGAGGTCGGCGCTGAAATAATCAGCAAAATAACAAGTAATAGTGATGTTTATGAAGGGTACATGGGCGCGGTGATATCGGAGAATAAAGGTTTTTTCAACTTGTGGGAGGCGAATAAGAGACAATTGATGCAGATGGGCATCCCCGAAAAAAACATAGAAGTAGCGCAGATATGCACCCGCTGTAATCATGACCGGTTTTTCTCATACCGTTACCAGCAGAAAGAAACGGGGAGGTTTGGGGCGGGGATCATCTTAAATACATAACTCGAACAACTGGAAAGCAGCACAAAAACAGCGACAAAATGTGAAGAACATTGACAATAAACTATTAAAATTGTAGAATAAGCCGCACCCGTTGCTTTGAGAAACAATTTTAAAAAGATACCATTACAAACGTTAAGTTATGCCTGGCTGTTTTTGTTTGTGCAATCGGAGCGTCTGCACGACCAGTTGGAAATCCCATACATTTAAATAGGGCTCATGTCAGAATCTGAATACACAAGGCAAAAACAAAATCCTCCTTATAGAACCACCATTTTACCGATTATTTCATGATAAATATTCACTGAATAAATATCCTTTATCTTTAGGCTATTTGGCGGGAATGATCAGGAAGCATACAGACTGGGACGTGATGGTGTATAATGCGGATTTTATGCCCAAAAGCGTCTTGATGCGCATTTCTCATTTATCCGGGGCCGGTTTTACGAATTATCGGAATACCCTTAAAAATGCATCGGCAAGCATCTGGGATGAGGTTAGAACAACCATCCTTAACTATAGACCAAACGTAGTGGGCATAACATCCAAAACGCCTAATTTTGAATCGGCAAGCATCGTTGCCAGAATTACTAAAGAAATTGATAACAAGACCATTGTTATAACCGGTGGACCACATCCTTCGATAATGAGCTCCGACATTTTGAATAGGAAAGAGTTTGATATAGGGGTTAACGGTGAAGGTGAAGAAACCATGGTTGAGTTACTAAAAACCATTCATAATAAGCCGGGTTGGAAAGGCGTTACCGGTATCTATTATCGTGATAATGGTGAAGTGGTAAATACGGCGCCAAGGCAGTATATAGAGGACCTGGACTCATTGTGTTTTCCTGCCGAATCCGCAGAATCTTCCCTCAAGGATTATAATAAATACCCCAACAGCGCCTTTCGATATATCTTTGCGATCAGGGGTTGTCCATATAATTGCTGGTTCTGTGGTTCCCGATACGTGTGGAGCAGGAAGGCCAGGTTTCGTTCGCCGCAAAGTGTCGTCGAAGAAATTAAACTCTTGAACAAAAGAGGAATACATTACGTCGAATTTGATGATGATACCTTTGGAATCAACAAAAAGTACATCCTTGAGCTTTGTAATCATCTTGCAAAATACACCCCGAAAACGACGTGGCGTTGTGAAATAAATATTAAATCGGTAGAAGACGATATCATCAAATGTATGAAGGATAGTGGCTGCGAATTCATAACGTTAGGCATTGAATCAGGGAATAATGGGATACTTGAGAAAATAAGGAAGGGAATAACCATAGAAGAGGTGTTGAGGGCCTGTGCCGTCATTAAAAAACATAAAATTGGGCTGGGCGCTTTTTTCATGGTAGGTTTTCCCTGGGAAACGGAAGAAACCCTGAAAGACACCCTCAACGCCATCAAGAAAGTGAATGCAGACCAGACCATCTACAGCATCTTTATGCCATACCCTGGAACCGAGGCATTTGAGTATTGTAAAGAAAAAGGTCTCATTCCGGAGAATTTTGATAGTTCTTCATACTCCCACCAGAGTCCTGAGAATTGCTTCTGCCTTAACATAGCACACGATAAATTCAGGATGCTTGTTTCTGAAATTGAACGAGAAACCGATAAAATAAATTCCAGAAATAATAAGAAGCTTGTCTTTAATAAGATTAAAAAAATGTCCTTTAAAGAGATGATTTCAAGTGTTCGGGAATTTGGTATAAGGAAAATCATAAATAAGATTTTGAAATGATTCATCTATAGTTTCAAAACGATAATTTTCATTTTTTATGCAAATTTGTGGGTGTAATTGCATAATTGAAAATCCTGGCAGGTTTGTATTGCAGATTCGTAAGATAGATTTTGCCCAAGGGTGTTAATTACATGTAAGAGGAAATTCAAAGTTATCTTGTAGCGCGGGGGTTTATCCCCCGCCAATGCCGACCATAAAGGCTGGCAGACACTCAAGTCCTATTTACCTTCAGTGATAGGAGACAACGGTATGTATCCTTTTAAATCACACACTTTTCTCGTACTGTTTTTTGAAAGTTTTCAAAAAATCAAAACGGTACTCTTCATTTCAATTATTGTGCTGGCAAGTGGGAGATGTTTACTTGCACAAGAGAACAAATCCACCCCCAGTCCCGGTAATCATGAATTTTATTCCGGCGATTACACAAATCAGGGAATAATCGGTAACAGCCTGCCGGGTTCATACAGGCCTTTTTCCGACGACTCGCCATGGAATAAACCGATACCAAAAAACATACCGACGCATCCGGATTCTCAAAAAATTATTGCCTTTGCCGTTACTCAAGCGAAAAACATACGTTTGACCAAGTCATATACGATACCCGTATGGGTAGTTAATTCTAAAAACATACCGCATGTAAAAATGCGTAGTGACGTAATTTTTGATACGTGGGACAAAGACAGAGACGGATGGAGCGACGTAGGTGTTCCTTTAACTGAGACGATGTATCCGGAACCTTCGCCAGAGCATCATTTGTGTATTGTTGATCCCTTAAAAAACACCGCTTGGGAGTTTGGATATTACACCCGCATGGAAGATGGCACACCCAGGTGTACAACCTTTAATATTTGGGATCTTACCGGTAGTGGTGTTGGAAATCCTTTTGAAGGAAGACGTTGGCGGGCGCGGGGGGGGAGAGCATCAGGTTTTCCGCTCATTGCCGGTCTTCTTCGTCCTGAGGAATTGGCTGCCGGGGAGATACGGCATGCCTTAGCTTTTGGTTTCGTACAAAACAGGGGTGATAAAGATGATGTCTATGAGACCTTCATTTACCCTCCAGCGTGCCGGAGTGACGGTAAATTCGAAGGTACCCAGTACCCTGTCGAGGGTATGAGATTTCAACTTGACCCAACGCTCGGAGAAAAAGATTTCAACGCCTGGGGTTTAAACCGTGAAGGTAAAATCGTAGCCAGGGCCTTGCAAAAATATGGCATGTTTTTGGGAGATAGCGGCCCAGCCATGGCGTTGTGGCCCCAGCTTCTAGGACCTTCAAAGGAGGAGAACCTCAAACGATGGGAAGAATTGTATCCGGGGTTCTATAAAAACGTGGAAAAGATACCTACCAGCAAATTCCGTGTGCTTTATACAGGCGAACCGGTCACTCAAAAATGAAGATGAAGCTTATGTCTATTCTATAGGAACTGTCAGGCCTGTCGTTTATTAAACCGCTCAATAATCGCTTCTAACATTTTTTCTGACAAATACTTTCTTGTATACCTGGCAAGAATGTCTTTTGCTGGGTTATAAGGCACTTTCTTTCCTTGTACGACCTCTTCAATGATATCGGCCAGCGGCTCGGGGGCATTGGCAACGGTAATCCCTACACCGGTAGTTTCTATCAATTTACTGGGTACCGAGTTGGGGGCTGAGCTGATGTTTAAGATGGGCGTTCCGGAATGCATGTATTCGAAAAACTTTCCAGGAATCATTCCCGTATCTTTCAGATTCTGCCAGTCAATAAATATAAGCATATCGGCGTCTCTTTGAACTTGCAATGTCTTTTCCCGGGGTATAAAACCGGGTACTTTGACGACGGTATCCAGGTTGTATTTGGTTATCATATCGGTAACAAATGTGTCCGGATGTCCGTAGAAAAGTATCTCTATACGCTGTTCTACGGATATTCCCCGGTTTTTTAAAATACCAATCGCCTCAAAAAGTCGCGCCGGGTTCTGCTTTTCCCGATAAAGTTGGCCGATATAGACGAGCCTGACCTTGCCATCGTCCGGAAATGCGCGCCCAGCCGCTATTTTCTCTAAGGACTCCGTGTCAAAGCCATTCTCAAAGGTGGCCACCTTGTTTCCAAACCTTGCGATCAGTTGTTCGCAGAACAAACTGCTCACCGTCGTAAAAAAATCGGCCTTTTTTACAACGAAGCTTTCTATGCATTTTTCAATGAATGAAAAAGGCCATTTACCTGAGTAATAATAGTTCCCGTACCACAAATCCCTGTAATCTGCCACCCAAAAGACGTTGAGTTTCCTTTTCAGCATTGATGCCGTAAGGTGTGTGGCAGGGGGGCCGAAGGTGCTTACGATGATATCGAATGGCCACTGCTCATATATCTCTAGTGATCTTTTAACTGCGGGAAAGGCCCATAAATGGGGGCTGTAGATATCAATACCACTATATTTATTTACCGCCCGCTTTATTTTCTTGATAAGTTTACCGAGTATTGTAGGTGGTTTTTTAGGTTTATTGGTAGTTGTGTTGTTCAAATACCTGTTTTGCTTTGGTGTGTATATATCAAACATCTTGTGAGGCAAAGGCACTTTTTCTATCCTTACGCGCGCTTGCACGTCTGCATCAATGGGTAAGTTGAGGGGACTATCCAGTACATCGTTTTTTATGGTAACAACGCATATCTCGTGACCCATCTTTGACCAGTATTTTGCCCAAAAGTAGACTCGCATTCCTCCTATCACGTTAAGGGGAGGGAAATAGCAACTCACAATTAATATTTTTAATTTATCTTTATTCATAACCATAAGTCCTTTAATGCAGAGATAAAACTATTTTTTTCCCTGCAATTTCTTCAGGCTGAAAATTTTCAAAAACGGGTACTTTGATTGCGCCCGGTAAATAACGAAGGCCATAATCGCGTAATAGACAAAAAGCTTAATACCTGTCGCCAGGTACGCGTCGTAATACACGCAAAGGTAATCGTCCATTTGAATACTTCTGCCGGCATACTCTAATAACGCTATTGATACGCCCATAATAAGAAACGGATACGATAAACCGAGGATGTTTTTGCCCCAGTCCTGTAACGAGTGGTTGCTTAATATTTTAACAAAAACAACCAGGCCGATGAACATAACGAAAAAAGAGAGGCTGCCGGCAACGGCTACGCCAATGATGCCCTGTCCGGTTTTAATAAAAAATATGCTGACGGCTGCGTTTACCAGCAATGCAAATAACATTATATACAATGCGCGTAATTGCCATTGGTATGCCACAATAACTCCCCGCGCCGTATATGACATTGCCACAAAGTAGCTGCCGAATACGACGATTTGCGCACACAGTATACCGTTGGTATATTTTGGAAGCAGCAATGGAATGATTACGGGTAATGTAAAAAAAATGCCGCCTATCAGGAAGGGCATTAAATAGGCAGTGTGAAACATGGGTTTAATAAAGTACTCGCTCAGGTGCTCTTTCATGGAACACTTGTAGATATCTTGCATCATCCTCGGCTCTATCACTTCCCGCGCCGTACCCGGAATTTGTATGATAAAACCTAGCACCATATCCGCAATCCCATAATAACCGAGTTGTTCGGTGCCAAGAAAGTATGAGATAATGATCCTGTCAGAGGTATTAATTAATATTGCGGTAAAGTTATAAAGCATAATGGGGAATCCCTTTATGACAAGATCCGCAAATATACTATACTTGAATTTCGCGTAAGGAGTGGGAGAGGGGTACCTTACTCTTAAGTATAGCGCTATAATACCGAATGATAACAGAAAGGCAAGATATGCGCCGTATATCTTATAAAAATAAATAAGAACAACGGTTAAGGCAAAGGTAATCGTTGCCTTCAGATAAAAAGTAGAGGTTATGAGTTTGAAATTCTGGTACGATTTTAGCAGGACAACAAAGTTTTCATAGTACCAGGAGATCATAACGACGAATGCCATCGCTATCAAGCCTACTTGCACATGAAACTCATAATTCATTACAAAGGCAAAGATAATGAGTCCTGCAACTATGAATAGATTAAGAAACAGGGTGCCATAAAATACACTATCCCTGATTTCTAAGCTTTTCTGATGTTCTTTTTTCCCCTCGTGATAGGGTATCATGTACCGCATAATATCAAACGTGCCGAGGTTGCTATATGAAGCATACGTTGGAATAATGTTGAGGATATTCCAAAGTCCGTAGAGTTCTGGAGAGAGAAGTTTCGGTCTTATAAAGGCGGTTAACAAAGAAAGGATTTGTTGATATACCTTGCTCGACGAATACCTGACGATGTTCTTGGTTACGGATTCTTTAGATTCCATTGATTGCTTTGATTTTAGTGGTTGAATACCTAATTAATTGATAATAACAGCCATGAAAAGCCGGGTTTTAACGGCGTTTGACACACTTCCTTATTGCAAAAACAAACTTGATCTCGAATATGCCTGACACTCTAGTTTTAAAGGCGTATAAGGGATAATCTTGTATACAAAACCGTCCTAATTCAAATCTGTCACTGTGCGTATCGATTTCCCTATTCTCCGTGGTGAAGGCCGCCTTATAACCTGCCTGTTTAACCTTGTCCTTTACCTCTTCCGTAAAATGCCGTTTTTTCCCGTAGGGGTAGGCAAAATAGCACATCTCTTTCTTAAGTAAAGCCTCCAGTTCTGTTTTTGAACAGCAAATCTCGTCGTTTGCGGCATTACCGTCAAGGCTGGATAACATCCGATGATTAACCGTGTGGCTACCAAAATCAATCCCATCTTTTTCCATGCGATTGATTTCTTCCAGATTCAGCATATCTTTTTTATGCACAATCCACCCGCTGATGAGAAATATGGTTGCACGCAACTGATATTTCTTTAACACGGGATATGCGTTGAGAAAATTGTCTTTAAAGCCATCGTCAAAGGTTATGGCAACGGCGTCCGTCGCTACATTCGGTTTCCCTTCATTAGTTTCAAGGATCGTATCAAGAGAAACGGCAGAAAAGTGGCGTTTTATGTAATCCATTTGTTTCTCAAAGTTTTCCTTTGAAACGGCGTATTTCGAGATTGCTCCCTGTTTACAGATTTCATGATATACCAGGATAATGTTCCGGTATCGTTTGAAAACCTTTTTTCTGGAAAACGTGTAAAGGCCGACAATGCCTGAAAAATACAGGAAAAAAGATACCAGGAGAAATGCTGACCAAACTATTTTATCGGTGAGTTTTATGGCATTACCATTCATGTATGTTATCAACTAAGGGAGTTGGCATTTACTCAAAATTATAGCCAAACAAGTCGGGTTTTTGATGCTTATTCCGGTAAACACCGGGATTCGTCCAGTATTCCGACTCGTTCACACGCTCTGCGTGGGAATGCTACCTTAAATATATTTTATATGTCCAGCGCATTTGCTTACTATTGAAACAAAAAAGTTTGATGGTGTCAAAAGGTATTTGATAAATGGTCACAGACTGTATTCCTGAAAAATACCGGGAATAGACATTTTCTTGATTTCTATCTCCCACTTTTGTATCATGCCTTCGGCCTACAAACTGGAAATGGATTGGCGTAGGGACGCGGTTCCCGTGTCCCTGCATGAGAACACATAAAAGCACAGACAAGATGCCTGTGCCACCAAGGGTTTCCCTGGTGTGTAATCTGTAGTTCCTATGCTTTTACCCATCCGGGCGCTTACCTGTTCTCACATTTTTACCTTGCATTTCTAAATTCATTGCTTTAGTATACCTTAAAAATTTGTAAATTTTTCATGTATAATTACCAACTAAGAAGGAGAGGGACTGAATGGAATTCAAGGATAAAGTGGCGATTGTTACCGGTGGCACAAGAGGTATAGGGAGGGCGATTGTCCTGGAGCTGGCAAGGAACAGATGCAACGTTGCATTTACCTACAGCAAAAATAAGGAACAAGCCGAAACACTGGTAAAAGAAATTGAATCAATGGGAACTAAGGCCGTTTCCTTCCAGTCCGATGCAGCCAGTTTTGAAGGCGCAAAAAATGTTGTAAAGGCGGTAAAAGATACCTTTGGAAGGATCGACTTTCTGGTAAACAATGCAGGCATCACGCGCGATAAACTCCTTGCCTTGATGGGGGAAAATGATTGGGATGATGTTATCAATACCAATCTCAAGAGTGTTTATGCCTTTTCCAAGGCGGTTATTATGCAAATGATCAAGCAAAAGGGGGGTAGTATCCTCAATATAACCTCAGTAAGCGGAATAATGGGCATGGCAGGGCAGGTGAACTACTCTTCCTCAAAGGCCGGTATGATCGGTTTCACCAAGGCGTTGGCCAAAGAGGTGGGTAAGGCAAATGTAACGGTAAACTCTATTGCCTGCGGCTTTATTGATACGGACATGACGGCTACCCTTCCGCAGGAATATAAGGACAAGATGGTTGAGATGATTCCTGTACGAAGATTTGGTAAACCCGATGAGGTGGCAAAGGTTGCCGCGTTCCTGTTATCTGATAATGCCAAATACATTACCGGACATGTTGTTAGTGTCGATGGCGGTTTAGCGATGTAGGCATGAATGTTCACCGTGGGTTCTTATGATACATTCGATTTATTATGACAAAAAACAGGTCGCTGATATCGTAGGGACACGGGCGCCGTGTCCCTACATTATATTTTAATATCGAAAGGCAACCGCTATGTTATTTCTTTTAAAGGTTGAGGTGAAGCAAATGCCGCAAATGCCCGTGAAGGACTTTCTGGGGTATGTAATAAAAGAGTGGGAATACTTTTCCCGTTTTCAACGAAGGGGGAAGATACTGGCCGGTGGTAAACTGTCGGGCAGGCGCGGGGCTGCCGCTATTATTGACGCGGAATCCAATGAAGAGGTTGAAGAAATCGTCTCCAAATTACCCCTGTTTCCGTTTTTTACCGACATAGAGATTACGCCGCTTGTGCCGATGGAAAAGGCCCTCCTCGACACCAAGAGAATACACTCGCTTATGAAATAATTCAGACATTCGGTGATGGCTTTTTTGTAGTGCCAGCCTTCATGGCCGGCAATGCCATTGGGAACGCACGCCAAGCGGGGGATGAACCCCCGCGCTACAGGATGCTTGCGCTTTTTGTTTGCACGCAGGGACACGGGCACCGTGTCCCTACATATCCGTTGAGCTATTTGACGAGTTCGGCAAACGGGTGGTTATCTCTTTAATCATTTTTTCCGCCAAATGCCTTCTTGTGAACCTCAAAAGGACTTCCTGTGAAGGTTGGTAGGGTAGCTTGCCTCCACGTATCATGGTTTCAATCGTATCCGCCAGCTTTTCTGCAGACCCTACAACGTTGACGCCGATTCCTGCCTCTTCTACAAGTTTACTGTTAATCGTTTCACAACTATTGCTAATGTTTAAAATGGGGGTTCCGGAAAACATGTATTCGAAAAATTTTCCGGTCAACATGCCCTTTGCCGTAGGATCTTGCCAGTCAAAGAAAATCAAGGCGTCTGCATCTCTTTGTGCCTCCAAAGATACCTTCCTGTCAACAAAACCATGCATTATGATAATGTTTTCCAGATTATATTTCGCAACCATATTCCAAATAGGTTCGAGGAGGAAACCGTAAAAGAGAACCTCTAATTTTTCCTGCAAAGGTATGCCCCGGCCTTTTAAGATAGCAAGCGCCTTCAATAGTTGCAAATAGTCCTGTTTTTCAGCATAAATCCTGCCGGTATAGACCAGGCGAATCTTGCCATCGTCAGGAAAGATGCCGGTTGTCTCTATCTTGTCCGAATCCTCTTCATCAAAACCGTTTTCGATAGTGGCAACCTTGTTTCCAAACAGGGAGGTTAGGTTGTCTTTCAAAGGGTCTGACACGGTGGTAATGAAATCGGCCTTTTTTACAAGGAAATATTCGATGAGGTATTCCAGGTAAGTAAAAGGCCATTTACCGGAGTAAAAATAATTTCCATACCATAAGTCACGATAGTCGGCCACCCAATACACAGGCAGCTTTTTCTTGAGTATCGAACCAATGATGTGTGAGGCAGGCGGGCCATAAGAACTTACCACCAGATCAAAAGGCCACTGCTTATGTATTTCCAAGGCCTTTTTGACTGACAGATGAACCCACAAGTGAGGACTATAGGGGTCTATCCCCGTAAAGTGTCGAATAACAGATAGTATTTTTTTCGCACATTTCTTTGCGGTGGATATTACGCAAAATCTTTTCTTTGCCGGAGATAGGTTGTTTCCTTTTTTTCGGTGAAACGGTTTTTTTCTGAAAGACTTATATGGAGTTTCCTCAATCCGCACCGACGCCGCCACGTCCGCATCAATCGGTAAATCGAGGGAACCGTCATGATGGTTTTTTTTAGCGGTGAGCACACATACTTCATAACCCATTCTTGACCAATATTTTGCCCATGAATACACCCGTAACGACGCTATCACGTTGAGGGGGGGGAAGTAATAACTTATAATAAGAATTTTTGGTTTTTGGTTTTTCATGATATGGACTGCCGGTAAATCTCAACTTCCTGCTCATTCACAAATCTGTTGTTATGCCATAAAATCGTGAAATTACCATGATATCGCTTGCATTGGTTTCGATAGTTTAAAATAGTGTTTATTGCCTTCTGCGCATCCAGGTCGGGCCTCATACAACGCGCCCCGGTGACCGTGCAATCCATGACCACAAGCGGCCGCTCGATTACCGGCAGCTTTTGGCACGTTAATACGTTGAATACGGGAAATTCATAGCACACCCCGCAGCGGAATCCAGGGGTGTCCGCAAAGGATACCGTTGTGTCGTAATCCAACCCTGCATCCGATACGTTTTGAAAGGTTACCGGCGTTTTCCATCTAAGAAAATGCTGCCTGCTGCCCCACCGTTCCTGCTCTATTCCCTGTGAGGCGCAAACCTCCTTAAGGTGTTGGTGTTCCTTCATCGTTTGAACCGCATTGTCAAAGGTATTGTAGCTTAGATGCAGGCCTATTTCATGTCCACGCCTATGAATAGTACGCAGCAGTTCCAAAATGAGCGGGTGTTCCATGCGATAATCACCGTCAAGGCCGCCAGCCGTATTGCCCGCTATGAAATAAAAGGCCGATTTTAGGTTGTGTTTTTCACTGATGTCCATGATCCGGTCGAAGGTGTTGTACTCATCTCGTTTTTCACCCTTAGCCTTTATCTTCGCCCACTCAAGGACGTTGTTTACGAGAAGAGATGGGGAATGGCTCTTGGTAACGGCAAAGACACATTCTTTTACTAATCGTGTAATGCCGGTAGTCGCCCATAAAAAAGGGGCATCGACGTCATGGCTGACGTAAATTTGGAATTGGCGCTGTTTACGCCGCAATCCCGGCCACAAATGTGACAGACACGTCCATAGGATTTCAACGTACTCGTTGACAATTGGGCGGTCAAGAAATCCAGACCGAAAGGCTAATGAAGCGGTGTATGGAAAACGATTGCGAGAGTCACGGTCTGCCTTGATTACCTCTTCGTAAAGGGTGAGCATGAAAAATGCAGACCCAAAGACGTCCAGCCCCAAATGAATCTTGTCCTTCGAAAGGGTAAAAAAACCTGTATCTTCAGGATTTTCACCATAAATTACCGGTAATTTGTTATTTGCAGCCCCTAACCCAAAAGGCGTTCCGTCCAATGCCCACAATTTTAAAGGCGTTATGGGTAAAGAGCCGGGTTTTAACCATAATCGTTCCGAAACAGAGAAAAGCCCGTCGGCGACTATCAATTCCCTTCCATCTTCCGTGGTTATTCTTGTGTCACGTCTATCTTCGCAATGATGTTTATATTCTAGGCCGAGAAAAACATCCAGTATCACAGAGAGGATATAGCCGCGTTCCGGTTTATAGTTGTTTGGGGTTTGTACCGTTAGCATTTTTATCTGTGATTTATTTTCATAAATAAGTCAAGGAAGATTTCGTTTTTCTGATTTACCACACGGCTAGGACAAGCGGGGATGATTGCCCAAGTTGTAAGAATCTACAAAATCTGTGTAATCTGTGGTTTCAAACGTCATCGGCTATCTTTATTATACTGTGCTTTTGTCATGCCAAGACGGCATTTTTCCGGTGAAAAGCGTAAGAAGATTTTTCTGCCTATTTCTGCCGATTCATAGATAGCGTTGATAAGCTCAACGCTTTTTCTGCCCTCAATGCCGTCAATGAGTCCGGATACCCCGCTGTAATAGCAATTTATAAGGTCTTTATAGAATTCGGTAACATTCCATGCAGGCATATCCGGCACCTTAGCGAACTGTTCCCATACTGTGGTATCCATATCGTCCGGCTCACAGAAATCCCAGGTTTTTAATTCGTTCATAAAAAAGCCGCCAATTTCAACCGTCCCTTTCTCACCAAGGATGCTGACTGAACCCTCCAAATCCTTAGGTCTTGTCGCAGTGGTTGCCTCGATAACGCCCAGCGCCCCATTTCTAAACTTCATTATCACCACGCCCGTATCCTCGGCTTCTATGTTAGCCAACCGCCTGGCAGTTTTTGCCATAACGTTTTCTACGTCGCCCATCATCCAGGCCAGCATATCTATGTGATGACTGGCCTGATTGGTTAGTACACCACCATCCATTGCCCATGTGCCACGCCAGGGTCTTTGGTCATAATAGGCCTGGTTCCTGCTCCATCTAAGCCGAACCGTCCCCAACACCAGTTTTCCAAAACGCCCCTTGTTCAAGGCTTCTTTGAGCTTGACGATTGGCGGGTTGAAGCGATTTTGATGCGCCACCGCGATCCTTAGCGACCTTTTATCACATTCTTCCAAAATCCTGTCAATATGCTCTACTCGTAAAGCCAGCGGTTTTTCGACCACGAAGTGTTTGTTAAAACGAGTCAGATCCATGATTCTCTCAAAATGGTCACCGGATGGCGTCAGGATATTTAAGAAGTCAGGACTTGCTGTTTCAACCATCTTTTCGACACTAGGGAAAGTGGGAATCGAAAATTTTTCACCTAAAGCCTTTGCTGTTTGAAAATCAATGTCATACAAGCCAACGACCTCTGCATCATCTAATCTCTTGATAGCCGTTATGTGTTTGGAAGCGATATTGCCACATCCTATCAATGCAAATTTTACTTTAATCTGTTTTCTGTATGCCATGTTTTTCACCTGTATAACCATTGATTATTTGGGATAACATCAAAAATAAGTCAAGTTTACCGCAGAGAACGCAGAGGAATAAAGGGAGAGGAGAATCTTTGATCTTGCCCTCGATTGAAGAAAGTGGATAAGAATAGAAAACTTCATCATTCGAAATCCCTTGTTCGATATTCGTAATTCAATACACCGTCATAGAGTACCGTAACGCCCTATTTTCTTACTTTACGCTTCCGATTCATTCCGGTTATGTTCTTCACTACTTTGATTGACACGCTATCCGCACCTGCTCAATTACGTATGCCACTTGCTCGTTTGTCAGCTCGGCATAGATAGGAAGGCTTAATATCTCATTCGGTAACTGGTGTGCAACCGGGAAATCGGAAGGTTTGTGTTGTAAATAACGGTATGCCGCTAAAAACGGAAGTGCAATGGGATAGTGAATACCAGTAAAAATACCCTTTCCCTTTAAAAATTCGCTTACCTTGTCCCTGTTTTTTGTTCGAATAACGTAAAGATGATAGACGTGCTTTACATCGGGCGAGACGGTCGGCGTAATAACAACATCTTTTAACCCTTCCGTGTACTTTGCGGCAATGGCATTTCTTCGCTCAGTCCAGTCTCCCAGGTGTTTTAATTTAACCGAAAGGATTGCCGCCTGTAAACCATCCAACCTGCTGTTTATACCCTCAAATTCGTGGTTATATTTTTCTATCCTTCCGTGGTTCGAAAACATCCTTATTTTTTTTGCCAGGTCGTCGTTGTTCGTCACGATGGCCCCGCCATCTCCATAAGCGCCCAGATTTTTGCCCGGAAAGAAACTAAACGTGGCGCAATCGCCTAACGTCCCCGCATTTATCCCTTTATATTTTGCGCCATGGGCCTGGGCAGCGTCTTCTATAACAAAAAGATTATGTTTTTTGGCAATCTTCAATATTTCGTCCATTGCAGCGGGCTGCCCGTAAAGATGAATGGGTATGATTGCCTTGGTTTTGCTCGTAATGCGTTTTTCGATTTGGCTGACGTCAATGTTGTAGGTATCTTTATTGCAATCGACAAAGACAACCCTTGCCCCGGTCTGTGTGATTGATTCGGAAGTGGCTATGAAAGAATTCGCAACGGTTATAACCTCGTGGCCTTCCTTAATCCCTAAACACTTTAAAGCGATATAAATCGCATCCGTGCCGTTACCAACGCCGATACAATGCCTTGCACCCACGAAGGCGGCAAAGTCTTGTTCAAAAATCTTTAAGTAATCACCGCCAACAAAAGCAGTGTCCTTAATAACGTTTTGTATGGCATTATCAATTTCATCTTTAATTGAAAAATATTGGGCCTTCAGGTCAACAAAAGGGATCGTCATTCTTTTAAAACCTCGAAAAAGTCGTTATCTAATCTGTATTCATTTTTACAAGTATTACATATAGCATAACTACCGTCGAATTTCAATGAAGTTCCGCACTTGCAAGTCCACCCAAGCTGCCGTGCAGGCACCCCCGCAACAATTGCGTAGTCAGGCACGTCACGTTTGACGACGGCACCCGCGCCAATCATTGCGTATCTTCCAATGGTAACACCGCATACAATGGTGGCGTTTGCACCAATCGTGGCGCCTCTTTTCACAAGGGTTTGTTTAAACTCGTGTTTCCTCTCTATAAATGCCCTCGGGTTGTACACGTTGGTAAATACGCACGAAGGACCGCAGAAGACTTCGTCTTCAAGGGTGACCCCGTTATATACGGAAACGTTGTTTTGAATCTTGCACCTATCGCCGATAACTACGTCCCTGTCTACCATAACGTTTTGGCCTATGTTGCAGCCTTTCCCGATTTTTGCGCCTTTAAGGACGTGGCAGAAATACCAAATCTTCGTGCCTTCGCCAATCTCCGCGCCAGTGTCTACGTATGAACTCTCGTGAACAAAAAATTGATCCATATTGTCCAGCTTTCAAAGGTTATTGAGGTAATGCCTCATGCAAAACATAAAAACTTGAAACCACAGATTTCACAGATTACACAGATTTTGTATTGGTAAGACACACCGATTATTTCAGACCCGTAAGTAGGCTCTTAGCATCTTCTCCTTCGCCGCTAAAGGAATCGGCTCGTCCGCAGAATCAGTGGGTAATAAGTAAGACTTAGGGACTGTAAATAAATAACTTTACAACTTCCGTCTAACGATTTCAGCTTCTTTTTGCAGAAAGGTCTTTTCAATCTGTGTAATCTGTGGTTCCCGTAGTTCTTTCCAACGCTTGAAAGACATCACACCACCGGAGAAGGCTTGCCGATATAATACCCCTGGGCATAATCAATGCCGTATTCCCTGATGATTTCGACCGTCTCCTTATTCTCTACAAATTCTGCAACAGTCTTGATGCCCATGCCCTTTGCCACGTCCACAATAGCCTTGACGAACAACCGGTCGTGCTTGTTTTCCGTCAGTTTCCTGATAAAAGAGCCATCGATTTTGATGTAATCGACTTCCATTTCTTTCAAATACCTGAAAGAGGTAAAACCTGCGCCAAAATCATCCAACGAGAAACTGCACCCCATCGCCCTCAATTCCCTGATGAAGTTAACCGCCATGTCCAGGTTGCGGACTGCCGCCGTCTCCGTTATCTCAAAGATCAGGCGTTTAGGGTCTATTGCATTTCTTGTTATCTCCGTTCTCAAAAACTGGAGAAATTTTTTATCCTCCAGATCGAGAATGGAAAGGTTTATGCTGTGGATGAACAACTTGCCGTCTTTGCATAAATTCAACTGGTTTAAGATGACCTTTTTTATAATGATACGGTCAATATCGGTAATCAGACCAAACATCTCTGCCGTGTCAATAAACGAGGCGGGATAGACGATATCACCAATTGTGTTGTGCATTCTTGCAAGGGATTCAAAGTGATGTATCCGGTTTTCCTTCAGGTCCAATATAGGTTGAAACCAGGGTTCGAAGCGTTCTTCCTGGATGGCCTCCTGGATTTTCCCTTTCCACTCCATTCGTGTATGTATCTTTTCCAGCACGAGGTCTTCGCCGTGGTAGGTGTGTATTCGGTTGCCTCCAAGCTCTTTCGCGTATGAGAGAGAAGCGTCCGCCTTGGTAACCAGTTCTTTAACCGTACTCCCGTCCTTTGGGAAAAGCACCATGCCTATGCTTGCCGTTAAGTGGCTGGATATCTCCACAAAACGGTACTTTTCCAACATTTTCCTGGTTTCCTCGGCTACTTCCGTACCGTCATTTTCATTGCAGGCGGGTAGAAAAACAGCAAATTCATTACCCCCCAGGCGTGCAACAAGGGGTTTGTCCGCGTCCGAATTTGTGCATCGTTTCTCCCTGCTTGAAGAGGTTGAGCTGATGATTTCAGCGATACGTTGCAAGACAATATCTCCGGTGCCGCGTCCGTAGGTGTCGTTAATGAGCCGGAATCCGTCAATATCGATAAAGAGAAGTACTGCCGTCCGGGTATGGTTTGTCTTATCCATCAACCAGTGGTTCATCTGCCCCATAAAAGAGGTGCGGTTGCAAAGATTGGTCAATTCATCGTACACCGTGAGGTATTTTACCCGTTCTTCGGCTTTTACCTTCTCTGAGACGTCTTCCTGTATCGCGAGAAAATGGGTAATCGCCCCGTTTTCATCGCGAATGGGGGTGATTAATCCGTTGCCCCAGTAAAGTTGTCCGTTTTTCTTTTTGTTTTTAAATATGCCGCGCCAGGTCTTACCACGTTTAATAGTATCCCATAACTCCTCGTATTCTCCATGCGTAGTTTCCCCGGAGGCAAGCATGCTGGGATTCTTGCCAATGGCCTCTTCCTTGCTGTATCCGGTTACCTCTTCAAACATGGTGTTTACATAATCAATGCGTCCATGTATGTCGGTAATAAGCACCACGTTAATACTGTGTTCGACGGCGGCGAAAAGTCTCCCAAGCTGTGCGTCCACGCGCTTTCGTTCAGTTATATCGGTTGAAATATTGCAGACGGCAGAGATCGTATCATCCGCGGTATGGTAAATAGGGAACTTCAGGGATATATAGGTGTGTGGCCCGTCTTCCTGGTGTATCACCTCTTCGAATTCAATAGGGGCTTTGGTTTCAATGACCTTCAGGTCGTTCGTGTAAAACGTGTGGGATAATTCATTTATGCCGAGGTCTATATCGGTCTTACCCAGTATATGTTCTCCAGACAAATGGAGATTTTTCTCAAGTTGCCGGTTTACAAACAGGTAACGGCCATCGACGTCTTTCACGTAGATCATTGCGGTAGTGTTGTCGAGGATTGACTGTAGTTGCAGCGTATTTTCGCGTAATGATTTTTCCAGTTGCTTACGCTCGGTAACGTTCGAAATCATACCGATAGCATAGCGTTTGCTGTTACTTTCGAAGGTTGCCGTTGCCCTATCGTTTAACCAAATCCACCCGCCTTCTTTTCTTTTTACCCGGTAATCAATAGTAAAGCCCTTTGATTCACCCGTCGGGTTAAATAGTGATTTGTGCGCATTCTGCACCTTTTCAACGTCATCCGGGTGAATCTTATCATACCAGAGGGCAAAACCTTTTTCATAAAACTCTTCAGGCGTGTGGCCGCAGATATTTGTTACGTTGTTACTGATGAATGCAAAATTACCGTCGCAGCCGGATATCCATACCGTGTCTGGTATGTTTTCAGTAATTAACCGATATATTTTTTCACTGTCTATGAGTGGAAATTTCATTATCGGGATTATTGATGTGGAGGGTTTGAGTGGTGATGGAAAATTCCAAACAACTTTTTAATGGTCTCTACATAACGATATCCACCGCCGTTTTTCGCTTCCTGTTTTGCCACCTTTGCGGGATGATGGAGGAGTTTGTTAATCGTGCGTTCCATGGTATAGACAACCTGCTCCCAGTCTTCGTTGCCTACCTCTTTTAGTTTCGGTTTCAAACGGTTTAGCTCTTCCTTGCCGATGTTGTGGAAATGATTGCGTAAATGGGTTATCGCCGGCTCAATCTTCATTTCTTCGAGCCTTGCCATGAAGTGTTCCACTTCCTCTTCAATAAGGGAACGGCATTTTTCGATTTCCCGCGTCCGTTCGTCAATGTTTTGAGCAACGACCGATTGCAAATCATCAATATTATAAAGGTATACGTTATCGATATTGGCAATTCCCGGCTCTATGTCCCTGGGAACGGCGATATCGATAAGAAACATAGGATTGCCCCTCCGGTGCTTTATGGCCTCCTTGACCTGATCGACGTGAATTACGTAATGGGGGGCCGAGGTAGAGCTGATAATAATATCCGCTTTTGCAAGATATTCACCAAGAAGCTCGTATTTGATGGCCTGTCCCTGATACGCGTTGGCCAGTTCCTGGGCGCGTTCAAAGGTGCGGTTTGCAACGACAAAGGTGCGCGCGCCCTCTTCGTAGAGGTGTTTAATTAAAAGCTCACACATCTCACCCGCGCCTACAACGAGTACCGTTTTGCCCGTAAAATCCTGAAATATCTTCTCGGCAAATTCCACGGCGACCGAGCTTATGGAGACCTTGCCCTTCCCAAGAGAGGTCTTTGTGTGCACTAGCTTCGCAGCATTAAGCGATTGTTGGAACAACTGGTTTAAAACCTTTCCGGTGGCCTCTTCGACCGATGCGATGGTATAAGCCTCCTTCACCTGCGAAAGGATTTGCGATTCCCCAAGCACCATGGAATCAAGACTGGCAGCAACGAAGAAGAGGTGATTTACCGCACGGTCGTCAATATAATGATATAAGTACGTAGATAGATAGTTCATCTCTATCTTGTGGAATTCGGAAAGAAACGCGAGAATGTCTTCAAACTTGAGCGTGCCTTCCAGTGAAGACACGTACATCTCAACACGGTTACAGGTTGACAAAATAACCGCCTCAGATGATGGGTATTTTTGGAGAAACTGAGATAGCGCTGCGGGGATATTGTTAGCGTTAAATGCCAATTTCTCCCGTATTTCAACGGGGGCAGATTTATGATTGAGACCAACGACGATAATACTCATTTTACCAGAGATTCCTTGTTTTGTAATGCCAATATGACAATTGAAGCACGGCTGAACTTTTTGTTTCAAAGCTCTCGCTTGGGAATGTGCCTGTACCGGAAGCTCTTGCTTTTCATTTCTTAACTTAGCACTACGGCATCCGTTCCTTTAAAACCTCAATATGCGTCGGCTCGTTGGTTTTTTGAAAGGCGTGCTTCGATCCCATAAAAAAGGTGCCGATAAAGGTAAAAAGCACCAGGCAAAAACCTGCAATAGTCATGCAGGCGACTTTCGTGCCGTGAAAAGAAGCGACCAGCCTCATGTGTAACAAAGCCGCATAAGTAAGCCACGTGGCCAATCCCAGGATAACCTTGTAGTCCAGATACCACATATCCCCCAGGATGTTTTGAGTCCTCACCCAAAAAGCGCCGAAAACAAGCCCCAGGGTAAGCAAGGGAAAGCCTAACGAGAGGGTCTTCCACATAAGCTTATCGATCCCTTCAAGTGACGGCAACTTGTTAAACAACGCTCCAAATAGTTTAAGCTTCAGTTGCCGCTGTTGGGTCAGATACATAATGCTGAGACTAAACGATATGGTAAAGGCTGCATATCCGACAAAGATGGGAATGATATGCGCTACGAGCCAAAAATTCTGAAGACTGACGGTGATAATCAGGTTTCCACCGTCAAACGTCATCGCCCAGATAGAAAGGGCGGTGACCAGCGGCACCAAAAAGGTATCTAAAGACGGCAGCTTGTAAAGATAGTCCAGGTTGATATAAACAAACAACACACACCAGAGAAGCGATATGAACGATTCGTAGACGTTGGTTATGGGGATGTTGCCTGACTCAAGGCCGAGAAATACCAGAAAACCGCTGTGGACAAAAAACCCCATCATCATCGTCCATTTGGCCACTTTTTTGTTAAAAAAATGCGGGCATACAATAGACCCTATCGACCAAACGGTAGACGTAAAGTAAAGTACTATGGTAATAATGAATGGAATATGGGATAGTTTGAACATAAGTCGCTTTAGTGTAAAAAATAGCAGTTCATTAATCAATTAAATTTTCTAATTTTAGCAAAAGGCACCGTAGATGACAAATCAGGCCGGTTATTATGGATTTTTTTCATTGACAAAAACTCCATCGTTAGATAACCTACTTCAAAGCATTTTTGGCACGGTTTACGGTTAACAATATATTCTAAACAGTACATCGCCACGTTTTCGAGAGGGATTAGTATGGCAGACGAGCTAAAGATAACAAAAAAGACCAGTATTGGAGACGTAATCAAGAAGTACCCTGAAACGGAGCCGGTTATAAAAAAATATTTTGGGGTGGGCTGCTTTACTTGCCCCGGTTCCAAAACGGAGGACATAGCCTTTGGCGCCACGATGCACAACGTTGCCCCGGAAGCCATTATCAAGGAACTGAACGAGGTAATTGAAAAGAAAAAGAGTCAACCGGCTTAGCCTGCTTGGATGAGGGGGGACAGGGGAATACGTGTTAAGCTAAGCCTTATTCGCCTCGTTCCCAAGCTCCAGCTTGGGAACGGGATTGCAATAAACGCTCTGCTTTGAGTCAGAAAACGAAATCTTTCGAAAAAATTAACGAAGCAGGAGCTTCTGGTACAGGCGTATTTCCAAGCTGGTGCTTGGGAACGAGAGAACCCGGATAAGCAGTATAAACCGTGTGCAGGCACTGACAAACAAAGTTTACCCGGCCACCAGCAAAACCGCTGTACTTATCCCGCATGGAAAACTGGTCGCTTCTATAAACATTACAAGCGACACGTGTACTTTTACCATTTTTTATGATTACTATTTAAAGGAGTATATACGGTGAGAGAAAGAATCGAAGAAGCATTGAATCATATCAGACCTGCATTACGGGCTGACGGCGGCGATATTGAATTGGTTGACGTACAAGGCGGCGTGGTGAAAGTACGGCTGAAAGGGGCTTGTGGCTCATGCCCGAGCGCTCTGATGACGCTAAAATACGGCGTAGAGGAGCGTTTGAAGGAAGAGATACCTGAAGTGGTATCCGTCGAACTTGCATAGGCATTACATTTTGCCTTCCCAGGAAAAAGAGTAAACACTCGATTGTCCAGGAGAAAACGGGAAGGGTGATCATAGAACGACACCTTACATAAAAGGAGTTTCCGAATGAGTTTGGTATTAGGACCGATTCACCACTGGATGTATGGCAAGATAAAGACCACGATGACACGGGAAGCATCCATTGTTGCCGCTTTTAAGGCAAAATATGGCGCGGATGCGGATAAAATCCTGGATGCGGTGTACAAGAAACATCCAAAGGCGGATGCAAATCAGCCCCTTGAGAAATTATTGGGCAATAAGGCCATCCACCAGGGAATCCAGGAACTCATTGTAAAGACGGAAACAAGAGAAGCCTCGATTATCGCCGCATTTTGCGCAAAATACGACGACGCAGGAAAAGTAGCCGGTGAAGCCGCCCGCAAGCATGGAGTAAGCTGCGGAAAGGAAGCCATCAAGTCCAAAGGGTTGTCAACCGCGGATTGCAGCGATACTGCCAAGGTGTTTGAGGCTATGGGTGATTACCTTTGTGATGGAATGCCGTGTGACCGGGGAGCAAACGTGGTATCTGAGGCGGCGAAAAGAACTGCCTGGGACCATGAAAGTTGCGTACATGAAGCATACTGGAAGAACGCCGGGGCCGATTTCTTAACCATGTGCAACATTATCCACGAATGGGTCTCAGGTTTCGGAGAAGGCGTTAACCAGAAGATCGGCTGCAAGCGCGAAAAGGCAATCGCTACAAAAGACAAATCCTGTTTGAGTGTATTTGAAATCAAGTAATACTTAAATGGAAGAGCCTGGTTTTCGGAAAAACTACT
Organism: Candidatus Brocadiaceae bacterium; assembly: GCA_015661205.1. Classification (GTDB taxonomy): domain Bacteria; phylum Planctomycetota; class Brocadiia; order Brocadiales; family Brocadiaceae; genus JACVXV01. The sequence goes on from JACVXV010000007.1 coordinate 30,761, forward strand.
GGAACCACAGATTACACAGATTTCACAGATAAAAACAAACATTTCTACCGGTATTTAAAAAAACCACTGCCCTCCAAATGCCTCACCTGATAGAGTTTTAGAAATACCGGGTTGAAGCAAGGGGGGGGCGACCTACGTAACGCAGCAGCGGCGCAACCCAAAAGAGTGTAACCACAAATAGAAACTTTAAAAAAAGAATTATTTACTGAGTAATACTATAAAATAATTTCAAATCCTAAAACAATCAGTGGATTTTATTAACCAAAAATCTGTGCAATCTGTGAAACCTGTGGTTCCATTGTTTGTTCCGTTTTGTCTCGTTAACTAATCGTCGAAATCTGTGGTTCCATATCTTTTCCTATTAAAAATTACCCCTCGGACCCATTCTGGTTAAATTGCCCATGTTAGACCGCTATGCGCGACAGGCGTTGTTTTCCGGTATTGGAAGCAAGGGGCAAGCGGCCATTATGGAAAAGACGGTTGCCATCGTCGGCTGCGGCGCCTTGGGCTGTACTTCGGCAAACCTGCTTGTCCGTAGCGGCGTCAAACGCCTGCGCATCATCGACCGTGACTACATCGAAGAAAGCAATCTGCAACGCCAATTGTTGTTTGACGAAGAGGACATAACCAAAAACCTTCCCAAGGCCGTTGCCGCCCAAAGAAAACTGCAAAAAATCAATTCCCACGTTGTTATCGACGCAACCGTCGCCGACCTGAACCCATCAAACATTGAAACCCTCCTGGAAGACGTGCATCTCATCATCGACGGCGTTGACAATTTCGAGACACGATTCCTCATCAACGACTATAGCGTAAAGCAGGGCATCCCGTGGATATACGGCGCCTGCGTGGGAAGCAGGGGGGTGACCATGAACGTCGTTCCGCAAAGGACTCCGTGCCTCCGCTGCGTCCTGGAAAACCTCCCACCCGTCGGCACAACAGAGACGTGTGACACCGAAGGTATCATCGCCCCCATTGCTAATCTCATCGCCTCCCTTCAGATAGCAGAGGCCTTAAAAATCTTAACAAACAACCTCGATGCCCTGAATACCGGCCTCTTAACGGTAGACCTCTGGCAAAATAAAATGACACGTATGGACGTTAAAGGTTTAAGTGGAAATACCGATTGCATCACATGTAAACGGCGCACTTACGAATTCCTTTCAAGAGACAAAACCTCCCTTTCAACCATCTTGTGCGGGAGAGGCTCCGTGCAAATATTACACCCGAACGGCGCAAAACTCGACCTCGCAAACCTGGCAGAACGGCTGAAAAGGGTAGGGGGGGTTACTCACAATAGCTTTCTATTAAGACTCAAGCTGGAAAAATACGAACTAGCCGTTTTCCCAGACGGCCGGTCAATCATCTCAGGCACCAATGACCCTGTTGTAGCGAAGGGGCTTTACGCAAAATATATAGGGATGTAATATTCAGGTTTTGAGTTTCTAGCCGACCTTTCCAGGACAAGAAGTTTGCAAGGTTTGGGAATGCACCCAAGTACAACCTGTTTTGCCGGAAACATTGCGTTTCAAAAACAAAATCGTCCTCATTAGAACTTGTATTATCATAAATCATACTTGACTATAATCACAAATAATAATAACATATACATTATGACTGTAGACTATCAACAACTTATAAAAGTTATCGAATTCTGGAGAGAAAGCATACATCTGGATGAGTTACAGGACAGAGACGTTGTCGGGGCAGTTGACTTGAAAAGCCGCGAGATAATTGACCTTGTCGGGACGAGAAGAAGCGGTAAATCTTCTATACTGAAGCTTATTGTCAAACGACTCGGACTAAAAGACAATTACCTTTTTATCAATTTTGCAGACCCCATCTTCATTACAAACAACGATCCGGCGATCATTGAGGAATTAATCCAGGTATTCAGGGAATATTTCAACCCGAAGCTTGAATATCTTTTTTTCGACGAGATACAGGATATCACTCACTGGGAACGGGCTATTCGGAAACTTAGAGACGGCGATAAATTCAAAATATTCCTTACCGGCTCGTCTTCAAAACTCCTGAGCGGTGAATTGTCCACGCTCCTTACCGGCAGGCACCAATCGTACAGGGTTTTCCCCCTATCATTCCAGGAATTCATCGCTTTTCGCGGGGTAGTCCTTGCCGGCAAGAGAGACTTAGCGCTAAAAGAAAAGGCGCTGTTGAAGCATTTTGATGAATATCTTTCTATTGGGGGATTTCCCGAAATTGTACTAACAAACAACCGCGAACTATTAAAAAGCTATTTTTTCGACATAGTGCAGAAGGATGTCGTTATGCGCTACGACGTAAGAGATAAAGAGGTCTTACAGAAGATGGCCGTCTACTTAATGAGCAATGCGGCCAAGATTGCCTCCGTTGAAACACTCAAGAACACTTTTAAGATATCCTTTGCCCTTGCATCTTCTTATATAGAGTACCTCAAAGAGGCGTTTCTGATCTTTGATCTGCAGCAGTTCTCGTATTCACTGAAAACACAGCATAAGGCATTGAAGAAGATATATTCCATCGATACTGGCCTTTCAAATGCAGTCTCTTTCAAGTTTTCTGAAGATATCGGGAGGGCGCTCGAGAATGTGGTTTTTCTTGAGTTATTGAAAAGAGGGAATGAAATATACTATTACATGACTGCCGGAAATCTCGAAGTTGATTTCCTGATAAAGCAGGGGCAGAAGATGGAAGGGCTTATTCAGGTATCGTGGAGTTTAGAAGATAAAAAAACCCGGCAAAGAGAAATGCGGGCGCTGTCTCAGTCCATGGAGGAAACGAATATCAATCATGCAACCATTCTCACGTATAACGAAGAGGAAACAGCGGAAATAAAAGGTCGTGTAATTCAAATCATGCCCGTGTGGAAATGGTTGCTATCAGCATAAAAATGGGTAATAACTGGTGCATTTCAGTTCATCCACGATAAACAGGTTTGATAAAAATAAGGAGTAAAAAATGGATAAACAAAACAGTGCAAATCAAAAGCAGATTCATGCCGGGATATCCAAAATCACGGACGTCCTGGCCGGACTGGAGGACTTCTTCCACAAGACAGACGTAGACATCTCAAACGATCCGGATGACCCTCGTGAGGGCATCGGACGTTTAATGGGACTGGACCGGTTGATGTGCCTCATCCCCTGTGTGCTGAACCGCCTTGAGGAAGACGTCTCTAATGGCAAAGAAGGTGAAAATATCTCGTCCATCATCGAAGGCCTACAGGCAATACAAGCAGGCTTACAGAGCGTATTGGCCTATTATCAACGGGACGACGTAGAAGTCCCACTCGAAACACTTAGCAATGCCCTTTCAACAATCGACCATCTTTCCTATAAAAAGCCTCCATCCGGCATCCGCATCTTCCGCGACATAGCGAGGATAGCGCCGGACTTCCAGATTATCCATAATATGTTTGAAGAGTTCCTTGAAAACAGGCGAGTAAGGCCCGAAGCGCTGAAAACAGACGCTGCGTGGTCGCCTGAGAGTTGGTTGGACTATTACCGGGAACAAGCCAGACTTGAAGAGCCGCTCGTCGCCGTCGTTGAGGCCGAAGGACTCTCCGAGGCAAGCCTTGAAAAAGGCATGAAACAGATGCTGAAAGAAAGCGAGCAGAGAGACAAGGCGAATGAAAGGTTTTTTGCAAATTATACCTTCATGAAAAACAGGGACGCCGCCTTCAACCCCGATTATCCTGAAAAATTCCTGTACCTATCGGAGATACCTGACATAACTGACGAGGAAGACGACGGCGAGCATGAAGTTAGGGTGGTAGACCTCCACTACGAGGAAGAAGATGAGCCGGAACCCTGGGCAAGTTCACTACCGGAACTAGACAACTGGAACAAGGCTTCCCAGGAATCATTATATGACGACCCGGAACGGCACCCTCCGGATTTTAAGGATGACCCGGTTTACCAACTGCTGAATCCCTTTGTGCATGACCTTATTAAATGCCTGAAAAACGACTATAGCCGGCGGGTAAAAGAAAGCGAAAGCAAGGAATATGCGATGCGCTCGCCGTTGGAGCATTACCTAATAATCCTTGCCCTCAAGGCACAGGCGCGCATAGCATCAAGTGGAGTCCATACCAAAAGCGCCGGACACGATGCGCCCAGAAAAGGCGTCTACCTCTTCGTCATGGAATGCCTTGAAAAAATCGCCAAAGCCACACACAAATTCTCCCAAAAACACCTATTCCATCTCGCCTCCGAAGCGCGAAATATCAAAAAGCAGATTGAGGAGATAATTGAGTAGGGTGGGCATTGCCCACCGTTTGCATGCACGAGCGTGTTTGGGTGCGTGGCGCATGACTCTTAACTTAACACGTATGGGGGGAACCCCGCCCATACAATGCGCATTTGCATAGAGACGTACGTGCTTACACTAAGTTATACGTTTCAAAGGCAAGGTTAAAGCCTTGCCCTACGTGTGAAGATATCAAAATATTATTTGTAAGACGCTACACGTTCTGGTCTAATGATATGATTATGAACCAAAATCTATTAATGAAAGAACTTAAAAGTCTCTTTAAAAGCATGGATTTTGTCAGCAATAATTTCTTTAATGGCAAAAATGAATATAAAAAAACGTCCCAATCACAAACTATACATCCAAACGCTTCGGTGCATGACGCCTGAGCAGCGGCTGCTTAAGGCTTTTGAATTATCCCAGTTTTCCCGCGATCTCTTTTTGCATGGATTGCGGAAGAGATTTCCTGAACTGCCGGCTGAGGAAATCAAGAAAATATATCTGGAGCGCCTGGACAAATGTCACAACAGGAATTACTAAGAAGGGTTATTCTGACGCTGGACGGCGCCGGGATTCAATACATGGTGACCGGTTCCACCGCTTCAAGTTTACAGGGTGAGCCGCGATCTACCCAGGATATTGACCTCGTGGTTGCCATAGAAATAACGGACGTAAAAAAACTTCTCAAGGCATTCCCATCGCCTGATTTTTATCTGGATGAAGGAAGCATTGTTGATGCAATTAATAGACAGGGCATGTTCAACCTCATTGACGCAAATTCAGGAGATAAAGTCGATTTCTGGATATTAACGAATGAACCTTTCGACCGATCACGCTTTGCAAGAAAGTATGCCGAGGAAGTGTGGGGAATGCGAATTACTGTTTCCAGTTATTCGGCGGCAGCGAAAAGCAGTTTACTGATGCGTTGCGGGTCTATGAAGTACAAGGTGAGAAGCTTGATATGGATTACCTCCATAGTTGGACGAGAAAGCTGGAGGTCGAAGCGATGTTCCTAAAACTGCTGGAAGAGGCTGAAGAAATAGGGTAAACTTAACGCCCTTCGGGCGGACTCTGCCTTGCAACTGCAAGGTTATTTGTTTTTCTTTAAGCCCCAGAGGTGCGGCCTGTTTGTAGCATTCCAAGCGAATTAAGCTATTTAGCTCCATAGGAGCGACCTGTTTGTTTTATAACGGTTTAGTTTTTTGAAAATTGGTTGTGCTTTTTAGTCCCGATAGGGACGTAAGGAAGTATTTTCGCCAAACAAAAATACAGTCCCGTAGGGACGGCTGAGATTGAGTACGCTCAATCTTCTTTCGCCCCTACAACGGCATTGAAATTCCTGTACATTAAAATTATTGACACAGGTAGTTACTACAAATTACAATGTTGCCATAATTGCCATAATCCAAAATCTGTGAAATCTGTGGTTCCAAACGATTTTATCCGCCCAGTTGCCTGGCCTCATTAAGGACTATAATAGTGATATACCTCGATAACGCAGCAACAACCTTTCCCAAGCCTGAAACAGTATACAAAACGATGGACACTTTTTACCGGACGCTGGGGGCAAACCCAGGACGTTCCGGTCACAAAAGGGCAGTGGCCGCTGAAAAAGAGATTGAAGATACCCGCCTGGTCGCCGCGCGGCTCTTCGGTATTAAGGACGTAAAGCGGTTTATTTTTGCCTATAATGCCACCGACGCCATTAACATGGGGATCAAGGGACTGCTTAAGCCCGGCGATCATGCCATCACGTCCTACCTGGAACACAATGCCGTCTCCCGCGCGCTGGACGGTCTTGAGCGAAAGAAGGGGGTTACGGTAACGAAGGTCGGGAATTCAATGGAAGGTTTTATTGACCCGAACGACGTTAAGAACGCCATTACGCCCAAGACCCGGCTTATCGTTTTAACCCATGCGCCCAACGTCCTGGGGACGATCCAGCCCATCCGCGAAATCGGCGAGATTGCGCGGGAAAGGGGGGTTGTCTTTATGGTCGATGCAGCCCAAACGGCGGGTGTGTGTGAAATTGACGTTGATGCGTTGTGCGTTGATATGCTTGCCTTCACCGGTCACAAAGGCACCCTTGGGCCGACGGGAACGGGGGGGTTGTACGTCGGAGAACGTGCAGCGCTGGAGCCGTGGAGGGAGGGGGGGACGGGGTTTGAGCCTGCCTCGCTCTCTCAGCCGGATGAATTGCCCTACAAACTGGAGAGCGGCACCCCAAATACCGTTGGTATTGCCGGGTTGCGGGCCGGTATTGAGTACGTCATATCAAGAGGCATCAGTGCGATCAGAACTCATGAGCGAAAATTATTACAAAAGTTGATCACGGCTTTACAGGACGACAAACGATTTGTCTTGTACGGCACAAAGGACGTGTCAAAAAAGGTGGGCATACTCTCCCTGAACGTAAAAGGATACCGTCCCGCCGAGGTTGGCGCCATACTGGATCAGTCATTTGACATAGCCGTGCGTCCAGGTTTGCACTGCGCCCCCTTTGCCCATCAGCGGCTGGGAACCTTCCCGGACGGCACGGTAAGGGTGAGTCCGGGTTGCTTTAATACCGAAGAGGAAATAGACCAGCTTATTACCGTGCTGGTTCGCATTGCTGAGCAATCATCTGTTTAGTAAGGTGGCGCAGGCTTCCAGCCTGCGCTGTAGAATAATTTGATTTTGAATATGTCATGCCTACGGCATTTATGTTTGTATACCCTTTTCTACCGATATTGTGTCCCTACGGGACGATTATAGAAACAAACGCTGATACTTATGAGCAAAAACCTACTCACTTTTGTTTTGCCGTTGATGGCGCTGATAATGCTGGCGGCCTCACCGCTTTACGCGGAACAACATATTGCGCGCCGATTGGGGCATCCCAGCACACGCTTTGCCGACCCGCTCCACACCCCGGAGGACTTGCGTGACCGGTTGACCTCGCAAAAGCTGAAGGCCGACGTTGCCGTCATCGTAAACTTATGCGAAGACTGGCGGGGCAACCTCTCCGATTTTCTCCAAGCCGCTGCAACCGCGCCGATTACGCCGCTCCAGATTCCCATCGGCGCCCGCCTGAAGGCTATGTCCACGCGCAAGGATGGTAAACCAAGACTGATCCGTAACCTGATTTGGGGGGGGATCGAACCGATAGATGCTTATGAATTCTCTTTTTATTCAAAAGGCCGCCGTTACCGTTGTGTAACGCCTAAGCTATGCTGCAATTTCTGGGTTGAAGACGCCGGCCCGGACCTTCGTACCCCCATTCTGAAATTAGAGTGCAGCGCACCTGAAGCTGTATCGACTTATCGCCCCGTGAAGGTTTGCCTGACGGTGAATAACGCCGGTGATGTGACAGACGAGTTGGTCACCGTAACGCTGCCTGTTCCTGAGGGCGCGATATTTGTCAAGCCGTCCGGTGAAACCCACGCCGCTGCACGCCGCGTATTCTGGCGCATCTCCAACCTTGCGCCCGGTGTAAGCAAGCAACTCTGTGCCGACTTCAAAGCCACGCAACCCGGTACGTTGGCGTTCGAATCCTCCGCGCGCAGCGCCGTCGCCCGTCCGGTGGAGTCGTGGTGTTCCACTCGTATCTCCGGCATCCCAGCGGTTCGCTTTGAGGTTGTTGACATTGATGACCCCATTGAGGTCGGCCGGCAAGAGACCTACGAACTGAGCGTGACCAACCAAGGATTGACCACCCTCACCAACGTGAAAATCGTTTGCACACTGGAATCCAGCCAGCAGTTCGTCTCATGCACCGGCGCAACAACTGCCCAGGCGCAGGGACGCACCATCACGACTGCGCCTCTGTCCACGCTCTCCTCTAAAGACACGGTCAAATGGCAAGTAGTCGTGAAGTCCCTTGCACCCGGCGACGTCCGCTTTACCGCCGAACTAACCAGCGACCAATTCAAACGCCCCATCAACGAAACGGAAGCAACGCATCAATATTAGAATGATACCGGCTTGCAGCGTGGATTTGTGGGTAATCGTTCACCCGGCTATCTGTACATGCCCCGTAGGGGCAACTGCAAATAGGCAGGCAATTCAAGGAAACGAACCACAAAGTCCCGTAGGGACGTCTGATTATGTTATGCTACTCCTTGTCCTCAATATTCCTTGCAGATTGACCTCGACGAGACATTTGATGATAACCCGGCAATTCATTGCCGGAACGTGTACCCACAGCCTATGGGTTTCATAGTAATGGCTGAGAACGCCAAACAGCCTGCCGTCCCTACGGGACTAAAAATCCCGGCCTATGCTCCCACCGATGAATCGGTGGGCTATCGCCATCTGTCCCTACGGGACAAAATGCAAATTTACAAGCTGGTTTGCCTGGGAACGAGGCGCTCTTCGTGAAAATTCGTGTAATTCGTGTCTTTTTGGTTACGGCGCTCCAAACTACGCTTCCCACCGGTAAAATGAAAGGGCGCCGTTTTCCAGCGCCCATTTTTTAAAGATATCGGTCTGAACATAAATGGCTTCCTTAAACGACAAGGTATTCTTCGAGTCCTTCTTCTCCATCTCCGCCTCGAATTCGTTGACAAAGGTTTTTACCGCCTCTTTTTTGAGATACCACCCGTTTTCGGCGCCGATAAAATCCTCTTCGGTAATCATCTTCAGATTTATCAAACGCACTATCAACCGGTCAATCTTCGCCCTGAATAGCTCCTCAATGTCGCACACCAGCGATTCGTAATTGTCCTGGTCGCTGTGTAAAAATCCCAGGTAGGGGTTCAGGCCAACCGCGCGCACTGTGGCGTTTATGCGTGAAAAAAGGAGGTAGTATCCGAAATTAAGCAGCGAATTTATCCGGTCAGGATTTCTCCGTTCCCGTTTTTTGAGATGAAAGGCCTCGTGGTCAATAAAGTTGTTCAATCTCTTATAAATCCTCCTGGCGGCCAAACCCTCAAACCCCCGCGCCTGCTGCACGTCTCCGGCGTAATACATCTGCCGTACCAAACCTTCAATCTCCCCGATAAAAAGATGCATATCTTTCTCGTATCGCTGTTTAAAAAAAGAGATATAGTTGCGCAACTTGCCCGCAGCAAACTCCTTTGCTATACTGAGATGCTCTGTATCGGAAAGGCCGTAAAACCTCCTCCCATGCTCATAGCAAACGTCATAATGTTTTTTTGTGTCCGGTCTTATCGTCGTAATGTAATAGCCCGTGTTGAGCGTGATGGTAAAGGGAATGTTGCTGTCCGTGCATTTCCGTATGAGCGCCGTAGAGAAAACGGACTTTTCCATGACCATGATCTCGCTTATCCTTCGGAGAGGAATCGTCTCAATGATCTTCTTGTCCTTGTACATGTCCAGCGCGTCGCCGTTGAGCGACAAGAAGAGATAGGGTTCCGTAATATAGAGCGGTTTTTTTAGCAGTTTGAAGTCTTCACCATGCTCCACGACTACTGCCGATTTCTCGAACCGCATCCCCAGGAACTGAAACCCCTCCGCTATTGACCTGATTGCAGTTTTCTCCTTTTTAATCTTCAAACCAAGCTGCGAAAGGAACGATTCCGTACCTGCCAGGACACGTTCCGCATCCTCCTTTGTCTTCGTCAGGATAATAAAGTCATCGGCATATCGCACCATTCTCACCCCGCCGGAAGGCGCGCTGTTGGTCAAATCCAGGGCGACGTCTCCCGCACCAGCCATCGGCGACGGCACAGGGGAACAACCGCCGCCGCTATTTTCAATGGTTGCCTCGTCACTGCCGCCGTTCCATTGTTTTACCCGTTCATCGAAGGCGTCCAGGTAGAGATTCGCAAGGATAGGTGAAAGCGGGCTGCCCTGGGCGAGTCCTTTTCTGCGTTCATAGCACACGCCGTTCAGTATATACCCGTGCCTGATGGATTTCAGCAGGATATCTTTTAAAACAGTATCTTTTTCCGGAATGTAATAATCGAGTTGGCGTGTCAACGTCTTCAGGTCTACAGAAGGGTAGAAGTCCTCAATATCCGATTCGAGTACATACTGGAATCCTTCTGCAATGGCCGCCTGGATGATTTCAACAGACCGCTGCCGGGAAACACCCTTCCTGCACCCGATGGATTCCTCTTCGAAAAAACGGTCAAAAACGGTAGAAATAGTCTTCAGGAGATATTGCTGAACAATCAGGTCTCTCACCTGCAACTGTTCAACCAGCCGGTCGTCGCCCCCTTTTTTCTTTATCGTAAAGGCCGTTGCGGGCGACGGCAGGTACGTATTCCCGGTGATTTGCTGAAGGACGTTCTCCGCATAGACCTCCTCGTTGAATGGAAACATTTCCGTCTCCGACAGGGATTGCAGCGCGTTATCGTATCTGTCCACCACGTCGTTGATAACGGATACTATCGCCTTCTTTGCGGGAAAAAAACCCGTAAAATAGCCCGGCGAATCCCCGTGCGCCAGGTAATATCCCTGTGAATTGGAAAGCTTCGTCCCGGCATGGAGCTCGCTTCCCAGTATCAAAAACGGCAGGAAGTCATGAAACCTCCCCTTTATATAGAGCTTCCCCACGCACCCGTTAATGTATTGCGTATGGCCGCCTTGAGACCGTGAGCCATGCCTGATTTCCGTATAATTCCAATAATAGGGGAGGATAGAAAACAGGTCGTCCCTGCTGTGATAAACAATCTCCCTTCCCAACAACCTCGAAAACCGCCTTTCGAATGACTTAATGAAGGCAACCTGGCTGATGTAGGTGCGCGACTTGCCTTTCACGGCCTTAAAGGGAAACGGCGTTAAAAACTCCAGGCACATCTCCCCATCCCCTTTGTGTATGCCATGCTCAGCGGCAACCATTTCGAATGAGCGTTCTTCAATTTCAGCCATTTCGACCATTTCAAAATTCCTGCCGGTCTCCGGGTCTGCGAGATAGGCACGAAATGCATCCCTCCACTGCCGGGCGTATCCTTCCCCTTTCCTGAAAAAGTATATTTCAAGCGGGATCGTGTCTGAAACCTGCATCCTGAAATTATGCCTCCTGTTCTTCACGTGAAACACCGGCAGCAGTTCGTCATCACTTTCCTCCGCGGAACGGTCACCCCGGATGGTTTCTTTCTTATTTTCGTTATCGCACGGCGTCACACCCTGATCAGGGGATAGTGGGCATTCCTGTTTTATGTTGGGAGGGATTGCTAAGACGTCGCCCCGTTCCGGTGAAGGCGGCAGGGGGGATAGGGGGGAGAGAGACGAGGAAACCCCTTTTATTATTGCCTGAAACACGGAAAAGGGATGCGCCGTCATCGCCGGCAATGAGCGGATATTAACCAGCTTCACGCAGAGGCGGCGCCAGTGCAGGCCGGAAAAGGGATGTGAACCGTCAGATTTCATAATGCTGCAAAGCCGTAACCAAAAAAAGGATAATTGAAGCAACGGTTCACCGCAGAGGGCGCAGAGAACAACGTTTTGGCAACTCGAAACCCGGAACCAAAACCGTAGCCACCGTTTCAGTCCCAGCCGGCTGGGATGTCCTTTCGGACTACCCTTTTTAAGTTGTTGCGACAAAAGGGGTTAAATCGCCAAAATTCAGAACCTCCCCCTAATGAAGTTTTGATTTTTACCGTTTTTCCGTTATATGACATAAGCATATCCATCGTCAAGACCCATCATCTTTGCGCCCTTTGCGGTGATTTCTGTTTCTGGTTTGAGGTTTCGGGTTTTATGTTGTAGGGCATCTGAGCGGCGTGCAGGGTAAAGTGGATAGGGTTACGATGGTAGTTATTTCCAAACCCTTGATATTGCAATGCCAATGGTGGTACAACCGGCGGCAATGGCAAGTATCTTTACCAACAAGTCGGTATGAGACGCCCTTATGCGGAGTTCTGAAGATGTAATCTCATATCGGACGTCTTTAAATTTGCTGTCCATCTCAGAGCGCATATCTTTGAACTTA
>JACVXV010000109.1 GCA_015661205.1 Candidatus Brocadiaceae bacterium
CTGCCCACCCACATTCCTGCCGTCCGGCAGCGAATAAACAATCTCCCCTTCCTTTGTTACGAACACCGTGCCGCCAAAGGTCTTTGCATAGAACCGCACCTGTTCATCCATCTGCCCATTATTGGCAATGAATGGCATCCGGAGTGTTTGCGTCTTTTGAATAAACTCTTCCTTTGATGGTTTGCCTGTGTCACCTTGTTCAGGACTATTTGTTGAGTTTCGTTCCTCAACCCGACCTACCGTTACCTGACCGGCCAAAATGTCTTTGCACAAAAAGGCCGCGAAAAGCACCGTAACCACCACGGCTATTCTACTCAAACCTTTCAACATGTCCATTCCCCCTATTTAAAAGTTATCAAACCACTGTCACGGATTTACGCTAATTTTGGTACTGGTATGACTTCAAAAATCAGGTCGCATAAGGCGACGACTTTTTCTCATTCACGCGTGGGGACACGGCGCGCCGTGTCCCTACACAAACTCGTTCTATCTTATTCAATATTTTCCGTTGTGTATGTGACGCACGTCACAACTTTGAAAATTGAACAGGAGAATAAACTATGTAAGTGCTTGTATTTTCAAGACGTACTTTAATACGGAAATAATTTTTATTTTGTTAAAGTACCGGCATTTTTATGCAAATATAATGTTTTTTGCCTTATTACAGGGTGATTGTGTAGCTCTATTAAATTATTTTGCAACAAGTTTTTGATTTGTTAGCTTTAAAATCGTTTTTCAAAGCACTTAACTAAGACTTTAATAGCGAATAAAGCACCATATTACAAACAAAACCCTTATTTATCAGAAATATTATTTTGTATTGCGTTTTTATGTGGTCAAAACAAGTAATTAAATGGATGAGGGCATTATGTTAAAGGATTTTTTACCAAATCAATATTGATTATAACATGCTGTTATATAGGTCGTTAACACATACCATACCCCATTATAAAACACCTATTAGTTTGTGTCTGGAGAGGCAACGGCAAAAACAGAGTCAATTGATTACTATTATTATGCTCGTGCTAAGGAAGAGGAGGTTGTTTTTGGGAAAAGTGTGCCATGGCACACAAGTGTGCCACGACAAAATGTGTCATGGCACACTTTTACGCATCTGCCGCAGAGACCAAGGAATCGTAAATAAAGGTTTCTGTAGGACTATTTTAAACGTACAGGAAAGTCAACGTTGTAGAACGAAGCGATTGCTTCGTCACAGGCGAAGTGGCACTTCGCCCTATATCGAAAAAGCAGCAAATATGTTAAAATTCATACTGCATGCTTTCAGGATATCTCCTTAAAACGACCTTGCGCCCCCGATAAGAGATCAGTGTCTTATTTTCCTTCAACACCTTAATGATCCTTGTGATCGTTTCACGGGACACACCCACCATGTTTGAAAGCTCTTGATGCGTTGGGGCGTAGGAAATTTCGATGCCGTTTTTCGTTTTTATCCCACGTTCGTGCGCTAATTGCAAGACGACGCTAATCGTTCTTCCGTAGGCGTCCAGGAATGCGAGACCGCCAATTTTTTCATCGGCACGCCTTAACCGGGTACATAGTTCCTTCATTACCTTTTTTAAAATATCCGGGTAAGTCGTTATCAGTTGATGAAACTGTTTTTGGGTAAGTTGGAACAACGTGGAATCTTCGGCGACAATTACGTTCGCGGACCGCGGTTCATTGTCCATAAGCGACAATTCACCGAAAAAATCACTGTTTTTCAAAACAGAGAGGATGATTTCTTTGCCGTCTTTGCTGAGGAGGGTCACTTTTACACAACCGGAAACAACCACATAAAAGGTATCTCCGGGACTGCTCTGCTGCACAACGAGGTGTCCCCTGGGATATCTCTTGAGGGCGCCCGTCCGGGAAATCATGTCCAGTTGCTCATCACTCAAACTGCTAAATAATGGCACACCTTTTAACTGCGCACTTAGCGGAATCATGGACGTTTCTCCTTGTTGGATTGAAAGCTTCCTTTTCTGTCGCCCCTTCAGGGCTTGTTATATTATTCCATTTACCAGGGGCTTCACCCCTGGCTATATTCTTTCTGCCCTTCGGGCCTGTTGTAGAGCGAAGAGGCTCTTCGCTCTACATGGAAAAGTTGCCGAAGGCCTAATTTGAGTAAGCCGACCGTAAGCGATTGGCCTGACGATTAAACCGCCATTTGTTACATAAACGGTATATTGTTTTATCACCCATTGTCTGATTCATCCGGGTTCATACGGGACATTTGAGCTTCCCAGTCTTCCAGGGAAAGGAACACCTCCCTGGCCTGGCTGCCTTTGTATTCACCCACAAGCCCATTTTCAGCCATCAGGTCAATCAACTTAGCGGCACGTGAGTAACCGATCTCCAATCTTCTTTGTAAGAGTGAAACGGACCCCCTTTGCGATTCAAGCACGATCCTTACCGCCGCCTGATAGAGATTATCCCGTGCATCATTCTCTTTGTCTACGGCGCCTTTCCATTGTTTCAACTCTGGACTGAATTGCGGCACGGCACATTTTCTAAGATATTCAACAACGTTTCGCACCTCGTCGTCACTGACGTACGCACCCTGAACCCGCACCAGTTTTGACGTCCCTGGCGGTAAAAAGAGCATGTCCCCCCCGCCCAGTAATTTTTCAGCCCCATTCTGGTCGAGAATTGTGCGGGAATCTACCTTTGATGCAACATAAAACGATATCCTTGATGGAAGGTTCGATTTAATTAACCCGGTAATCACGTCCACCGAAGGCCTTTGTGTTGCCAGGATCAGGTGAATTCCTACCGCGCGCGACTTTTGGGAAAGGCGTATTACCGAACCTTCAACCTCGTTGGACGCCACCATCATGAGGTCGGCCAACTCATCAACAACGATGACGATATGCGGCAGGTAAAACGGCACATCGTCAATATCCACGTCCCCTTCCGGATTTAACCGCTTTTTTATCTCAGACGAACCAAGCTTGTTATAGCCGTTAATATGCTTTACGCCTACACTAGCCAGGAGGGCGTAACGCTCTTCCATCTTGTTTACCGCCCATTCCAGAACGGCTGCCGCTTTTTTCATGTCCGTTACGACGGGGCTTATTAAATGGGGAATTTCCTTAAAAAGTGAAAACTCAACCATTTTCGGATCTACCAGTAAAAGCTGCACCTCGCTGGGATAACGCATAAATAAAATACTCAGGATAACCGAATTGAGACACACCGATTTCCCCGAACCCGTCGTTCCGGCAATAAGCAGGTGAGGCATGGCCGCAAGGTCTGAAAAAACCGGGTTTCCGGCGACGTCCTTGCCGACCAACAGAGGGATAGACATCTTTTTTCGTATTTCATCAGCGGATTCCAGCAGTTCCCGCAGCACAACCACCTCACGCTTGACGTTCGGGACTTCCACGCCAATGGAAGATTTACCCAGGAGGGGCGCAACAATTCGAACACTGGGCGATTTCAAGGCGATTGCCAAATCATCTGAAAGGCTTACCACCTTTCCTACCTTTGTTCCCGGCGCCAATTCCAATTCATACATGGTAATAACGGGACCCTTTTGGATTTCCATCACCTCACATTGAATATTGAACTGTTCGAGGGTGTTTTTTAAGGTCTGGGCGCGCAGCGTAATTTGGGACCAGTCGTCTTCTCCTTGTTTTTGTGGCGGCTCTTCCAACAACTCATGTGGCGGCAAGGTGTAGGGACGGTCTTTTGCCTCAATGGCTTTCTTGGCATGGAGTGCGGCATCTTCCTCTACGGCTTGTACAACGACGGGTTTATTGGCTGGAACCTTGATCTTCTCCCAAAAGGAACGCGGATCTGTTTCTTTCTTTCCATCCTTATCCTCAGGGCGCAAAACGCCCTTAGGGTTATCACGCTGCCTGGTTAAGGTATTGGTTTCCGGAATGGGTATGGGTATGGCTTTCGTGTCTTGCACATCCGGTTTATGGGAGTCCCCTGATTCCGGTGGTTCTAACACTTTCACCGCTTGCATGGGTACGGCTTTCGTTTCTTTTGGGACAGGCTTATGGGAATCCACGGATTCCGGTTCTTCCGATTCTTTCGGCTCTTTCAAGAAAGGAGAAACCGGTGTTACGTTAAAGAGGAGCATTAACGATACAACAATGCCTAACGCCAGTATTATCGTAGCGCCGGTATAGTTGAAGTTTTCGAAGAGCCTGGAGGCAAGCACAACGCCAACGACCCCTCCAACGTTGTGTGAGAGCATGGATTTTTTGAAGGCATAACACCCTAACGTCAGCAAAGACGCAACTGAAAACAGGAATAAAACACCCCCCAATGCCTTTACCCATAGACATTCAACCTTTTCCCGGCAAAAATACAGCAACCCCAGCCAACTAAAGATCACACCGATCAAAAAGGACGTCTTGCCAAACCAGGCAAGCACATATCCCGAAACGAGGGCGCCTGCAATGCCACAAACGTTTTGTACCGTGTCATTGGGCGGATAATCAGCAAAAGGGTTGTCGTGAGACGAATGGCTGAAGAGGCTGGAGAAGACAAAAACTGCGCAGGCAGTAAAAAAAACCGCTATGATACACTGTATAAGACGTCTCTTTCCCATGGTATTCCTTAAATTGAAAATCTATACATAATTTGAGGCTTGCGAGGAAAGAAAATGAAACACAGCTTCAGACCGATCAAAAACGTTTGAAACCACAGATTTCACAGATTTTGTGTTTTTGTGACAATTCGTTTTTTGAAAAACAATAACCCCGGAGGGACAAATATTAATAGCCAAAACCAACCACGATAAGAAAGCTCTGGAGGAGCAATTTATGATTTACGCGCCTTCTATGCCGCTCCTCTTTTTCAAATACCGGTTGAACTGTTGCGATTTTATCTGTGTAATCTGTGAAATCTGTGGTTCCAGTGGTTCTTTTTAAAATCGCAAAAACAACTCGCGGATAAGGTAGTTAATGCCCCGTATGGCCAAAACCACCAGCGCCGCGGTGGGAATCCTCCAGCCGTTCAACCTCTATAAGTTCTGCCTGTACAACCGGCTGGATTACCAGTTGGGCTATTCTCATCCCGCGCTCCACGGTAAACCGCTCTTTCCCGAAGTTGCCTAATATAATTCCGATTTCACCGCGATAATCGCTATCAATCGTGCCGGGGGTATTTACCACCGTCAACCCATGCTTTAAGGCCAATCCGCTTCGAGGCCTAACTTGTGCTTCATATCCAAGCGGCAATTCAATGTGTATGCCAGTAGGGATCAGCTTGATTTCACCCCGCTCAAGAAACGTAGCCACATCTACTGCGGCATACAAGTCCATACCGCTGGCTGCTGCACTCATATATTTGGGCAGCGGCAGGTCTTCACACCCCTGCTTTTTCATTACTTTCACTGGTATCTTATTCATGGAGATTAGGTATCCTTCTTTCTATCCAGTTCGTCATTAATTGCCTCGACAATCTTGCCTGGTGCGGCCAGCCTTCCCATTCCCACACGCCCCGTGCATAACCGCCCCTCCTCGGGATCGACAAACCGATAACCGAGTCCTGCCAATTTCTTTATATTTTCCTGCACAATTGGATTTGAGTACATGCTGTCGTTCATTGCCGGCGCAATAATCACTTTGGAATGGGCCGCCATAACCGTGCAGGTCAGGGCGTCATCGGCTATTCCCGATGCTACTTTGCCTATAAAATTTGCCGTTGCAGGCGCAACGACAACGATATCCGCACTGTCCGCAAGCGACACGTGGTTGGGATTATAGCTTTCATTATCAACAAAGAGGTCCGTTATCACTTGATTGTGGGAAATGGAACGGAAGGTAACCGGGTTGATAAAACGCTGTGCCGTTTCGGTCATGATAACCGTAACACGATGTCCCTGCTTCACCAGGCTGGACGTAATCTCAACGGCCTTATAAGCCGCTATACTCCCGGTAACGCCGAGGACGATATGATGAGTCATTGCTTAATCCTAAATAACTAGACCAAACCAAGTATTTTCCGGACAGTGTCAACCGTTATTTCCAGATCATCATTTACCACGCTATATTGGTATCTATCTTTATATGACAACTCTTTCTCTGCCGTTTCGAGGCGAAGCTCAATATCCTGCTCTTTATTGGTGTTTCTATTTAACAATCGCTGGCCTAATGTATCACTGTTCGGGGGCAAGAGAAATATCGACGTGGTTTCCGGAAATTTTTCCATAATCTGCAATGCGCCCTGCACTTCGATTTCGAGGATGAGAAGCATGTCGCTTGCCAACGACTCCTTCAGGGTGCTAGCAAGCGTCCCATAGTAATGGCCGCAGTACCTCGCGTGTTCCGCCAATTCTCCCCTCCTGAGCATCTCTTCAAACTCAGGGATCGATACAAAGTGATACGATACGCCATTCTTTTCGTTGTGCCGGGGAGGCCTTGTCGTTACCGAGATGGATTTCCTCACCCCAGAATATTTCAATAGCTGCGTGCACACCGTTGTTTTTCCGGCTCCGGAAGGTCCCGAAATAATCACGATCTTACCCATCTTACGCCAGCTTTCCTTTACTCAACGTTAAACGCCTGTTCCCGAATCTTTTCTATCTCGGTTTTTATTTCAACCATGTCTTTCAATACGACGTTGTCGTTCGCTTTTGAACACATCGTATTTGCCTCACGAAACATCTCCTGGATAAGAAAATCCAGCTTTCTGCCGACGGGTTCATCCGACTGAATGGCTTCTTGCAACTGGCACAAATGGCTCCGTAACCGGCTTATTTCTTCGGTAATGTCACACCGTTCGGCAAAGAGGGCAATTTCACGGCACAGGTTGTTATCCGTTAATTCCACGGTCGTCCCCACTAAGAGGGACTCAACCCTGGTCCGCAACCGCTTGCTGTATTCCAAAACAACAGATGGGGCGGCGGCCTCAATTTTGTTGAGTGATGAAAGGACAAATTCCTTTCTTTGCCCTATGTCTTTACCCAAATGCGCCCCCTCAACGGCCCTCATCTCCTGCATCTTCGCCATCGCTTCATTGATAAGGGAAAGACACATTGATAGCAGCGCATTCGCGTCTTCAGTCCGCTCCTCCCGTTTCTGCAAAACACCCGGTAGGTTTATGAGAGAGTTAAGGGATATTTCCACCGTAGAACCGATTTCATTCCTTACGTTAGACAGTATTGCATAATATTCCTTCAATCTGTCACTATTCAAGACGCATTCGGATTCACGCAAGAGCGATTGATAGTTTACGTACAAAAGAACCGTACCCCGGTTTATTTTCCCCCTGATCGCACGTTCAATCTCACCTTCAAATGCTTGCAAAGCGTTAGGAAGCCGCATATCGATTTTTAAAAACTTGTTGTTGACCGAACGCAGTTCCACACGCATTGCACACCCACCGTCTTTATGTTCAGCCACCCCAAAACCGGTCATACTTTTGATCATGTATACCCCCGGAACACTCGAATCATGCCCACCCTCCACTTACTATAAGTTTTGAAAAAAATAATACTCATCGGTCATTTTCCTTCAACGGGAACAGGCGACTTCACGGGTTCATTAGGAACTTCAATTTTTACCGCCGCCGGCTGCGGAATACTTTCCTGAGCTGGAACAGCCGGTTTCCCGTCTCCCATACCTTGCATTCCAAACTTGTCGGTTTTACCCGCCTTCCCTTCTGCGTGAGGAGCAGCGTCATGATCATGATCACATTCATCACCATGCACGTGTTGTAATTCATGACTACCGTGACCAATAAGCGGGTTAATAGCGCTCACGGGAATTGACAATTTAAATAAAAATATCGTTGCAACAATAAACGCAGCGCCAAAAAGATACGTAACTTGCGTTAAAAAGGAGCTTGTTTTAGTTCCAAAGGCCGATTGGTCACCCAATCCACCAATTGATGCCAGACCACCCCCCTTACCGGATTGCAGCAAGATTGACCCAATAAGAAATACGCACAAGATAGGCAAAACAATTTTTAACCCAATGATCAAATTTAAAAAATAGAGTGCGTTTATTATCCCAAATATAACAACGATTGCGACCCCCCACTTAAATGCCTTTTCCGCCTTTACCATCTAACTCTCCCACATTGAAAAACACAAAAAAACCAAACACAAAAACCCCGTCCGCGGTTTATCTTTACACAATGAATACGTTTTTAATCGATCTGCGGCTCTGCCTTGTTAGTTGTTATTACAAGGAGTTGAAGCCGCTTTAACTATGTCCCAAAACGATTCAAATTTAATACTTGCACCACCGACAAGAAGACCATCGATTTCCGGTTGAGCCATCAACTCCTTTGCATTCTCAGGCTTTACACTTCCTCCGTAAAGGATGTACATACCTTTTGCAAGGTCTTTGCCGTACTCCGCCGTCAAAAGTTCCCTAATAAACGAATGTACCTCATTGGCCTGGGACGGTAACGCCGTTTTTCCGGTGCCAATAGCCCACACGGGTTCGTAAGCGATCACCACTTCTCTTACATGCTGGGCGTTTATCCCGCGCAAACCGTCCTTGAACTGATTTTTAACTACATACTCTGTTCTCCCTTCCTCCCTTTCATTCAACTTTTCTCCGATACAAAAAATGGGCTTTAGGCCTGTTGCAAGAACCGCTTTCACTTTAGCGTTAATAAAGGAATCCGTTTCCCCCAGGAGATGCCTGCGTTCCGAATGCCCCACAATTACGTGCGAGCAACCCACCTCTTTGATCATTGATGCCGAAACCTCTCCGGTGTAAGCCCCGCCTTTGTCGGAATGCACATTCTGAGCCCCCACCAGGGCGCCGCTGCCTTCCAGCGCAAGGCAAACGTCCTTCAAAAAAACGAAGGGAGGACAGATTCCGCAGATAACGTCTCTTCTTGCCCCCAAATTGTTTTTAAGCTGCCGGGCAAATTCCACGCCCTCTTTGAGGGTGAGGTTCATCTTCCAATTTCCCACAATAAAAGGTCTTTTGACCATGAACACCGACTCCTCTTAATCACACTTTGGAAATGACCCCAAAACCTTAGTATCAAAACACTTTTTCGATACCTCATCCAACGCCTTTTTTACCAACTCATCTTCTCTATGCCCTTCGAAGTCCAGGTAGAAACAATACTCCCATGCCTTTTTTCTCGTAGGCAAGGATTCAATATTGGTAAGATTCACCTTAAAGGTCTTAAAAGGCTCTAATATTTCCAACAATGCACCAACGTGGTTTTTAATGTAACACATGACCGCCGTTCTGTCCCTTCCGCTCGGCGCACAGTCCTTTTTACCAAGAACAAAAAACCTCGTACTATTACCAGGGTTATCTTCTATATTTTTGAAAAGGATGTTCAGGCCGTACTGATGCGCCATTTCAGCATGGGCGATTCCCGCACAATCTTGCCCTTCCCCCGATTTTGTGGCCTTTTGAACAAGGCGTGCGGCCTCAGCGCTACTACTGACTTCGATCAATTCCGCATGAGGCAGGTTGTTTACCAGCCAATTCTTGCATTGTGCTAAAATTTGCGGTTTTGAGTATACCTTCTTAATCTCCTCCTTCGCACAAGTCGCCATCAAATTGTGGTGGATTGTCAAGACAATCTCAGCGCACACCTTAACGTCAAACTCCACAAACATGTTCAGCGTTTCACGGATGCCCCCCTCGGTGGAGTTCTCCACCGGTACAATACCGTGATCACACCTGCCGCTCAATACGTCTCTAAAAACATCGTCAATACCCCTGGCAGGAGAATAATCAACCGCTGCGCCAAACTTTTGCCTGGCGGCAAAATAACTAAAGGTGCCTTCCGGACCAAGATACGACACCTTGATGGGTTTTTCCAGATTACGCGAACCTGCTATTATTTCACGGTATATGGCCTCAATGCTTTCATTCGGCAACGGTCCTTTGTTTTGAGCAAGTATACGGGAATAAACCTCTTTCTCCCTGCCGGAATCATGTATCGGCCGGTTGTTTTGTCTTTTAATAACACCAATCTTTTTAGCTATCCCCGCCCTCTCGTTAAGCAACTCCACAATCCTGGAATCAAGTGCATCAATTTCTTTTCTCAAATCATCAATACTCATAATGAATTCCCAAGACTGCCCTGCGCAGGGTTATGCAAAATACCGATATCGGTTGATTTTATGTTTAGTTATTGCCAATAAAGCATTTAGATTGAAACAAGGTAGATTGAATTTATCAAAATTTGCCGTGAGAGTCAATAAAATTAAGTTATTTCAGTTTTTTTTAATTGACTGTAGATAAAAGACTGCTACAATTATTTACAGTGCCGTAATTACGTTGCTCTAATATTTTGTAAAGAGGTATGTTACGACGTAATTGGTTGTAGCTGCCCATTGTTCTTTGAACTTATTACAGTATTTATATTTTGCCTACCTAATTTTTTAAAATTTATCTTATACAAAATTTTCAAGTTAGGTCTTTATATGTAATCTTCACTGTATTAAGTCTTTACATGAAAGGAAGATATACATGGTAAGTGGACGAATTAGAGGTTCGCAGCAAAGGGTAGGAATCTTTGTTGATGTCCAAAATATGTTTTATTCTGCAAAGGCCTTGCACCAGTCTAAAATTGATTACAGCAAGCTTTTATTAGAAATAGTAGGCGACAGAAATCTCGTTCGGGCTATTGCTTATGTTGTTCAAAAACCGGATGTAGACCAATCAAGCTTTACCGATGCCATGCGGCGATTGGGTTATGAAATAAAATCAAAAGAACTTCGTTTGCGGCCTGATGGCACAGCAAAAGGCGATTGGGATATGGGCATTGCAATAGATTCTATTGCAATCGCGCCAAAACTGGATACCGTAGTATTGGTAAGCGGAGATGGGGATTTTGTGCCTCTCGTAGAAATGTTAAAGGCTCATGGGTGCAGGGTGGAGGTTGTTTCGTTTCGGCGAAGCACTGCCGTAGAACTGATTGATGCCGCCACAAAATACACGGCTATTGAAGAATCCATGTTGTTTAAGGAAAAGAAGTTTCAAAAAAATGATATCCCATGCAAGTAGTCATATAAACCTGGAAAAACTGAGTGAATGTCAATTAATTATAGGATATACCTTTCATAACGTAGAAATCCTTGAGAAAGCGCTAACCCACACATCGTGCAGGCTGGAAAATAATTTTTCCAACGAACGGTTGGAGTTCCTGGGTGACGCAGTACTGGGAATGGTTATTTCCGATTTTCTTTACAAAGCACTTCCGGAAAGTACCGAGGGTGAATTAACGAAGATAAAATCGGTTGTAGTCAGCCAGTCGACGCTTGCCAGGGTAAGCGCAGAAGCGCACTTGAAGGACTTTCTTTCCGTTGGAAGGGGTTTGCACGAAAGCAGCTTTTTCCCAAAATCGCTGCTTGCCAATGTGTTTGAAGCCATTATCGCCGCCATTTACCTTGACGGTGGTATTGACGCCGCAACCCATTTCACGATGAGGTATTTACAGAAGGAAATTGACACCGTTTGCAAGAATCAGCACGAGAAAAACTACAAGTCTATCCTTCAGCAGTACAGCCAAAAAGAATTTGGGATTACACCGAACTACAAGGTTTTACAGCAGGTTGGCCCAGACCATGGGAAATTGTTTGAAGTAGGCGTATTGCTCAAGGCAAACGAATACGGCAAGGGTTGGGGAAAAAGCAAAAAAGAAGCGGAACAGGTGGCCGCAAAAGAAACGTTGGAAATGCTTTCTCAGGATTTAACTGAGAAAGATAATACTACATTGAGTATTTAAAGCGAGAAAGGAACAGTACATGAAGAAAGTAGGAAATCAAAAGAAGGTCGTTGGTGTTTGCCCGGTCAAAATACATAGGACAAAATGTCCCAGCATTAAAAGAACCAGGCAAATCCGAACAAAACTATTAGCCGTACAACAAGAGGAGAATCTCGATACGGATAGAATAGCAAAACTTCGCGCGGCGCTGAAAGAAAGAAAAATGCGCGGAATAGCCGTTGATTGCGAGACCTGTAGCTACAAAAAGGCAGTCCCGGCTTAACGGTAGTTTTGCGGTTTTTTTGTTACAGAGGCCACAGAGTAAAGCATGTACGATTCAAGCTTTTACTCTGTGGCCTTTTTTTTGCTTTAGTACCGGTCGGCGCCGGTTTCGGCTCAAGATTAAAAAGCCTACCCATCGGCTTCATTCCTCAATTTCTTCCCGCAGTGACCGGGCGCTAGCCCCAGTTTACAAGTTACGTTTAAAATTCAGCTTTCTTCCCACATAACCTCTTACGCAGCAATATGTTGTGTTATTCAGTGTGTGTATTACCCTGCCATATTGCAATATTTATCATTTCAACAGATCGTCAAATCTCTACACAACCCCAT
>JACVXV010000236.1 GCA_015661205.1 Candidatus Brocadiaceae bacterium
ATTAAACAGCACGGAAACCATTTTTCCGGGTACGAATTTGCGCTTGGTATACGATTTGGTATCAAAATAATTTCCCCGAGGTCAGGATATCTGTATTTAGGAGAAACCAGATGCAGGATAAACAAAGTTGCCTTTGTGACTATTTTGGGGAAGAACAAGCCATTGCAGAACTAGGGATTGAGGCGAGCTTTTTCAAATATCTTTTCCTATCGAAAAGATTAAAATTTTACTTATTAACCGACGGCGATAATGGCGAACCATCGGGAAAAAGGTTCTTTAAGAAGTCGGATATTGAGGCGGTAAAGAAAACTTTTTGTAGTCTCATCGTCTCGACGAAAACTTGTCCCTTTATATGCCAATCAACACACTAATAGGAGATAAAACAACAATGGAAATCGTAAAAAATAACAGCAACCTTATGGACATGGATGCAGCAGCGGCTTACTTGAATATTCAGAAAAGCACGTTGTACAGCCTGTGTATGAAAAAACATATAATTTTTGCAAAAATTGGAAAACTAAATAGGTTCAGAAAACTTGACTTAGATAAATGGATAGAAGCACGGTTGCAGGGGGTTAACAATGGTTAGAACGTCTTCAGCAACAATTGGCTTTCTGAAGGCGGGTGCGATGGTTCAGGGCGTTGAAGGCAATCCGTGTGTCTAATATCCAGGGGGCTAAATAAAGTATGGCAAGGCGTAAATGGCAGTGGACTAAAAAACAGCTAGACAAGTTAAACCAGGCACAAGAAATTCTAAACGAGTTAGAAGCATATAAACCTTTAACCTTGAGACAAATTTATTATCAATTCGTAGGTAAGGGCTACATTGAAAACAAGGTTAGTGAATATGGCATGTTATCAAACCTCTTGAAATGGGCAAGAATTGACGGTTATGTTTCTTGGGATAGCATAGAGGATAGAGTCCGTGCTTATCATAATGGGGCTGGCTTTGATGATAAAGATCAGTTTATCGAACAGGAATTGGATAATTTTCTTCATGGCTACAAAAGAAATTTACTTCAATCACAGGAAAATTATATCGAGGCATGGATTGAAAAAGATGCACTAACAGCTATTTTCAAACGTGTTGCCATGCCTTATTGTGTGTCTGTTGTTGTTTGTAGAGGGTTTAGTTCTGTGAGCTTTTTGAATGATTTTAGAATACGTTTGACTTATCAAACCGATAAAAAGCCTGTAGTTTTATACTTTGGCGATTTCGATCCGAGCGGGGTTGAAATGCTGGAAGCTATGAAAACGACTTTGCAAGACGAGCTTAATATCAAGAACATTGAGTTTCGACGGAAAGCATTGCTTAAGGACGATATTTACATCCACAAATTGCCACATAGTCCGAAAGCTTTGAAATACACGGACACCAGAGCGAAAAAACATGTTACTGCTTACGGTGAAATTGCTGTTGAACTGGATGCGTTACCACCTGTTATTTTAGAGGGAAAGATAAGAGATGCAATTCAGTCAGAAATCGATATTAATCTTTTCAACAAAGAAGTTGAAAGGCATAGCACCGAATTAGGCTTGTTAAACAATTTTAAAACCAGAGTATCCGAGTTTGTAGGGAGTGGATTTAAATAAATGCTGTTAAAAAGTGTAATTTCAAGAATGGGCGGCAAGCATCTTTTACGGAACTGGATTGCCGAAAAAATACCACCGCACAAGGTCTTTGTTGAGGTCTTTTGTGGCAGTTGTGTAATCTCTTTGTGTAAAGAATCTTCAAGCACTACGATTGTAAACGATATTGATTCGCATCTGATTGGCTTCTGGAAGACATTGCAAGATACAGTGCAACGAAAACAGCTAATTGCTCTGCTTGACGGGATGCTCTACAGTCGGACGGCGTGGAACGAATTACGGGCAAGGTGGAAATCCAACACCATTCCAGATGATCCGGTGACAGCATCCGCCGAATGGTACTTTTTGAATCGGGCAACGTATGCATCAGACTTGCTACATGGTGGATTTATCGGTTATACGCAAGGCCGGAATATGTGCAAGACGTTCCGTAATGCCGTTGGTCAATTACACGAGGCGGGAGATTTTGTCAAAGGCTGGATTATCGAAAATTTACCGTTTCAGGAATGCATCAAGCGTTTTGACGGTTCAGATGTGGTCTTTTATGTGGACGCGCCCTACTATCTTCCAGGTCAGCGGGAACATTACCAGCACACCTTTACCCTTGACGACCATAAGGAATTAGCAGGACTCTTGGCAAATATCAAAGGGCGAGCATTGGTCAGCCATTATGAGAATGATACTATTTCTGAGTTATACAGTGGCTGGAATTGTTATAAGTTTGAAAGTTTTAAAGGCGCGAGCAACACCCATTCCAAGCCTAGAACACTGGAACTGATTTTCACAAACTTTAAACCAGCAGGGCGAACGCGGTCACTATTCGAGGGGATGAACCTATGAGACTCTACCCGTTTGATGATTTCCTTGCCTGGCTATTGGTATTCGAGGGCATCCGGGCGGTGTGCTGGCTGACGTGGGCGGGGTTACAGTAGTTTTGAAACAGCAACGGCAACACTGGCGCAACATGCTACTACAGCAAAGATTTTTAAAAGTAATTCGGTTTGGCCTGCTTTAATATGAAGGTCAATGCTGTCGGTAACTCTAAGAATATTATCAATTTTCTTTTCAATCGTATCCGCTTTTGTTTCAAGCTTGTCTATTCTGTTTTCAAGTTTGCTGAATATATCCTTTAGAGTTTGTTGCCCGTCAATGTGGGACTGTTCAATAACATCGGTAAGCGTTTCCGATTGCTCATGGGAGAATCCGACGGATTCAAACTTTCGTATGTTTTCTAATTCTTTGGTTATGGGCATAATATTTTATCCTTGTCTTGGGGCGTCTATATGGGGTTTCAGTGAGGTAGCTTTGGGTGTTTCTGACGGTAATCCTGGAAATAGGCAATACCAAAACCTATTAAGGTAATAACGAAAACTAAGAGTAGAAAAATACTTAAATTATCCATTAAGGGCTACTCCTTTTTACTAAGCCAATACGCAGTAATAAAAAACAATACGGATATACTTGCTCCTAAAATGATATGGAATAAATTGAGACCTTTTGGCGATATTATACCACCAATAATAAATCCTGTATAGGTAAGCTTAACCATATCTATAGGCGAGCTTTGCTATATCTTTTCTTTGTTCCTTAGTCACGTTTAATACTATAACACATAAATAAAGAATGCAAAAGGCAAAAACACATAAAAAGACTTGACAATGGTTTAACGGTACGGTAGTACGTACCAAAATGATATCAGCGTGGATAGACGCTATGGTATATTTGCCTGGGGATACCTGGGCAACAAAAGGCAACGGCTGAGGTGCTATCCCACTTCGGCTTGTTGCCTTTTTTGTTTGAGGTGTAAAGCATGGAAAAGCAAGAACGGCAAATAATCTTGGCAGACAATCGGATAAGGGTATCAGGGGATTTTGGCGGTGGGTATACGGCTTGGTTGCCTGGTAGAGATGATAAGCAGGCGCGGCTTGATGCAATAGCAAGGGCAATGATCTACGCGCCCGGCGCCAAGATTATCGGAATCACAGAAGATGAGCGCAAGTCTTTGGGCTTGTAATCCTTTTAAAACCATTTAAAGGCAGTGAACAATGGCAGTAAGATACCGTAAATACTTCAATCAATGCAAGCCTATCCAATGCACGGGCAGACGTTCCAGGCAATGCCCTGAGACACCCAGGCGCGCAAGTGGTGATTATAAGACTTGTGGCGTTTGGTGCGTTGAGTTTTTTGATGATAGCAAGCAATGGCAAAGCCTAACCTTTCGGGATATCAGAAACAAGAGCGATGCCGAAAAGCGGCTGACGCTGTTTATCAGTGACCGTGAGCGCGGACAGTTGAAATTACCTAAAAAGAAGGCTGTGCCTACGCTTGCGAAATATGCAAAGGAGTACCTGGAACTGCACAAAGGCGCCAAAGAAAACACCTTTGTCATGAAAAGGCGGGCGGTG
>JACVXV010000008.1:0-56626 GCA_015661205.1 Candidatus Brocadiaceae bacterium
TTTTGATTTGTTTTCTACGATATGCATGTCCACTATAATACAACAGTATACCTATGTTGTAAAGAATATTATCGGTTATTGCAACAATATTAGTGACTATATATCTAGAGGTAAAACACTATCTAAGTGGGTACTATTACTGGTGTTGCGTGAAATAGGCAGAGGTGAACTTCCGTTTTATTTGCGGTTCATAAAAAACCATGTGGTAATCTGCGGACTGGGAAGAAAGGGATTGCTGCTGGCGAAAGGGTTTCTCGAAAGGAATTATTGCGTGGTGGTGATCGAGAATGACCCAAACAACAGCCTCATTGAAGGATGTAAGGACTACGGCGCTATTCTCTTAATCGGAAATGCTGCGAACCGGGACATCCTTCGCAGCGCGCACGTTCAAAAAGCCTTGTACCTGATATCCGTGTGCGGGGATGACGGCGTCAACGCGGAAGTCGCGGTACACACATACGCCCTGGTAGGAGACCGCAAAGGAAGGGTCTTGACGTGTTTTGTGCACATCGTGGATTACAGGCTTTGCAGCCTTCTGAGAGAGCGGGAGATTGAAACGGAGAAGGTTGATGTGTTCAGGAGGAATTCTTTAATATTTTCGACAGCGGGGCAAAGGCGCTTCTGAATAAATACCCTGCCTTTAGCAAGAATCATGACGCCCGATGCCCGCGCCCTCACCGGCTGGTGGTGGGGCTGGGGCGCATGGGAGAAAGCCTTGTTGTTCGCGCCGCAAGGAACTGGTGGCGGGATTATGCGAAAGACTGCGGACGGTTGCGCATTACCATAATAGATCGGGATGCGGAATGGAAAACGGAGTCGCTCCATATTCAATACCAGCAGATGGAGACGGCCTGCGAATGGACTCCGCTCCGGATGGATATTCACTCACCGGAATTTCAGCTTGGCAAGTTCCTCTTTGATGCACGGGGTAATTGTGAAATAACTATGGTATACGTCTGCCTGGATAATGACTCACTTGGCCTGATCGCCGGCCTAAGCCTGTTGCGGCAAATGAAGAAATGTCGTATACCCATTGTGGTACGGATGACTCATAACGCCGGGTTGGCGACACTCCTGCAGGGGGTAGAAAGCAGGAGTGGTTTTGCAGATCTGCATGCATTTGGACTGCTCGACCAGACGTGCGCGCCGGAACTGCTCCTGGGCGGCACCCATGAAATCATTGCCCGCGCCATCCACGAAGATTACGTGCTCAACCAGGAAAAGGAAGGCAAAACACCCCGGACAAACCCATCCATGGTACCCTGGGAGGAATTGCCGGAAGGGCTGAAGGAATCCAATCGCCGTCAGGCAGGCCATATTGGGGCAAAATTAAAGGCGGTTGGGTGCGAGGTTGCGCCACTGGACGACTGGGATGCGGAATTATTCAAGTTCACGCCGGAGGAAATCGAACTGCTGGCGGAGAAGGAGCACGAGCGCTGGGTTAAAGAACGCAAACTCAATGGCTGGACTTTTGCGGCAGGAGAAAAAAATATACAAAAGAAGACCAATCCCCATTTAATCCCGTGGAATCAACTCACAGAAAAGGTGAAGGAACTCGACCGTGATCCGGTCAGGGGGATGCCGTCCTTTCTTGCCAAAGCGGGTTTCCAGGTATTCCGCATGTCGCAGAAATCCGGGGGGTGTCAATTCCCGTGATGGATACGGTTCTTAACGCAATTGACAGGGTTATTGAACGTCATTATGGCAATGGGGGGGTGCTTGTTAAAAGGTATTATCATAATGGCAACCGGGGACGGTTGCCCCACCATGGAATTGCCACACGGTAGCGCATGCGTCTCGCTTGCGCGAAAATTTCACGGATGATTGTATAAGGAACTTGTTATTATGAAAAGGGGGACGCTTGTCCATAAGGAAACATTATAATGTACCCTAAAAACTAGACAGTCTGCTAAGATAGAAAATGCTGCCTACCGGATGTCCGGGTTGGAAGAGAAAAGCCAGTGAGGGATGAGAAGGGGGGTGTACAAGAAATGGCGAGAAAGGAGGAGGAATTACGGGTGTCATTGTACCAGCAGGCAAGGCAATTAAAGGTAGGGTTAGATTGGATGAAAAAAAGTGGGCCTTAACGGTTGAGGAAAGGAGAAGGTTGATAGAGGCAGAACACGAGAAGATAAGTGTAAGTCGGCAATGTGAGTTACTGGGAATATCCAGTGCTTAAATACAAAACACCAGCAACGCTGCATTTTCAGTGATGCAAAGGTGTGGAAAGGCGATGTGATAATAACGGGATAATAAAGGTTGTAAGAGAGCTCAAGGACGGTCGGACGCACGCACTCACGGCGGAGGGGCAGAAAAACTCCATTCCGCTTCGCTCCAATCCGTTTTCCTGCCCCTCTAAGCATAAAATAATTCAAAACAAAC
Source organism: Candidatus Brocadiaceae bacterium (assembly GCA_015661205.1). Taxonomy (GTDB): domain Bacteria; phylum Planctomycetota; class Brocadiia; order Brocadiales; family Brocadiaceae; genus JACVXV01. The sequence goes on from JACVXV010000008.1 coordinate 2,383, forward strand.
GATAATAATATTCTATCTTATTTTTAATAAATAATTGTCTAGACAATGGGGTACACCTTAGAATATGATAAAGGAATTGCTGGGGCAAAAGTGAAGAGTATTTTGTGACTAAATTGTGACTAAAAGTCTATTATAACAACCAACAACAATCAACATATACCAACGAATGTAAACACTTGAAATTAGTCATAACATTACTTTGTTAAAAAACTTTGTAAAATCAGACTTAACTATACGATTTGCAGGCACTTAAGCCTTGAACTACTCGTTGGTCGTAACCTGACGAAATCAAACAACTTATGCTTTTCCTGCAAATCAGTGCATAACATACCACAAACATTGTACTTATGATTGATTTTGCTGCAATTTTTAACAAAATAATGTCATAAGTACACTGGAAATAGTAAAATATAGTAACAAATAGCAAAGAGCCGAAGTGGCGGAATTGGCAGACGCGCTAGATTCAGGGTCTAGTACCGGTAACGGTGTAGGGGTTCAACTCCCCTCTTCGGCATTTACACATATCATTGAATACACACCACTTACAGCATTTCTAAATACAACAGATTAAAAACATACGGCAACACCTTGTGACGTTTTTGTGACGGAATACCTGGAATTATTCAGCGAGAAACGATAAATCCAATATTGGCGACTCACACCACACATCATCAGCCTTTAACGTATCATCTAAGATACTTTGAAGATGTTCCTGGATTTTTTGATGTAATCATTATGTCTGTTTGTTTATGGCACGTTTTATTATCTGTGAGCGGTTTTAGACGGCTACAGCCGGCAAATAGTACATTGGAAAATTCGGGGTACGATGAAGGGTGTGGAGGTTGAAATCGGCTTGGAATGGGCTAAAAAAAAGCGAACAACCTTGCAAAGGCAATCTGAATTTGCAAGGTATTGACCGCCGAAGGGCGTTAAGTTTGTTCCCGCCTTGGGGCAAAAAAGGAGGTTATAGCCATGAGGAATACCCCGATGCAAATCAGGCTATCCGCTATGTTGAAGGTTGGCCAATGGTAGGCGTTGCCGAGGTGGATGTCGATAAAATCTCTTACTCCCCTAAACCATATCCGATCCCACAGGTTCCCCGCAGCGCCAGCTAAGACCATTCCCAGGGCGACGTTTGATTTGGTAACTGACCTGTCAGACCACAGGTAGATACAGACGATGGCGATAATCGCAATTGCCGATAAAATAATAAAGGCGTTGGTTTTACCGGGTAATATGCCAAAAACAACGCCTTTGTTTTCACTTCGAACAATGTTTAACAAACCGGGAATGAGTGTTATTGTTTCGTAAGCCTTCACCTGAGAGAAAACAAACCATTTCGACAAAATATCAATAATAACACCACAAACAGCAGGAATAACAAACGTAAGGGTGTTTTTTATATGGGGTTGATTAACCGTTGTCAATTTCCTCTTCTCTCTGGCAATCGATACAGAGTTTTGCGTAAGGTACGGCCTTTAGACGTTCCTTGTTTATCTTTTTTGAACAGATTTCACATACGCCGTACGAGCCGTCGTCCATCTTTTCCAGGGCAGTGTCGATATTGCGGAGGCCTTCCTCTCCGTTTTCGATAAGCTCAATCATAAGGTCTCTTTCGTAATTATCCGTGCCGACGTCCGCCATGTGAATCGGGACGTTGGATAAATCTCCGGAGGCGTCCTGCCTAGACTTCTTCAGCGCCTCACCCTGCATTGAATCCACCTTACCAACGAGTTTTCCTCTTAAAGTAAGGAGTAATTTTTTAAATTGAGCAAAATCATCTTTCATTTCCTTCTCCCAGTTTACAAAAGTTATTTAATGCTCCTTCTTTCTTTCCTTAGGTTTTTCAGGAACGATATCGTTAATTTGCCAGTTACGCTCAAAGGCCGTGCACGATTTGTACGATACGTTTTGCATAAGGACATTGCAAAAAGCAATTTTGCCGTCTAAAATAATCGCATAATTACACTCAAAGCAAAGGCTCTTTTGTTTTTTTGTATTTTTCATTTCCGTAGCACTCCGCTAAGGGACCATAGAAAATATTCACCGGTAAGGCTACCTTATCAAAGCTTCATTTTTTACAGATAACATGATATTGATATTTCCAAAAGAAGTCAATGTAAAAAGATGCCGCCTCTCGGTTTTCACCTGTTTATTCTCTTATTAATAATATTTTTACATTTTCAGCAAAAACATTGATTATCTCTTCCGACTTGTTCGGGTTGGGAAAGAGGCGAAATTTTTGCAAAATAAGTGAAATTGCTTGCAAATTCCATCCGTAGAGGTAATATATCTTCATACAGCAAAAGAGGTAACAAACCGTTGCGTGTCCTATTTACCCGGGAGGATTCTGGATAATGCTTACAAAAAAACTGCTTGCGTGTAGTATTGTCATGCTTGGATTGGCGTCATCTGCAAACAAAACGGTTTTGGGCGTGGATAATTCGTACAAATACCAAAAACACGAAGCAAGATTCCAGCAAAGTTCATTCAACAAATTTAAGACACAATTAAATAATACTGTCGATTCTTTGGAACAAAAAACTGAAGACCTTGACGCGAAGAACCGGAACCTTGAAGGCCGTGTGGACACCCTGAACGCAGAAAAGGATGCCTTAAACAAGACCTGCGCCCAAATGAAGTCAAAGCAGACGGCGTTGGAGCAAGATCAAGCCAGTCTTAAGAAGAAGACCAACTCCCTGGAAGCTGCCTATAAAAAACAGGCAAATAAGAACAAGGTCGCCGTTGCCGCTAAAAAGCAGAAACCCGTTGCCAAAAAAGGCGCCGTTTCGAAGCCGCAGAAAACAAAAAAGGGCACCAGGAAGGGTAGTAAAGGGCAAAAGACGGCCACGAAAAAAACCTCTTCTGCTAAAATGGAAAAGAGTTATACCTCTACGCAAAAATCGCCTAAGATTGCGCCAATCGAAAGGGAACCGGTTGAAAGCCATGCGGCTGAAAGGCGCGCCGTCACTTCCACCAAAACGGCAGAGAGCGTTTCGTCTCCGCAAAAATCGCCTAACGTTGCGCCCATTGAAAGAGAGCCGGCCGAAAAGCACGCGGCTGAAAGACGGACCATTAACATGGCAGGGGACTCAGATGTTAAAAAAATCAATGAACGGGGTATTGAATACGGTAAACAAGGAAAGTATGACGAGGCGATAAAAGAGTTTCAGAAGGTGGTCGCGATAGAACCGGACATAGCCAATGTTCATTACAATCTAGGGCTTGCCTACAAAAAGAAAGGGATGAATGCCGAGGCGGATAAAGAGTTTGCAGAATACGAACGGTTGAGTAAAGCAGGGCGTTAGGCGAAAGTTGGAGGAGGCGTGGCTGGCCACTATCATCCCCCGCCGGCGGGGGATTAAGGGCGTACGTAAATTAGGCCTTCGGCGACATTCAACAGCGTAGTGGCAAGGCGCGCCTTGCCACTACAAAGTCGGTTTGAATTTCCTGTACATTAAATTAGGTCATTGGCGGCTTTTTTGTGTTCACACGTGGGGACACGGGCACCGTGTCCCTACGACGGCATTGAAATTCCTATACATCAAGCTGGAGCTTGGGAACGAGAGAAAGCATCCAGCCGTCAACTTAACACCTATGCCTGCGCCCCCGCCGTTTGAACTATCTCATGATCAGTTCACCGTAACTATCTGAACAAATCCATCACCTTTTTAAATCCCGGTAGCGATTTTTGGATGGTTTCCTTTTTCTTGCAAAAAGCGATTCTCAGGTACCCGCTTCTGCCCAAACTGCTTCCCGGATTTACCAACACGCCTTCTTTGGCTAGCTCCTGCATAAAGGTGACGTCGTTCACCGGCGTTTTTGGGAAGAGGTAGTATGCACCTTGCGGCCGCAATAATGAGTAGCCGAAGGACTTCAGCGCGTCATAGAACATATCCCGTCTTTCCTGATATTCGGCTAAATTCACGCGTACCCCTTGCAGATGTGTGATGACGTGTTGCATGAGTACCGGCGCGCTCAGGTATCCGAGGACGCGGTTTGTGAATGTTAGGGCGTCGGCGAGTTCTTCCGCATTATCCATTTCCGGGTGGACGGCCGCATACCCGATGCGCTCGCCCGGAATCGAGAGCGGCTTGGAAAATGACGCCGCGAGGATGGTGTTTTTGTAGATTTTAAAGATTTCCGGGAGTTGTACGCCATCGTAAACAATATCTTCATAAGCGGCGTCGTAAATCAGGAAAATTGTGCTGCCAAACTTCCGTCCCCTTTCTTCCAGGCGTTTAGCGAGTGACTTCAGGCTCGCCTCGCTGTAAATGGCGCCGGTCGGGTTGTTGGGTGAGTTTACAATGATTGCCTTGGTGCGAGGGCTTAACCGGGCAGCGATAGCATCGACGTTGAGCGTGAAATCCTCGTTCGTTTCCACAGTCAGGCATACGCCACCGTGGTTTTCAATGTAATAAGGATATTCCAGGTAAAGAGGTGCTAAGACGAGTACCTCGTCGCCGGGATTAAGTATTGCCTTCAGGATGATGTTGAGCGCGCCAGCGCCGCCGGACGTCATCACGACATGCCGTGCGGTAAAGGGTAACCCCTTCTTTTTCGTTAAGGTGTTTGCCACAGCATCCCTTGCCCTTGTATGCCCCCCCAAAGGTGAGTATTGATGCAATCCTTCCGGAGAATTATTTACGGCCTTCTTGAGTTCCTCGAAAAACAATGCCGGAGGGGGTATCTCCGGGTTTCCCAGCCTGAAATCAAACGTTTCCTTTGCGTCGTCACGAGACAGGTCATCGAACATCCTGATCGCCCAGGCCGATGCCTCGAGCCCGGCTTTTACCTTGTTAGATATTAACATGATGGTATCCTCCAAATTTACGCCCAATCATACGTTCCACAGGTAAGGCTAAAGCCTTGCCTTACGCAACACTTTCAACTTGTTTGGTGTCATTTGATAGCTGTCAATACTATATCATCCGATAAAAACGAATGCAAAAGCAAAACAAGTACTGCACGTCTTTTTACTTGAATCTTACCACGTTCTGCTGTTAAAATGCCGCATCAATAAAATGCCGTTAAGATCGGATTTCACTGATAATAGAAAATGGCTCACGGGTAAACATTTTATGTATGTGTTTGCCGTTTTCGTGCTGCATTGTGTAGCGGCGTTGATTATAGTCAAACAAGTCCGGTTTTCAAAACTTAAACCGGTAAACACAGGCGATTCGTCCCGTATTTTTCGAAAACGAGAAGCTTTTGGCGATACTATTCGTTTGCAATTGTTTCTTAACCGCATTGGGTAATTCTTTCAGGTAAGGTATTCTCCATTGGTAGCTGTTGTCCGGCAACGCGCCCTTCGTCACTTATTGCTGATGATTCTTGCCCTTCTCATTTTAGTGGCAATAGGAACGACGGGCTATCGACTGTTGGAGGGGATGAAGATAATAGACGCGGTGTACATGACCGTTATTACCATCAGTACCGTCGGTTTTGGAGAAATCAAGCCCCTGTCGCCTATCGGGAGGCTGTTTACCATCGGGCTGATTGTTAGCGGCGGTGGTATTGCCGCTTATACGTTTAGCAGTACAGCCACTTTTTTATTGTCGGGAGAATGGCGCTCCCATTTGGAACGTAAGAAGAGGATTCGTATGTTGGCGCGACTTTCAAATCATGTTATCGTTTGCGGATACGGGCGGGTTGGGCGCAACGTCGCCCAGGAGCTTAAGGCGGAAGGATTGCCGTTCGTTGTTATTGACCCCAATCCGGAAAAAATTGCAGGTATCCAGGAGGATGGTTTTCTGGCATTGCATGGTAACGCCTCTAACGAGCAGCATTTAAAAGATGCTGGGATTGATCGGTCACGCGGCCTGGTGGCGGCAGCAAATTCCGATGCGGAAAACGTTTTTATCGTTTTGACTGCCCGCAGTATGCGCAAGGATATGCTCATTGTGGCGCGCGCTAATTACGAAGAGTCGGAACCGAAATTGATACGGGCAGGGGCGGACCGTTTAATTTTGCCCTATCGTATTGCAGGACACAGAATGGTCACCATGCTGGTGCGTCCCGACGTCGCCAATTTTCTCGATGAAATCACACACGCAACCGGACTCGAACTGCTCCTGGAGCAGGTGCACCTTAAGCCCACGTCCCCATTGGTGGGAAAAACGCTGGCGCAAGCGCAATTAAGAGGCAAGCTGGGTATCACCGTGCTTGCTTGCAAACCTTTAGGAGAAAAACCGGACACAAAACCCGGTCCGGACACCGTCCTGCAGGCCGATGCGCAAATCATCGCCCTTGGAACGCGCAATCAATTGCGTGAATTGGAAAAGCTGGCGGGGCGCTAGGCGCGGTTTTTTTAATACCGGCGAAACGGTTCACCTTGTTCCCAAGCTCCATATCGGGAACGGGGTTGCAATAAATTTTCTGCTTTGAGTCATATCTGAAAAAAAGAAGCAGGAGCTTCCGGTACCGGCACATTCCCAAGCTGGAGCTTGGGAACGAGAAAATGCATACGAAACGGCATTACCAGCGTAGTTTTTGTTCGCCGCTGTATTTGTATTTCGTCCCCCAGGGTAAAAGCTTCAGCGCTTCGACCCGGTCTTCACGCTCCTGTTGTTCCGGGCTGAACAGGGTATTAAATTGCTGTTCGCCCAGCCTCATCCTTTCCAGATTTTTCTTTGCCTGGAAATCGTCGTCGTCAATCTTCAGCGCCTCTGCATATTGCATGGCAGCGGAGGAGAAATCCATGTCCGATGCAAGCAGGTTTGCATTGTTATAGATGGCCTTTGCTTTTAGAGCGACGTCGTCAGTGTCCATAGCCTTTCTGTATTCATTGGCAGCCTTTTTCTTGTTTTCCATGAGCGCGTATAAAATCCCCTTATTGTAGGAAATAATGGGGTCTTCCTTTGAAAAGCTCTGGAATAATCCGTTTGCCATTGAGTTTTCGACGTCCAGGACGGTTGCCATGGCGTCCTGATACCGCCCCATTTTAATCCTGGCGTCCAGTTGGGCAATCGTGTTGGATTTTTGGTAGAACGTATAGCCATAGAAGATTGAAAAACAGGCAATTAAAAAAAGAAATAAGGTAAAATATTTTTTCATAGCAATCGACCTCCCCCTTCAAATGTTTGTTAATAATGGTTAAATTATGCCTACGGCGACTTTTTTTAATGAATAACATATAACAAAAAATGAAAAATGTTAATGTGTTGTAAGATGGTTTCTTCTTTTAGTTATTAATTATTCGTTTCTTGTTATATGTTATTCATTAAAGGTGGGCAATGCCCACCCTACGGAATTCGCATCCACATATTTTCAATAAAAACAGCCACAAGGAGCAGAAACAGGCTTGCTATTGTGGGGTAAATGAAAAGCTCCTTTTTCTTTGAAATGGCGTTTATAACGATCTTGTCCTTTTCAATGGTATCGATCTCATCGTAAAATCGGGCAACCTCATCAAAATTATCCGCATGGAAGTATTTTCCCCCGGTGGTTAGAACGGCGGCCTCCAGTTCCTCAATATGCTGCGCTGCAACCTCCGGGTCCACGCCGGTAACGTCCGACGCCTTGACGGCCACGACGTAGGCCTTGATTCCCATCCGCCGCAGCAGGCGCAGGGGTCTGTCCGGCGAAATACCGATATTGTATATGCCGTCCGTAAACAAGATGATGAGCTTGTTTTTTACCATGTCCCTTCTTTCCATTTCCTTAACGAATGAAATGGCATAATCGGTGAGGTGTTGCTTGTTAATACTGTCCCTTAGCTCTTTGATGGTAAATCTTTTTCCCATCTGTTTTTCAAACAGGGCTGCGATAGAGGTGAAGAGTCCTTCACCGATAGACGTTTGATATCCGGCCTGAGACGACTGGATGCGCTCTAAGGATTTTTCGAGCAACTTGGTTTCCATCGTGGGTACGACAATAAGCGCCGCATCCGTGCCGAAAATGGTAATGCTAACGAGATCGTTCGGCCTTTTTTTAATAAAGTCCCCGACAATTTTTTTAATCGTTTCAATAGCCGAGCCCGTCATGCTGAACGAGGTGTCGATTGCGAGAGCAATCTCCCGTCCCCGTAAGGCGGTTTCTTCCGTATAGTAGTTTGTCTGCGGACGGGCGACGGCGATAATGGCAAACAACACTGCTCCAAATAATACCGGCTTAAACAGACGAGCAATAACCTTTTTAAACCCCGTTACTTCGTCAACGTGGTAGAGGCTGGAATATCCGACAAACAGACGTCTCTTCCAAAAGCAGTACAAGATGCCGAAGGGGATGATAAGCAGTAATAGATAAGGGTTTGCAAGTGTCATTTTTTTAAAATTGTTTCTAGTTTCGTGTTTCAGGTTTCGGGTTTCGAGTGGCAGACTTAGCCCGCTGGTTGTTGTTGCGGGACGCGGAGCGTCTTAATATAACATTCCCACTGTAGCGCGGGGGTTCATCCCCCGATTGGTGTGTATTCCCGGACATTGCCGGCTATGAAGGCCGGCGCTACAAGAAATGGCGTTGCCATAGGTGACCTAATTTAACGTATAGGGAATCCAAACGCACGTGTAGTGGCAAGGCGCGCCTTGCCACTACGCTGTTAAAAACCGCCGAAGGCCTAATTAAAGGTGTAGGAATTTCAAAGCTATCGTAGGGTTACCCTTTAGGGTTGCAACCCTTGGTGTGCATTCAGGCAGTTGCAAGGCTAAAGCCTTGCCCTACGGGGGCGAACCGGTCAGCCTGATGATTTCTTGGATTTCTTGCATTGCTTTGTCAGCCGACTCCTTCTCGATACGTGTCCCAAAGACAAGTCTGTCGAGGCTCTTTAGTGCCGTTTGGATTACGGGCAATGCGTCGCCCTGCAGGCGCGATTGGGTGTCATGGATCAGGAAATTGGCCGTAGCGGCTGACTGCGCCGTTTCATTTGAAATCCCCATGATTATGCCGAGATACGACCTCAATGCTTTGCTCACCTCTTGCAGGTGTTTTGCATCCGCCGTAGCGTCTTCACTGGCGGACGGAAATGATGCAAGGGTGTTTTTCAACCTTGCCAGGGAGGTTTGCGGTGTTTCCTGCGCCTGGTTTTGCGAGGGTGAAAACCGCCTTGAGGTAGCCCTGAGGGTCATTACGCACAAGAATATGAACAACATTACCCCCGCGCCCATAGGCAAGTATCCGTGCAGGAAGAGTGACCTCTCTGAATAACACACCGGACCTTTCATTCCCTCCAGGGGGACATCGACTGCCTTAAGAAGGCTGTTTATAATGATGGGTATGGGGCTTGTCTTTATTTCCTTCGTGTCAAAGGTTTCCATTGACGAGTGCTTGCGGACATTCTGGGCAGGGGTGTCCTGGTAATACAAAACCGTTAAAGCCGGTATCTCTGGTGTCTTTTTCTTGCCGCCCAGTTCGTATATTGAAAGGGCGTAACTTATCGTTACCCTTTCAATATTTCCCTCCGTTCGCTTCTCAGTGTGTTTTTTTAAGACTTCAAAAGGGGAAAAATTCTGCTTTTCCAAATTTTCCCATAACAGGTTTACGCCCTTTTCGTGGCGTATGGTAAGGGCGTAGTTGATCCGATCCCCTATGTTAACAACGTCCCTGTCCACCTTTCCTTCAACGATTATGGGGGTTTTTTTGATGGTAATAGGAGAAGAAGAGGTCTTGCCTTCGGTCTTATCGACCTCATTCCGGTAGGTAAGGGCGAAGGAAGGCAGGGTATAAATCCCATCTTTCACCTCTGAAGGCATGGAAAGGGTATAGGTGATTACCTGGTAGTCGTGCTCGTTGTCAAATATCTGGCGTTCGCCGATAACTATGCCTTCTATCCGGCAGGGGGGGAGGTTGATTTTGTTTATTTCTTCCAGGTTGATCGTTATGCCCAATTTCCAAATAAGTTGTACCGTAAGGTGCAACGTCTTGCCGGTGATTATCCGGTAGTTGTCAATAAACGTCCAGATTTCAAGCGGCCTGTCCATCAACAACGGATTACTGCCGCCGCCCTCGTCCTGTTTCAATTCCGCGGGTTCCGCGAGTGTTGTCCATGGCGACGTACCTTGCGGTTGGTTTGCCTGCGCAGGTTCCAGGCTTGTTTTTGCCGGTTCCTGGGCATTTGCCGAAACAATGCCTGTGCCTAAAAAAGCTGCAAAAACAATTGTCGTGAAGAACGTGTTTTTCATCGTCTCCTTCGTACCCCCCTCCTGATACGTCTATCAAAAAACTCGGATATTTTCTTAATCCAAACCTCTTCATCTTCCCCGGTGGATATTGCCAGGTGGTCAATAGCCAGTTTTCTTAATAAGGCTATGTAGGGCGCCGGTTTCCCGGCTACCGTTGAAACGGCAACCGATTTTGTCACACCCGTCTCCATATCATGCATGGTGAGAATCCCCTTCGAGTCTGGAACGTCTCTTTCCACCCTATCGGAGATAATGATAGGAACCACTTCATGCAGGCTGGACAAGGTTTTCAGGGTGCGTTCATAATTATAAGGCGCCAGAAAATCCGACATAATAAATATCAGCGCCGGACGCGGCGCGTTTTCGTTTGCAAAGGCAATTGCGCAACGTAAATCCGTGCCTCTGCCCGATGGCGTTTTGCGCAGGATGTGGCGGAGGCGCGTCAACGCCTCCTTCTCCCCGGCGCCGGGTCTGCTATAGCTTTCTATCCTGTCGGTAAAGGTGATGAAACCTATTTCGTTACCCGTCTCCGATGCGGCGTGAACCAGAAGGGTAATAACGGCCGTTTGCACGTCTTCTTTGGTAGTAACGAAAGAACCGAACTTTTCCGACAGGCTTCTATCAACGAGAAACACAATGGCCACCCGCTTATCGACCAATTTCAAGCGCGTGTGCAGCTTGCCCGTCTTCGCGGTTGCCTTCCAGTCGATAGATCTGGCGTCGTCCCCCGGCTGGTATTGTCTGAGTTCGTCAAGCTCCAGCCCGTGAGGCGCGTTTAAGTAGCTGGAAAACACCCCGCCAAAGAGGTTTCCAATCAATCTTTGTAAAGAGAGCCGTATTCTCTTCTTCACCTGAAAATCACCATATCTCAATATTGAATGTACTGGTTTCGAAATTATCAACAGCGAAAAGTGCGATTATTATGTTTGTATCCAGCAGAAATCTACCATTCATGGATATCTACCTTTTCACAGTTTTCCTCTATAGCATCTGACATTCTTTCTAAATCATCCTCAGAAATAACTCCTGCAAACGGTAAAAGGCTCTTTCCTTCGACACCCCTCGGAATTAATGCTTTCGCAAAGTTAAGTACACGAAGTTGAAGATCATAGGGAAGTTTTTCAATCTGGTCTATAAGGTTATCTTTTATTGAAGTATTTGCCATAATTGTCCCCTTCCTAGCGTATTATCCTTACATTGCGTTTTCTGAAATGTTTTTATTTTATCAATATTTTTAAGGTATGCAACGGAATTTAATTCTTGTGTGTGATTTTGGATATGTTATTTTTGATTTTTGGACACACGTAGGGCAAGGCTTCAGCCTTGCCTCTGGAACGCACGATGGGGGTGCAAACACGCGCATATTCGTGTAAGACCAGCGCGCTGGTTGGCGTGCAGGTAACGTCCGCGTGCAAGCGCACGTGTGTTTGCGTAAAACTCAACAGTTTTGCCGGGCGTAAGGCACATCTAAAGGTTTGCCCTATGTGAGGAACAAATTCCCTGTTCCTGCGCGTCATGACAGTGCCAAACGTTGCGGTTCAATCTACAATACTGAATCGGCAGAAGTTATCATATTGCTGGTTAAAATTTATGGTAAGCGGCGCCTGCCCTACTTGGCTTATTCCCAACGAGGTAAGCTGGATTGCACGCGCTCAATGGTAAGTATTAATGACTGAATATCAATATCAAGCTTTGAAACTCTAGACGAAACGATAAGTGATTTGTTTTTATTTCTTGCTAATTTTATAAGAAGAGTCCTGTTTTCTCTATATGCGATTCCATCCAATGTAATAGGTAGAATAATATAGGTCAAAACCAAATTCTCATGAATAGTGATATCCGCCACAACTTCAAATATACAATTATACTGAGCATTAAGTTCAATCTTATTAGTCATCAGACAGTTCAGACTCATTTTGTTTATAGATAGCTGTTTTTACTGAGTTAAATCCATCTTCGATTTTTTTTGAACCAGGCAAAAACAATTTAGGTAACCCCTGATAAAGCGTAACTTTGTTTTTCCCAAGGTTTGTAATATTTAATTTTAAGACAAGGGGTATGTTATCCTGATATTCCACAAGCCCAATTTCAATATCTAAAGGAAACGATGCCTTAAGATTTAAAAGGTTTATTGAATTCGACTCTTTAAAAAGCTTTATTTGATATGTGTTTATTGCTATTAATATCAAACCTCCAAAAACAGCAATAATTTCTACAAAATATTTAACTTTTTGATGCAACGGCAATTCATGCCATAGAGGACTTTTCTTTATCATGGGGGATTAAAAATCTTTTAAATAACACCTGCAAAGGTTGATGTTGGGTTTTTTGCTTGAAAAAAGCCTTCTTGTGAAAGATTGATTTTCCTTCCTCAAGAATGTTTTTCAAACTCATTTACGATATGTCGTATCTTTTTGGCAGAAATATCCGAACGAATATGATGGTATTTCTTTGATAGTGCATGCAAGTTGCGCTTAAACTATGGTGTATATTCAACTTGAATTGCTTCATCGGGGTTATTTGGCATCAATACCATCCCAAAGCTTAGATATCGGCAGAGTGACGCCAGTTTGTGCTTCTTTCCAACCCTGTTGGAAACTATCTGCAGATGGCTTTAACGCCACGCTTTCACAGAATAGACGAATAATTTGTACCAGATTAGGCAAGTACTCTTCTGGTATGCCTTGTATTTCACGAACCACTTGCTTTTTTTAACTGTCATTGCACACTTCTCCTGGATTTATTAACAGTACTTATGGGTACATACTACGTCGGAACAACCCGGCCTGGAGGGGCCATAAAGGAAGATTGGGGATTCTCAAAATTAAGTACGACATCTATAGAATTAACCCAAACCCGTGTCATAGTAAGCGAATCACTATCTTATGTCAAGCCGGAGAAATCAATAAAAAATATCTTGAAAATCAGGCATAACGATGATAGCATTCAAAAAAGGATGCCGAATGCCAATAACTAAAGAACTCAACAATATTAAAAAATTGGAAGCAGTTGGATTTCCGCATGAACAGGCTGAGGCGCTTACGGATATTATAGAACAATCCCACGTTGATAGCCAACAAAGCCTGAAAGAATTTATCCACAACGAAAACACCAACCTGGAACTCCGCATTAAGGCTTCACAAGCCGAATTGTTAATAAAATTTTCGGCTATCGTTGTGGGCTTTATCAGTGCAGCTCTCGCAATCGCAAAATTATTGTGGTAGCCGGGTAGGTTGGGTTGAGTGAAGCGAAACCTAACATTTTTTGAAGGCCACTTTTGAAAAGACCTGCCGATTGGAATCAGGAGATTCCAGTACCATAGCGTTCCAAAACTGGAGTTTGGGAACGCGCAGGTACACCGTCTCCTCTTCAACCCTAAAAATCTTTGCAATCTGTGAAATCTGTGGTTCCTGCGTCTTTTGCAGCCAGTTGCCAATTCCTTTATTTACGTTCTTAACGCAATCCCCGCGTCCTTCCCAGCAATACCACCACGTTTCGTTCGTCTCTCTGCAAATGTATCCTGCCGGTCTATTCCAAAATAGGTGTCTGGCGAAGTATGTTTTCAATAATGTTATCAGAGTCGATACCCTGGGATTCGGCCTCGTGGGTGAGGATGACCCTGTGCCGTAGCACGGGATAGGCCATTTTATGCACGTGTTCGGGCAATACCGTGTCGTCACCATGTATAAAGGCGCAGACGCGGGACGCCTTTGCCAGGGCAATGGAAGCCCTTGGCGACGCCCCGTACATTACCAGGTCTTTTAATCTTCCGTTACCTTCTTCCGGCCTTGTGGCGCGGACGAGTCGTGTAATGTATTTTATGATGGCGGACGTTTCGCTGAGCGGCAGCCATTCTGCGATGGTGTGTCGCAGGGCGAGTATTTCTTTCGGGGATAAAACAACGTCCAACTCTGCATCCTCGTCCCGTATCTGTCTTTCCGTTATCTCCCGCTCTTCTGTGTATGAAGGGTAGCCGACCTTCAGTTTAAACATAAAACGGTCTATTTCCGCCTCCGGCAATAAATAGGTGCCTGAAATTTCGATAGGATTTTGTGTTGCCAGCACGAGGAATAATTTTTCCAGCGGGTAGCTCTTCCGCCCAATGGTTACCTGCTTTTCCTGCATCGCCTCAAGCAGGGCGCTTTGCACCTTGGCAGGGGCGCGGTTGATTTCATCCGCCAGTAACAGATTGGTGAAGGCAGGGCCTTTTTGTATCCTGCTCTTCCTTGTTTCGGGGTCCCACATCTCGAATCCCGTGATGTCGCCGGGAATGAGGTCCGGCGTAAATTGCACCCGTTGAAATTTTGCGGATAATATGCGGGCAACGGTCTTTACCGTGATGGTTTTTCCCAGTCCGGGATACCCTTCCAGGAGGATGTGTCCGTCCGACAGCAGTGCAATGATAATGCCGTCAACCATCTCTTCCTGGCCGACAATAACCCTTCCCACCTCTTTCTTTATCGTTATAACCCGTTCTTTGACCGACATTCTGTCGCCTATTGTTTTTGTTAACTGTTTCATAAAGATAACCTCGATAATAGTGCGTCTGCTTGCTTTTAAAAAATAAGTGGTTTCAAAGCCTTTTATTGGTAGCGCAGGCTTCCAGCCTGCTGTTTTTTAAATGCAGGCTGGAAGCCTGCGCTACTTGCCTCTACAACCAAAACCGGTAAATTCCCTAGCAAATTTCATGCAAATTATATATTTCTCCGTTTATTTTTACAAATAAATAATAATTCGATGGAATTGGGGATCATAGTTGCCGGGGCATATTTACTATTGTTAAAATAATAGTTAGACAAACTTAAACTTTTACGCTAAAATAGCTTGCGCATTCGCGCCGTACCGGATAACAACGTTACCCGTACCGTAACTTTTCGCTCTAATGCGTGCAGTAACGTGTTATGAAAGGCATCATTTTGAAAATATGCAATTATGTGTTTGTGAAAGTTTTATAGCAAAACTTCTCTTTAGTATTTTTGCTTCACGATATATTGGCATGTTTTGTGCTGGTTAAGCTAGGTACAAAATAAATTCAGTTATAAGGAAAATTGTATTGACAGTATATTTGAAAAGGTGTATATATTTCAAATTTGCAATCTTTAAAATTACGACAAATTTATAATTTGCTTATTCTTAATTTTTTTCAATCCGATAAACTAACCTAAATTTTAGAGAAAGGGGTTTGGAGATGTCGTTTTCAAAGCCAAATGCATCGATTGCAACGCGTACCAAAAATAGAACACCTAACGATAGATCACACGCAAGCGGAATGTGTTCGGTTTGTGTGGACGATTGTCCTGGATTTTGTGAGATTGGGAAGTCCGCCTTCAGGGCATCAGAAAATTTGTATCCACAACCCTTTGGCGTAATCACCGCCGGAGCCGATAAGGAGTATCCGGCAGATTTTTCCCATTTGAATATTATGGGAACAACCGTTGGCGCCGTTGGGATAGAGGCCAACAGTGATAAGGCAATTTTCGAAAATGTGAACACGGAAGTCAGGTTGGGTAAGGATAAGGGGATTAAGTTGCGGTTACCCATTATCGTTCCAGGCTTGGGTTCCACTAACGTTGCAAAGACGCATTGGGACGGCCTGGCAATCGGTTCTGCGATTTCAGGCACGGCATTGACCATTGGCGAAAACGTCGGTGGTATGGACGTCGGTTCCAAGATGGAGAATGGCAAAATAGCACATTGTCCCGACCTTGAATATCGCGTAAAGACCTTTCAGGAATGGCAGAAGGATGGTTATGGCGCGATTATCATGCAGGAAAACGTGGAAGATAGCAGGCTGGGCGTGCTGGAGTATGGGATAAACAAATTAGGGGTGCAAGCGGTAGAGTTGAAGTGGGGACAAGGCGCCAAAGACATTGGCGGAGAGGTAAAGATTAATACCCTGGAAAAGGCAAGGATGTTAAGGGATCGCGGGTATATCGTGCTGCCTGACCCTTATGACGATGCGGTCGCTTCCGTTTTTGGCAAATCGTTTAAAGAGTTTGAAAGGCATTCCAGGGTTGGTATGGCCTCGGAAGAAGGGTTTGTAAAGAGAGTTGCGGAATTAAGAAAGGCCGGCGCGAAGTACGTGTTCCTGAAAACAGGCGCTTACAGGCCTGCAGACCTTGCAAGGGCGGTACGTTATTGCTCGATTGCAGGGGTTGACGTATTAACCGTTGATGGCGCAGGCGGCGGAACCGGTATGAGCCCATGGCACATGATGAACGAGTGGGGTGTACCAACGCTTTACATCTCAGCTCTTACTTATAACTACATTCATAAATTGGCATCGAAGGGGCAGCACGTGCCTGACGTAGTCCTTGCCGGCGGCTTTGCATTTGAGGATGATATCTTCAAGGCCTTCGCGTTGGGCGCGCCTTACGTAAAGGCCGTGGGCATGGCACGTTCACCGCTCTGTGCGGCGCACGTGGGCAAATTGCTGGGCGACCAGATCAAGAACAACACCCTGGACAAGAGCGTAGAAGGTTACGGCAAGAGTATGGAGGAAATCTTCGTTCTCGCGCCAAAGGTAAACAGGTTGTTCGGCGCTAATGGGAAGAATGTCCCGCCAGGCGCAGTTGGTGTGTATTCATATTACCAGCGCTTATCCCAGGGCTTACGCCAATTAATGGCCGGTTCAAGAAAGTTTGGGCTGGAACACATCACAAGGGATGACATTACTACCCTGACCCGCGACGCAGCCGAAATAACCGGTATTAAATATATCATGGATATCGACAGCGAAGTTGCCGAACTGATACTTAACGGTAAAGAACCGGGTAGAGCCAAGCCGGCAGCAAAAGTTGCAGCAAAAAAAGGAGTGCCGAAGGCAAAAGCTAAGCCGGCGCCAAAGGCTAGCGGGAAGGCAAAAACCAAGAAAAAGAAGTAAAATCCACTTTTGTATTTTGGCTTAGAATAAACAATTTGGCTGAAAACACGCATTTATTTGGGACTATTTTTCAGCGATTATTAGTAAATTCCTGTAAATTAAAAGGGGTTTTTCAGTATCTTTACGATATTGAAAAACCCCTTGTTTTTTGAAAATCCATCAAAAATCCATCAGAATGCATAAAGAATTTACCGGGTATCTCTTCAACAATATTCAGTGGGTTGTAAAAGACCTGAAGCCGGACGTGTTTTCGGATATGATGGGCGCCGTGTTTGGAAGCAATGGATGTGAAATTATCCGCAGCGAGCCGTATAAAAAAATACAGAAGTATACCAAAAATAATGAGTCGTTTTTCATAAAGCAGTACGTCATAAAAAGCGGCATTGATGCGGTAAAATCGGTCTTTGTGCCGTCCAAGGCAAAAAAAGAGTGGAATAACGGCCTCCTGTTGCTGAAAAAGCAGATATCCACCCCGGAACCCATCGCTCTGGGAGAAAGGAGGCGCTTGGGCGTGGTAAAGGACTGCTATATCATAACGAGGGCAATCCCTGACAGCGTAACGGGCAAGGAACGGTTAATTACGCTCCGGCAATTGCCGGAAGATAGTCGGTCTGTAAGTAAAGGCCTCTTTCTCAAAAAGCTCATTTCATACGTTAAGACGCTCCACGCGTGCGGCCTTTACCACGGAGAACTCCATGCTGAAAACGTCCTCGTCGGCAAAAACGGCGGCGATTTTTATCTGATCGATCTCGGACGCTTAAAATGCAGGGAAAAGACACCCACGGCGTGGAAGATATACGACCTGTCGCGGCTGCTGTATTCAATCCTGGACGTTTGCTCCCCCAACGAGATAACCTCGGCAATTGACGACTATGCGGGCGACATGTCAAACGCGGTGGGTAAAAGGAGTTTTCACGCGGAGGTCTTTGAGCAAATCCGCAGGATCAAGCAGCGCCACGGGGTTGGGAAAACGAAAAAGTGTCTGAGAAACAACGAGCTGTTTAAAACCATGACCTATAACAAATATACGATAAATATGCGGCGTGAATGGGACATTGCGGCGCTGGAGGGACTGCTCTGCCGGCATACCGATTCATTAGAGAAGAGACGCGACAACGTGATAAAATTTTCCCACAAAACGGCGATTACGCATCTACCGCTATCCGATGAAAGCGGCAAACTCGTATGTGTTAAAGAATACCGTTACCCATCCGCTTTCAAAAAATGCTTTTACCCGTTTTTCCGTTCTCCCGCGTGGAATGCCTGGTTTGCCGCGCACGGGTTGATTGCTGCCGACGTCCTTACGCCCAAGCCCATTGCGTTGATTGAAGAAAAAAGAACCGGCATGATCAAAAAAAGTTTTTTAATTACGGAGGGTATCTTTGATTGCCGTCCGTGCTACAAATACATTCGCAATACCTTTGGCAACCGGGAAAAAGAGGTTGCCTTTCCCGTAAAACGAAGGTTTGCCGCCTGCCTGGCGGCGTCTTTTCGACAACTTCACGATGCAGCCATCTATCATGGCGATTTGAAGGAAAGCAACATCATTGTCAGGGAATTGCCGGACGCCTGGGATTTTTATTACATTGACCTGGACCGCGTCTATTTCAATAAAAACATCACCCGCAGAAGAAAGATAAAAAACCTCTCCCAATTAAACGCATCCGTGCATGACTACTTCACCCGGACGGATCGATTAAGGTTCTACAAGGTGTATGCCGGGGTGCAAACACTCGGAAATAAGGACAAGCAAATAGTGAAAGCAATCATTGCATTAAGCAAGAAGAGAAATGTGGGCAAAGGGTAGAGAACGATGTCCTTGTGGTTGACACAGCAAGCAAGTAACGATGCACACTATTGGCCGTGTAATTAGTAATTCAATGTATAGGAAATTCGGTGTCAGGCCTGAAAGGCTGGCAGGATATAGGGAGGGGAAGCCCATAGGTGTTAAGTTAAGAAACCTATAATTACCAGCAAACCCTTGTTTTTGTTAGCCCTGAAGGGGCGAAATAACTCAGCCCAGGGCAACGCCCCTGGGGACACGGAAAAACCAACAAGCCCTGAAAGGGCGCAATACGGAACGAATCGTTGTTTTGCACCCAATGTCGCCCCTTCAGGGCTTGTTGTGCTAATAATGCTAAACCCAGAGCGCTGCCCTGGGCTGAGTTATTGCGCCCCTTTGGGGCTATATTACAAATGTGGTTAGGTTAAGTTTGTCCGCCTTTTCATTTCTTAACTTAACACGTATGGGGTGAAGCCCCCTGAAAAGATAATAAAATAATACAAGCCCCGAAGGGGCGGCAGAACGTTTTTTTTCATGATCAACACAGAAATAAATTTTAGAAGTAATAGGTGCCTTAGCCATGCTGTACGCCCTTTTCTGTCGCCCCTTCGGGGCTTATTATATCGTTGCATTTACCAGGTGCTTCACCCCTGGCTATATACTTTCAGCCCTTCGGGCCTGTTGTAGAGCCGTTGGAGGGGCGAAGCATTTGCAAAATGAGGTGTGCATATATCACCGTGTAAGCAAGCAAATGCTTCGCCTCCACATACGTCCGCAATACAAAAATCGCCGAAGGTCTAATTTATTGGTAGCGTAGAAAAAGAGAGACCTGGCGTAATGGCACCCTTTGATTACGTGGAGTTATAAGGGCAATTTGGCTAAAGGTCTCCATAATTCTACGCGTACGCGACCAATTCTTTTACATCACCACGGATAGTTGACAGCCCCTCTATTATCTCCCTGTCGCTGATTCTTGGCGCCGTTTCTACGGCAAAGGCAGCGGTATAGGAGAAAAGGGGAACGGATAGGAGTAGGAGGATAAAGGTTTTTTTCATGGTTATCTTTCCAATGCTGCGAATTTTGCCTCAACGATTGCCAGGCGTTTTCCGATTTGCATGGCAGTATCAATCCTTTCGTCTATTCTATCGACTTTTTCGTCCAGTCTTCTTAATTTCAGCGACCAGAACCATTTTTTGTGAATTATATTCCTTCTTCCTCTGTATTTCAACCGGAATCTTAAGGCTGGTTTTTTAAGAGATGGAATAATTGAACGCCGATATCACTTTCCGTGTCGGCAAAAGACTCCATTGAAGGGTGGTTTTTATTGCTAAATACTTGATAAACTTTATGAAAACGACCTGTCTTGAATAATTGGGCAATCTCTTTTCTGCTGCCAGGTTCAACAATAAAATAACGCAATACATGCATGACCGCAAGCAACTCTTTTTTTTCTTCGGGAACTTCCGAAGGGGAGTATTTTCCTTCAAATATTTTACGTGTCATTCGATGGATTCTACCAATTTCGATTATTTGTAAAAAGAATTCTGGAAATTCTTTTACGAGCGGACTACGGTGCGACTTTTTATATACACTCAAACGTCTGTAATAATCAAGGAGGCTGTGGACAGGCTTTTCCTTGGAGGCAGGAATGCCAGGATGAAGATATATAACGAAAAAGTACGAATGGATAATTTCGTTATTTTCCAGTATGAAATTAACGGTTTCAGGCAGGTCATGCTCCGTTTCCGTTGGAAATCCGAAAATCCAGTACGTATGGTTCCAGATAGCATTAGACGATGCATCCCGTAGCGCCTTCTTGTTCATTTCAGGGGTTGTTCCCTTCTTCATGCTTTTCAGCACGGACAGTGAACCGCTTTCTATTCCCCAAAACAGAAAACGGCATCCCCCCTGGAATAAATGTCCCAGGTATTTTTGACCCATATTGGGGTGTATCCTTGCATTGCCCCCCCCACAACACGCCAGTATTTTTTCTTTGTAACAGGGAGGCGAATTTATGCAGCCAGACAAGGTCGTTGTTCATAAGGGATTGAGAGAGAAAAAACGGTTTATGCCGTAAGTTTCTTTTAACTGTTCCAGGATTGCGACTGCCTTGGCAGCGTTCATTTGCCGAAAGGTTTTCCAAAATACCCTTTCATTACAAAAGGCACACCGAAACGAACACCCTCTGTTAAAACCAATGGGTAGTGCAAAGGGCTTTCCATCACCTATGAACGCCTTGTCAAAATCAGGCGCAGGCAAGGCATTGATATCCAGGGGATAAGGATGGATGGGGAAGGAAACCACTTCATTATTTACCAACGTCATCACCCCTGGCGCTGCGATAGGGCGTTGCTCCCTGATACAACAAAGCGTCTCGTAGAGGGGTACTTCGCCTTCTCCCACGACGACAACGTCCGCATACCCCTCGCGTGAAAAAAATGCTCCAGTTGTTACGCTGCGCTCGGGACCGCCAAGGATAATTTTTATTCCGGGCAGACTTTTCTTCACAATTCGGATAAGGAGAAGACTAAACAACACGTTGGGAGTTGTAACCGATATACCCAAAGATACAGGGTTTTCCCGATGAATTACTTGCGCCCACAATGTGAGAATCTTTGTGATAACTCTCTGGTTTTCCGATAACTGGCTGAACGTTTTTTCGCCGGCCAGGAATGCCTCAATACCCTGAAAGAGTAAACGGTTTTTTACCCTTAGCGGAGAAAATGGTTTCACCGCCGATACACCGAGAAAAGAACATGTGTGATGCAGGACATGAACGCCGCGTTCCTTGAGATATGCAGCCAGGGATGCTATACCTAAATTGGGATAAGGGGAGGATACGTTGATGTTGAATAAGAGGATTTCCGGACGTTCCATACGGTACGTGGGAAAAAGTTACCAAAAAAGAACTATTTACGGGATAACGCTATAGTCTTCATACTATACTTGAAAACTGCCTAAAATCAATATTATTGGAGGTGGAATATTCCGGTAGCATTCTCAAACTTTCGAGTTGGATTGTTTGACGTTTTTTGGAGTGCAGTAATCGTGTTACTGCCTGTATTGACATAATCAATACACGCTATATCCCTTTGTGAGTTCAAGCTTGCAGCTTGAACCTGACGGTTTATACGGGGGATTGCGGTATCGATTGTGCAAGGTGTTATTACCGGAATAAAATTATAGGTTCAGGTTGAAAACCTGGACTCGCGCCGGGTAGTTTTGAACAAGCATTATATGGTTTCGTGCGGGAAAGGGCGGGGAGACGCAGGTACTACGCGTGGATTTGCACGCGTGTTTGCGTCCTTTTATCCGTTACAAAGGCTAGGCTGAAGCCTAGCCCTACAGGATGCTTCTGGGTGAGAGGATTTTTTTGATGAGGTTTTGCAGTTTTCATGTCGTACTCAGCAATGTCAATCCATTACGGGTGCATTCCCAAATTTTGGTAAATTTGCATTTTGCCCCGTAGGGATAGATGGAAATAGCCCACCGATTTATCGGTGGGGACAGAGGTACGAATATTTAGCTCCGTAAGGACGGTTGACAGCATTGACGTTTCTAGCCGACCGCTCCAGCTTGGAAACGAAAGAATGCTTGCTAATGCTCGTGCAAATAACCATGCCGATGTTCGTGCTCGTGAATAAGCGCATCGTGGCGATGGCGGTGCTGGTGAACGAGGTTGTTTTTTAATAACAACTCTGTGTCGGCTAAAATCTCTTTATATCCTCCAACGGCAATCGGACGTTTCTCTTCGCTGAAGACAAGCACCCGGTCTGCAACTTCCTGGGCAAGGAAGATGTCGTGCGTTACGATCAGTAACGTCTTTCCCTGGGCTTTCAAGGTATAGAGGATATTGACAAATTTCGAGGTGCTCCGCGGGTCCAATCCGCTGGTTGGTTCGTCTAACAACAAAATATTTGGGTTCATGGAAAGGATCGTGGCAATGGCGGCCCTCTTCTTTTCTCCGAAACTGAGGTGGTATGAGGTGCGTGCGCCGTAACCTTCCAGTCCCACCAGAAGCAAGGCCTTTTGTGACGCGGTAATTATTCCCTCGCTGCTCCATCCCAGGTTTGCAGGGCCGAACGAGACGTCATCCATAACCGTCGGACAAAATAATTGATCGTCAGGGCTCTGGAAGACCATTCCCATCCCACGCCGTATTTCTTTCAGGTTCGACCTGTTAAGGACTATGCCATTAATTTCAATGCGGCCCGTACCATCCAGGACACCCATAAGATTCATAAACAGCGTGGATTTCCCGGTTCCATTGGCGCCGATGATTACCATCGTTTCACCGGCTACCACCTCGAAGTTTACGTCCTTCAGCCCAACGGTTCCGTCAGGATAGCGGTAATTTAGATTGTGGACTTTTATAATCCTATCCATACACGGGCATCAGGTATTTTGATGCATCCTATCTTGTAAATCAAACCCGACACAATGCCGGTTAATAAAATGAAAATGGCTGCGGTAAATAAAAAATCTTTATACGATAGCCTGAAACGTTTTACGCAGGGTATTTCTCCGCTAAAACCTCTGAGTACCATTGCGCTGTAAATTCTTTCGGCACGCTCAAACGTCCTGATAAACAATCCGCCCACCATGTAGCCTACGACTAAGAACTGTTCCTTGTACCGGCGTCCAAAGTAACGCATGTCCCTGGCTCGTATCAAACGCCGCGCCTCCTCAATCAGCACGAAGATATAGCGGTACATGAATGAGGTAAGCATGATCAGCAACCGGGGGGCCCTTAGCATATCCAATCCCTTCAGAAAGTCGGGGAAGGTGGTTGTTGAAGAGGCCAAAACGAACAGCAAAATGGATAAACCCGATTTTACCATAACGTTGAGAAACATCCATGCGCCTTCGTAGGTAACCGCGAACTTCCAATAACCAACGTTCAGATATCCCCACACCTGCCCCTCTTTCAGGAATGGCACAAACAGCGCCATTGCAAGTATGAAAGGGATTAAGACGCACGTCCTTTTAAATATCTGGCCTACGGTTGTTTCTGAAAAAAAAGTCAACGACAGGATCAGAAGAAAATACAATTCAAAATCTTTATACCGTGTAATGGGGGTGAGTATTATACAAAGAATGATGGCAAGAAATGAAACAATTTTTGCGCGCGGGTCAAGGTTTTCCACCAAACGGTTAGTCGTTATCATAAGAATTGCAATAACCCGCATTCATGAGGCAAGGAGCAGCCGCTCCAATGCCATAACAATGCCGATGCCTCCTGCTAAAAATAGAATTGCCGTTACAAACATAATCTTTACGGCGCCGTTAATTGCGTTCAAGGTTAATTGGTTGTGTGCGTCTCCAATAAACGGTTTTGCGATAATTTCACCTTGATAGGTGCTTGGTCCGCCTAGTTGAACACCCAGCGCCCCGGCCATGGCGGCCTCAGAAATGCCGCTATTGGGACTTTCGTGCTTTCTGCCATCCCTGATTGCAATCTTTAAAGACCTGACCGGACTATAACCGCAGAAAAAAGCGGCTACCGGAATTAACAGGGCTGAAATCCTTGCAGGGAGGTAGTTGGCTACATCGTCCAATCGCGCCGACGCCCAACCGAACCGAAGGTACTTTTCGTCCTTGTGTCCCACCATGGAGTCCATGGTGTTGACAGTCCTATACGCCATTGCCGCCGGTGGCCCGCCCATAAAAGCGAAAAACAAGGGAGACAAAACCCCGTCAACGGTACTTTCGGCAACCGTTTCAACACAAGCGCGGACGATTTGTTCGTCATTCAAATGAGCCGTATCACGTCCGACGATCTGCGACAATGCCTTTCGTGCGTTTAATAAATCATTTTTCTTGAGGAAATGCATTACCTTTTTTGCCTCATCGGCCAGGCTTTTGATAGAAATTGAAAAATAGATGATAATGGCGCCACTGATTGTCTCAAACATGCAACACCATGGTCCCGTTGCTGACACTATAACGGAGGCCAATAACCAAACAAATCCGGTAGTAATCGTCGTCAACAGCATCCCTGCCGGACGTTCCGGTATGGGCAATCTTCGTAATACGTGTTCAAGACACTCTATAAACTTTCCAATCAGTCTTACCGGGTGGTAACGCCATTGTGGGTCGCCGATAATATTGTCCAGTATGAAGGCGGCTATAATTTGAAAATAGAAGTGCGGCGTAGGGCAAAAGGGGGGTAGATTCGGGCAAATGGTCATGAAGATGCAGAAATAAGGCATTGCGTTGTTTGATGGTAAAAACGGGTTTACTGTAGGGTGGATTAAGCGAAGCGTATCCACCAGATTATGATTTTTCCTTATTCCCCTTAATTGGTCTTCGGCAACTTTTTTATGCTCACACGTGGGGACACGGGCACCGTGTCCCTACATAAACTCGTTCCCAAGCCGGAGCTTGGGAACGAGATGAACTGCTTCTACCTTAATTTTTCACTTCATAATCCGCGTCGATGATATCATCGTCACCGCCGCCTTCTCTTTTTTTCTCTTTTTGGCTGCCTTCATTTCCCGGCGGAGGCTGTTGTTGTTCGCCTTTTGGGGCGTTATTCTGATACATTTTTGCGCTGACTTCATGCAGTAAATTGGAAAGAGCTTCCATCTTTTGCTGCATATCCTTTTCGTCTTCAGTTTTTGTGGACTCTCTTAAGTCCTTAATGGCAGATTCAATTTTTTGCTTTTGTCTGGCGTCTATTTTATCGCCCATGTCTTTTAAGGACTTTTCAGCGCTGTAGGCCAGGTTGTCCGCCTTGTTTTTCGTTTCAATCTTTTCTTTAGTTCGTTTGTCCTGATCGGAGTATTCCTGAGCCTGTTTTACCATGCGGTCGATTTCATCCTTGTTCAATTTCGTCGAGGCCGTAATGGTAATCTTCTGTTCGTTACCGGTTCCCAGGTCTTTTGCATGGACGTTGATAATACCGTTTGCATCTATATCGAAAGACACCTCAATCTGCGGAACGCCTCTTTGCGCAGGCGGTACCCCCGCGAGATGAAATCTTCCGAGGGTGACGTTGTCTCTTGCCAATGACCGCTCACCCTGCGCGATGTGGATTTCAACACTTGTCTGATTATCTTCCGCAGTTGTGAATACCTGGCTTTTCTTGGTCGGGATGGTTGTGTTTCTATCTATGAGTTTGGTAAACACGCCGCCAAGGGTTTCAATGCCAAGCGACAGGGGGGTTACGTCAAGGAGTACAAGGTCTTTGACCTCGCCGGACAGAACACCCGCCTGGATCGCAGCGCCCATTGCTACGCATTCCATCGGGTCAATTCCGCGTTCAATCTTTTTCCCGACGTAATCCTCCACGAATTTCTGAACGATGGGCATTCTTGTCGGACCGCCGACAAGGATGACCTTGTGGATGTCGTTCGGAGTGAGTTTGGCGTCTTTCATTGCCTGCTCGACCGATTGGCCGCATCGGTTTACAATAGAAGAAACCAACTGCTCCAGCTTTGCCCTCGTGATTGCGTGGGTAAAGTGTTTCGGGCCGGAAGCATCGGCAGTTAAAAACGGAAGATTGATGTCGGTGGTCAACGTCGTAGAAAGCTCTATTTTGGCCTTCTCCGCTGCCTCACGCAGTCTTTGCATGGCCATTTTGTCATTCTTTATATCAATGCCGTATTCTTTCTTGAACTCGGCGACCAGATAATCGACGATTGAATTATCCATGTCCGTTCCGCCCAATTGGGTATCACCGCTCGTAGAAACAACCTCGAATACGCCCTGGCCAAAGTCCATAATCGTGCAATCCAAAGTTCCGCCGCCCAAGTCAAACACCAGGATTTTCTGCGATTCTTCAACCTTGTCCAATCCGTAGGCCAATGACGCGGCTGTTGGTTCGTTAATGATACGTACCACGTCCAGCCCCGCGATGGTGCCGGCGTCCTTTGTCGCTTGCCGCTGATTATCGTTAAAATAAGCCGGTACGGTAATTACCACCTTTTCAACGCGCTCACCGAGAAAGGCCTCTGCGTCCTGCTTGATTTTCTGCAGGATAAACGACGAGATTTGTTGTGGGGTAAAGGACTTGCCGCGAACGTTTACTTTATAATCCGCTCCCATTTTCCTCTTAATTGCGTAGATGGTGCCTTCCGTATTGCTGACTGCTTGCCTTCTGGCAGGCTCCCCGACCAGTTTTTCCCCATCCTTCGTAAAAGCAACGTAAGAAGGAAATGCCTTTCCGCCAACGGTTGCTCCTTCAGCGCTTGGAATAATCGTGGGTTTTCCCCCGATCAAAACTGCGGCGGCTGAGTTGCTTGTTCCCAGGTCTATCCCAATAATTTTTGCCATATATTAATCTCCTTTTTCCTCTTTTGTCTTTTCCAGATTCTGAATGTCTTCTTGTGTAGATTTCTGTGAAACAACCACCTTCGAAGTTCTGATTACAAACGAATTTAATAAATAACCTTTTTGTATTTCTTCCAGGACGGTATCTTCCGGCAATTCATCATTAACCTTTTGCATGAAGACCTCGTGCTTGTAGACGTCCAATGGCAGGCCTATGGAAGGTATCGGCTCCAGCCCCTCCGATTTTAAAATGCGGGAAAATTCTTTATAAATCATCTTGACGCCATCAACGAATTCATTATTCGCCGCGTCTTTTACCGATGATATCGCCTTTTCAAGGCTCTCGTACACGTCCAGCAGTTTCCTGATGAGCGAGTTTGTTGCCGTGCGTTCCACGTCCTGCCTTTCCTTGATAATCCTTTTCTGATAATTATCAAAATCAGCAGCCAATCGTTGCTTCGAATCTTGAATTTCACTGAGCTTCTTTTTGCAGGTATCCAATTCCTGTTTCAGGGATTGAATTACGGTTTGCTGCTCGGCTACCGGCGCCTCAAAGGGCTGTACTACTTCCACGTTATCTGATATATCGATAATTTTTTCTTCTTCGCCTGACATGTTTGACTAACCCTGTACCATCTTTTCGTAAAATTTTACTTTCCCAATATATATAAATCTTAATTGTAGCACAAGTATGAAAAAAGGCAAGGTTTCAATTAAAAAGTGCGAAAGGGGGGGGCATTTCCAATGCCATTGCCGACCATGAAGATCGGCGCTACAAATGCCGTCGCCGTAGGCGACATGAATTCTTCAACGATCGGTCTGCATTCAACACACAGGCAGATGATTGGCCTGGTTATGATGAATCCTGTAATGCCTACTTTTTTATCTTTTTACCCATAGATTCCCCCGAAGAGCCGAAAATTTGATATTTGGCAAACCTAGTATAATATCTGTTTTACTTGGTTTATAACCTTTTCCGCAATTGCGATTCCTTTATTACAAATTTCTTCATTCGGTTCAAAATAAGGCAAGGCGCTTGCGAGCGGATACTTGGAGGGCAAGTATATTGTGTCTAAATAATCACAGTCATCATCAGATAAGTCAATTTTGATACCATTCTCATCAAGAATGTTCTTTAATTCAAAAATTCTGTGAGATTTTTTTAATCCTAAAGCATGCTCTATTAAGAGAGCTTTCATGGATTTCTCTACCGTTTGTTGGATATTTTGTAGGCATGGATTAAAGAGTGTGCTTTCTAATAAAATTTTAGCGGATTTCAAATTCTCTATGGAGTAGCATAACCAGGCTTTCGTCTCATCTTTCATAAATGAGTTCACCTGCTTTAATCTGCGTAAGAAAAAAGTTATTTGGCGCTTCATGCCGAATGGGAATAATCTCTACAGGAATGATTCTGGAGATATTTCGAGTCAACCTTCTATACCGCATCGCCAAGTCAACGTATGTCTCATTGCTATCTTGAAAAATAGCAACATCAACATCGTTTGGTTCCTCTGAGACCAGGAATGAACCAAAAACAATTATCTTGCGGATTTCCTTCTCCGACATTAACGAGTCCCTTAAGTCCTTCTTTATCCTATCTTTTGATTTCTTTAACATATGTTTTTTCCTCTCTATATTATAAGTTAAAACAACTTTCAATCTAAACGGATATGAGCGTTACGTGTTAGGCTACATTCCGCCGCTTCTTAATATCCTGGAAAGTGTTGCAACGTGTGGTGGTGATATGGTGGTTTGCTGCAGACCCAGTACCGTTGATTCTATATCGTAAGAAACCCTTTTAATTTCAATGCGCCCGTCTTCCCATACCGCGTATGAAGCCAGCGGTATGCCGTCGCGGGGCTGTCCAACGCTGCCGGGATTTATATAGGTGATGCCGTTAATCTCGCGCACCATCGGTAAATGGGTGTGGCCGAGAAAGACAACGTCGGCGGTAATGCCTTTTGATTCCGTGATAAATTCCGCGTCTTTAACGTTGGGTCTAAGATATTTATGGAGATCGCCGCTGGGTGAGGCATGTGAGAACAAAAACCTTTTCTCTGCTACCTGGTGATTCAATGTTAACGGCAAGTTACCAAGAAAGTTTTTTTCATCGTTGTTCAGTGTAGCAATAGTAAACGCCTTGCCGTCATTGCTGAGTTCCGTATATTTTTCAGAACAGCCACATCCCAGGTTTTTACCAATAGCGTTATCATGGTTTCCCCGAACGATTTTATCGGTCATGCCCCGGATCTTTTTAATGCACTCGCCGGGGTAAGGGCCGTAGTTGACCATATCTCCCAAACAAAAGACCATATCTGCATCTTCCCGTATGGCATTTAATGCGGCGAGATTACCATGGATATCGGATAGTACCAGTATTTTCATGCAGGGTTCCGTTTCAAGCCGTTCTTACCGGGACGAATAATTTACTGAAATTTAATTGTATAGAAATTTTAGAGTCGAGGCACGGCACCCGCGTCCCCGTGGGGAAAAATAGTGACCGTGCACTTCATTTAACGTATAGGAATTTCAAAGTTGTAGAACGAAGCGATTGCTTCGTTATGGGCGAAGTGGCACTTCGCCCTACTATAGAAAAAGTCGCCGAAGGCATAATGTTGTTAGCTTATACATTCCATCTCAGTATTATAACTATCGGCGCTTAAATCTATCTCAAAGGGCATAATTTTTTTCTTGTTATTATCGTAAAGAAGCCTTACCTTGGGTTTGGATATTTCAAATCTGTTCAAAGAGGCCACAATTCCCGAAAAATCCCGGTACCTGCCATTTATTATCATTACCTCACAACCGATCGGATACTTAGGCACAATCTGCAAGAAGCAATCTACTAACTCCTTGTTAAATTGAGACACGGCGCCTACCCTAACCAATTCGTGCGCCAGGTCGGGACGCAGGGCTGCGCGAAATGGCCTGTCAGATATGCAGGCGTCATAGTAATCCGCTATGGCGGCAATTTCCGCAATGGTAATCATTTTTTCCTCATCCATGTAAATGAGGTCACCTTTATCAATTTTATTGGTGCCTCTCAATCCCCTGGGATAGCCGTTGCCGTCCTGCCGTTCGTGGTGTTGGTAAGCGATATGTGCGGAAGCTGCGCCTATGGTCTCTATGTCCTTAAGCAACTCATATCCATAGTTAGTGTGAAGTTTTATTTGCTCAAATTCTAATTGTGTTAATTTGTCTGATTTATTGATAAGGTTTTCATCGATAAAGATATATCCAATGTCGTGAAGAAACACACCGATGGCGATTTGTTTCAATTTTTCAACGCTCAGATTCAACCTTTTGCCCATAAGTAACGCCATAATGGCTGCATCAATGGAATGTTCAAAAAGGTAGTTATCAAAACTCTTAATCGAATGCAAACCGGACAAGACCTCCTGATTTAAAAGTTCGTCAACAAAGGGACCTATATTCTCACACAATTTTCTAAAATAAGGATTGTCGTGAAATGATCTTTTAAACTTAGAGGTGTTAATGTTCCTCATAACGGCGTCGGTCGCATCCGCCTCTATTTCTTCTAAGATGGACTTGGTCATAGAATAGGTGTTGAATATGTTCTTTGTGGCCATAATTCGAATCTTATCGGATATGGGGTCATTAATAACGATATTTTCCGATTCTTTGTCCTCAATGTAAATCTTCAAGAAACCCCTGCCTTTTAACTGGGTTATATATCGATGCTCAAGGATTACCCCTTTGTTTAACAATACCTCGAAATTACTGCCGTATATTGTTTTTGCGAGTTCCATACCCGGCAAAGCGTTGTTTATATTAATTCTGCGCATAAATGCATTATCGTTGCTTCGACCCTAACTAAAACACTCTATTTCAAGAACCCTTGCGTAGGAACCTAAATCTACCTCAATCGGTTTAATCTTTTTTTTCTGGTCATCATTTAACAGTAAGATTTTTGGGACAGACAACCGCTGAGGATTCACCGAAGCCACTATGCCGGTATAATCTTTATATTCACCACTCTTAACCCTCATCTCATACCCCACAGGATATTTAGGCACCACACTAAGAAAACAATCCACTAATTCTTTGTTAAATTGCACTCCGCTGCCGGTCTTAATAAGCTCATAGACCAAATCAGGGGACAACCCTTTACGGTACGGTCTATCGGAAATACAAGCGTCATAGAAATCCGCTATTGCCGCAATTTCTGCAAGCATAATTAACCGGTCACCTTCTCGAAATTTTAATAAACCCATATCGAGCTTATTGGTTCCCGTCAGGCCGCGTGGATAGCCTCTGCCGTCTTGCCTTTCATGATGTTGGTAGGGGATATGTGCGGCAACGCTTCCTATTTGCTCAACGTCTTTTAGCAGTTCATAGCCATAGACAGGGTGCAACTTAACCGTTTCAAACTCTTCCGGTGTCAACTTACCCGGTTTGTTAATGATTTTTTCGTCTATGAATATTTTTCCAATATCGTGGAGAAATTCTCCAACCGCAACCTGTTTCAATTTATCCTGACTAAGCATCAGTCTTTTTGCAATTATAGTCGAGATCACTGCAGTGTCAACGGAATGTTCATAGGTGTAATTATCAAAACTTTTAATTGAATTTAATCCCGATAGCACGTCCTGGCTCATAATGCCTTCAAGAAAATGGTTAAGATTATTACAAAGGTGGATAAAAATGGGATTGTGTTGAAATGCGTTTTTAAATTTTGGCGTATTAATGCTTTTTATAACAGCATCTGTAGTATCCGCTTCTATCTTTACCAGGGATGCTTGAGTAATCTTATATACCTTGTGAATATCTTTTGTCGCCATGGTGCGGATTTTGTCTGATATGGGGTCTTTAATAACAACGTCCGCCGTTTCCACATCGTCAACGTAAATCGTTGTATATCCCCTGGCTTTTAGTCGGATAATATAGTCCTTTGTAAGGACTACCCCTTTATGTAACAGGACATCAAAGCTATCCGTGTAAATCGTCTTGCCCAGCACGACACCGGGCTCAGTCTTATCTATTGATATTCTTCGCATAAAAGCCGTTCAAATAACGTAATTGAATAAAGATGTATTTCCCTATAATTAAAATAGTTTAAAACAGTATGGATATGGCTTAATTCTCATGCATGCTAATTAATACACTCTATATCGATAAGCCCGCGATAAGAGTATAAATCTACTTCAATCGGTTTAATCTTGTTTTTCTGATTATCGTTTAACAGGAGAATTTTTGGGGCGGACAACTTAGATGTATTCAATGTTGCAACTACCCCGATAAAATCTTTATACTCACCGCATTTAACCTTTATTCCGTATCCGACAGGATATTTAGGCACCACACTCAGAAAGCAATCTACCAATTCGTTGTTAAATTGCCAACCGCCGCCTGTTTTAACAAGCTCATATACCAAATCCGGGGACAATCCCGTGCGGTACGGTCTATCAGAAATACAAGCGTCGTAAAAATCAGCAATAGCCGCAATCTCGGCAAGGATAACCAGCTTATCACTGGTAGTAAATCTTAACTCGCCTGTTAACGATCCCATATCTATCTTGTTGCTTCCCCTCAAACCGCGTGGATAACCCATGCCGTCTTGTCTTTCATGATGTTGAAAGGAAATGTGCGCGGCAACACCTTCTATTTTGTCTACGTCTTTTAGTATTTCATAGCCATAGACAGTATGCAACTTTATCTTTTCATACTCTTCCGGTGCTAACTTGCCGGGTTTGTTAGCGATCTTTTCATCTATGCATAGCTGCCCAATATCATGGAGGAATTCGCCGGTCACAAGCTGTTTCAATTTGTCCTGGCCAAAAGAGAGCCTTTTTGCAATAAGCACCGATATCACCGTAGCATCAACGGAGTGTTCGTAGGTGTAGTTATCAAAACTCTTGGTTGCGTTTAACCCCGATAGCACGTTTTGGTTCATTATGTCTTCCAGAAAACGGTTAGCATTTTCACAAAGGTGAGTTAGAACAGGATTTTGTTGAAAAGATTTTTTGAAT
This sequence comes from Candidatus Brocadiaceae bacterium, assembly GCA_015661205.1. Classification (GTDB taxonomy): domain Bacteria; phylum Planctomycetota; class Brocadiia; order Brocadiales; family Brocadiaceae; genus JACVXV01. The sequence continues at coordinate 35,428 of JACVXV010000008.1, forward strand.
TTTGGCGAATTAATGCTTTTGATAAGGGCACTTGAAGTATCATTTTCTGCCTTAGCAAGATTCAATTGAGTAGTCCTGTACATCTTCTGAATGTCTTTTGTTGTCATGGCGCGAATTTTGTCTGATAAGGGATTTGTAATAATAATGTCGGCCGTTTCTGCATCGGTCACGTAAACGGTTGTATGTCCTCTGGCTTTCAATCGAGTAATATAGTCGATTGTAAGGGGGGTACCTCTATTCATCAGTATATCATAATTATCTGTGTAGATCGACTTACCAAGCACCATACCTGGTTCGACCTTGTCTACCGTTAATCTTCTCATAAAACCTCTTTAAAATAATGTACTTGATTAAAAATGTATTTCCATGCCTTCGTGCGCAGCAAAACACTCCAAAGGGAGGTCATTTAATACTTCTTTGCAATTGGCAACAAGGACGTCGATGTGGTCGTCGAAACGATCGGGATCGTGATGAAAGAGCGCCAATCGTTTCACCCTCGCCTCCATGGCCAGGCTTACAACCTCCGGGATTGATGAGTGGCCCCAGCCAACCTTGTGCTTGTATTCCTCCGTTGTGTATTGGGCGTCGTGAATCAGCAAGTCGGCGTCACGCAGCAAGGCAAGCATCTTTGTTGTCATGTCTAACTGGTATTTCAAGCTGGAGGTGTCTTCCGACCACAGGGGTATCGGCACGATTTCATTATCAGTGAAATAACCTATCTTTGTTTTCCCAATGGTTATCACATATCCCATTGACATACCGGGATGATTGGTATATATCGTATTTATCGTTGCATCGTCAATGCAAAGCTTTCCTTCCGTTAGTATCTGAAATTTTATTTTGGCTTTTAAGGACTGTAAACGTACCGGGAAATAGACACTTTCCATTTGATTGGAGATGATTTTGTCCAATCTTGTCTCCTTGGTATTCATGCCTAAAATGTTAATTTCATTTCCTTCCTGATATGACGGCATGAAAAAGGGTAATCCCTGTATGTGGTCCCAGTGGAAGTGGCTCAAAAAAATGTAAACTTTTTGTTTTTTTCCGTTCTTCAGCAAAGAGTTTCCCAGTTCCCTGATGCCCGTGCCGGCGTCAAATATAAATAACATGTTGTTCGGCAAGAGTATTTCAACGCAGGAGGTATTTCCTCCATATTTAACGTATTTTACTCCTGGAGTAGGAATAGACCCTCTAACACCCCAAAATTTAACCTTAATGCCGGACTTCACTGTGTATTTCCTTAATTTGACAGTACGGTTTAAACCGTTTAAACGGCTTAAGCGGATTAAACCGTTTAATCCGCCTAAACCAACGCGCTACTCTAACAATGTACCAATCTCATGCATATCCGTAGCAGGCGGCTTACAAGTATTGTTTTCGCACACGTACACCGTGGCCTTATTATTAATCATACCTTGTGCCTTTACCCGTTCTGCGACGTCTTCGATAGATTTATCGGCTGATGAAGAAACAATCAGCGTCTTACGAGGGATAAAGCGACTCCATACTTCCCGCAGTATCTGTTTTGTGTCGTCCCTGCCGGGGGCGCCTGCAACGACGATATCTTTCGTTGTCCCATGGGCAAAATCAAAGCCACAAAGAAAGTGTGTATAGCCTGAAGGATATTGGTTTATCGTATCGCTAAAGGCGGATGTCAATCTTTCTGCAATCTTCAACAAATCAGGGTTTCCCGTTATATGTCCCAATCTGAGAATGTTCAAGAGCGCCATTGAATTTCCCGAAGGCAGCGCTCCATCATAGACTTCCTTAGTTTGTGCAATAAGAGGTTCGTTCTTCTTCCCTCCGAAGAACAAACCACAATCCTTCTCGTCCCAAAAATGGTCTAACATCTGTTTGTTCAACGCTAAAGACGCCTTGAGGTGTCTTGTTTCAAAGGTGGTCTCATAAAGATCGATCAAACTCCCCACAAAATAGGCGTAATCATCCAGGTACGCGGGAATAAAGGCCTCGTCAAGCCGATAACACCTCAGTAGCGTTCCATCCGTTTTTCGCAAGTTACTCAGAACAAAATCAGCCGCCTGCACTGCGGCCCGTGTATATTTGGGTTCGTCAAGCGCCTGCGCGCCACGCGCGAAGGCGGAGATCATTAATCCATTCCAGGAGGTGAGTATTTTATCGTCTTTATGGGGGTGTATGCGTTTCTCCCTTGCCTGAAAGAGTTTTTCACGGGCTGAGCCGAGCAGTTTCTGAAATTCGCCGGTATCAATCCCTTCCAGTTTAACGAAGGCATCGACAGGTTTATCCACGTGCAGGATATTGTTGTTATCCTCAAAATTACCCTCTTTTGAAACGTCGTAGTAATCGCAAATAACCCTGCCGTCTTTCTCCCCCAAAATCTTTATAATCTCATCTGACGTCCAAACGTAAAACTTTCCCTCAACCCCCTCGCTGTCGGCGTCCTCTGCGGAAAAGAAACCACCCTTAGAGGACGTCATATCCCGCAGCACATAATCCAACACGCCACGGGCAATATCGGCGTAAAAGGCCTTTCCGGTCGCCTGATACGTCTCCAGGTACGCTATAGCGAGCTGCGCCTGATCATAGAGCATCTTTTCAAAGTGTGGAACCAGCCAGTATTCATCCGTGGAATACCGGTGAAATCCACCGCCCAATTGATCGTACAAACCACCGTGACCCATCCGGTCGAGCGTCTTTTCAACCATTTCCAACGGCATGGAATCACTGCTCCGTTTCCACCATCTCAGTAAAAAAGTATAGTTATGCGGTGTGGGAAACTTCGGGGAAGAGCCAAAACCGCCGTAGAGACCGTCATAATTATTCCGTAGTTGCTCGTAAGCATGTTTTAGTGTTTCTATGGTAAGAACCTCCCCTGAAGAAACAATCTTCATGGGTTGCAAAACCTGCGTGGCCTGTTCGCTGGAGGCAATAATACTTTCTTTGTTGGTGTTCCAAAGGTTGGCTATTTGTTTCAGGATGGCAATCAAACCGGGGTTTCCATACCGCTCCGTTTTAGGGAAATAGGTGCCGGCGTAAAAGGGTTTCTTCTGTGGTGTGAGAAAGAGGTTTAGCGGCCAGCCGCCGGTTCCCGTCATGGCCTGGCACACCGTCATGTATACATGGTCAATATCCGGGCGTTCCTCTCTGTCTACCTTAATAGAAACGAAATATTTATTCAATATCTGCGCCACCTCACCGTCTTCAAAAGATTCGTGTTCCATCACGTGGCACCAATGGCAAGTCGAGTACCCGATAGAAAGAAAAATGGGCATATCTCCTTCGATTGCAGTTTGAAATGCCTCATCACCCCATGGATACCAATCCACAGGGTTAAAGGCATGCTGCTGCAGATAAGGGCTTTTTTCCTGAATCAAACGGTTGGGTTTGCCTTGGTTGGTAATTTTCGGTTTCTGTTCGACGGTATCTGGGGCTATGTAATTTTCACGTGCATTCATATCACAAAGTGCTATGCTTCTCCCAAAAAACACAAAACCAAACGGATCTCACGAGCAACATTCTTTATGAAAAAAGATGGGACTAAAGAATTGAATTTGCCGGGGGACGAGGATTCGAATCCAGACTAAACGATCCGGATCATTTGTGCCTCTTTAATATTGGACAAATAATGTACTTACTCTCACTGTAACACTTTATCAAATAATAAGATAAAATACAATTTAAATTCCGGCGATTCCGATAGGATTACGTAGAATTACGGTGGATATGGAAAGAATTTATTGAATTGGAGAAGGGGGAGGATTTAAAAGTTACACATCTATAAATAATACATAAAAAGTGTCACGTTTCCTTCCTGGCAAAATTTCCAGATATCCTCATCTGCCATTTCTCTATTATCTGAACCGCGAATATCAACGACGATGGAATGCGGTTTTAGTGAAAGGTAACTACAGTCTTGAACTTAAACAGGAATTTCCAGGAGTATTCTATCATACTTTACAAGCGGGGTTGTTTTTTCCCGGCCTTCTTTCGTTTTCTTTAGTTCTATGAAGCCTGCCTGTGCAAGATACTGTACGTCATCAAAGGTGTTTTTCATATCTCTCTCAAGGATTTTTGCAAGCTGGTAAATCGAGGCGGGATGTTCTTTCTTTATGGTCTTTAATATCCTCAATCGCTCTTCCGTAAGGACATTTCTCATTACATCAAGATTTTCAAATGAAATGCCTTCGCGCTTTTTAACCTTTTCTCCCTTCTCCAGTTTTCCACATACTTCTTTAACCTCTTTGAAAAGGTCGTCATCTGATCTAATCGCTATTTTTATATTTCTAACCCTCACGGCTTTCCTCCTGGAATTGCTTAATATCGTTCATAAAATCCTTCCGCAAGAGATGTCGCATAATCAAGGCAGGCAAGGACGTCTTCACGGTTCAGTGATGGGTTTTTGCCTTGCATACGGGTTTACGTCAAGACGAACTGCTTTCGCTTCAGTGGAGTAGAGTAAATTTGTTCAACAAAACCACTAGTTGGAGAACGGAGAGAAGTGTCAATTGCCTGAATGCATTAAATTAGTTGGCTGGGGAACTAGGATTCGAACCTAGATTAAATGATCCAGAGTCATTTGTGCTACCGTTGCACTATTCCCCAACGAAGAACAGGTCATTGTTACCTGAACAAATCTTAATTGATAGATAAGATAATACAATTTCTTTTCGTGTTAGTCAAGATGGATAATTCAATGTGAAATAATTTTTTGTAAAAATATAAGGCTTGGAGCTATATAATGCAAAAAAAGACTTAATTTCCGGTTTATTTTTACCAATGCGTTAAGTTTTGAAAAGAACGAACGAAACCACAGATTTTATAAACTATATCATAAATCTTCTATAAATTTTGAAAAAATACCGTGCGAACTCATGGTATTTCCTAATTATTAGCATCGAAACCCCGGCTTGTTTGGCTATAATCGAAACTGTTCTGCACCCTGTCTTCTCATTACACGCCGTTTAATCCTTGATAAACAACACCATTTTTGCTAGATTACTCACCCTTGGTTTTTTGTAAAATAAAGGTTTTTGGCTATAATCATTCCACCTTGACGATGTGTTAACATAAATTTTAATATTTTTGGCAGAAAGTTAGAGATTTATTATGGGAATCCTTATCGTTGACGATTCACCTGACGTACACTTCCAACTCAAGGTTTTTCTGCATTCGAGCGGTTATCAGAAACTCACCTTCGCAAAATCGGCCTCCGAGGCATATACCGCCTTAGAGATCGATAGCCCTGAACCCAACCATAGAAAGTTTGATCTTGTCTTAATGGATATTATGATGCCTGATATTGATGGGATTGCGGCGTACCGTCGCATAAAGAAATGCAAAAGCCTGGAAGATATTCCTATCATTATGGTAACGGGCAAGACGGATAACGAGTTTCTCCAGATAGCGTTTTCCGAGGGCGCAGTGGATTATATCACGAAACCTATTGACAAGGTTGAGTTGCTCGCTCGGGTGCGCTCTGTCTTAAGGCTTAAGCATGAGATTGACCATCGCAAGGCACGTGAGAACGAATTGATCGAGGTTTCACGGCAACTTGAGGCCGCAAACCAAATGCTCCTGCAACTCTCTTTTAGCGATGCGCTCACCGGCGTTGCCAACCGGCGGTCTTTTGAAGAACTTATTGCAAAAGAATGGAGCCGCGTTACAAGGCATTCCCGTCCGATATCCTTGATAATGATAGACGTAGACTGTTTTAAAATCTATAACGATTCGTATGGCCATCAGTGCGGCGACGAATGCCTCAAGCAAGTGGCTAAGGGCTTAAGGAACACCCTGAAAAGACCCGGCGATTTTATTGCCAGATACGGTGGAGAGGAGTTTGTTGTAGTGCTACCTGACACGGAATTGGAAGGGGCGCGCCAAATAGCGGAAAACATGCGCCGAAGCATCGATTCACTAAAAATTACATTTAAAGAGTCACTCGTACGTGATCAGGTTACCGTGAGCATGGGAATTGCAATGATAGTTCCCGACCTTGATTCCAAGCTTGGTTCGTTGATTAATTCTGCGGATAAGGCATTGTATCAGGCCAAAAAAGGGGGGCGCGACAGGGTTGAAATTTACCAGGATGCCGGCAAAGAAGACCGATGAGAGTTTTGTAACAGGCCGGTTGTTGTAACGGGACGCAGGGTCTCCTGATGTTGTATTCCCACGCCGGAGCGTGGGAACGAGTTGATGTAGGGACACGGAGCCCGTGACCCCTCGTGTGAATACAAAAGCCGCCGAAGGCCTAATTTAACGTATAGGAATTTCAATGCCGTTGTAGGGACACGGAGCCCGTGTCCCTGTGTGCAAAAAAAGTCGCCGTAAGGCCTAATTTAACGTATAGGAAATTCAAAGTTAGGCCTGAAAGGCCGCTAGGTCATGACGGGGGGGAGCCCATAGGTGTTAAGTTAAGCAATAAAAAGTCGGGCAAAATCAGCCTCGCCGTATTAGCAATACAGCCCCAAAGGGGCGCAATACAACAGCCCAGGGCAACGCCCTGGGTTTAGCATTATTAGCACAACAAGCCCTGAAGGGACGATATTGGGCTCAAAATAACGGTTCATTCCTTATTACGCCCTTTCAGGGCTTGTTGGTTTTTCCAAGTCCCCAAGGCGTTGCCCTGGGCTAAGTTATTTCGCCCCTTCAGGGCTAACAAAAACAAGGGTTTAGTGGTAATTATTGGTTTCTTAACTTAACACCTATGGGGTGCCCCCCCCTGAAAGATAGGAAAATAATACAAGCTCCGAAGGGGAGAAAGAAAAGGAGAAATGTGTAATGCACACTGCAAAAGAAAAACGTTGTAGCGGTTTTCCACAACCGTGTAGTGGAAGAACGTGGCATACCAAACGGTTCATTTATCCCTTCTTGCTCTTTATCTCTTTATTTTCCCTCCTTTTTTTTACTGCAAACAGATATTGTGCTGCAAACGGCGTTGTCCTGGATAGTATCGGTGTGACGTCGTCAGGTAGGGGGGGTACGAATATCGCTCATACTGATAACGGGGTGTTGATTCACGATAATCCGGCCGCCCTTATTAATATGCCGGCGGGAAAACTATTCGAATTCGACGGAGAATTGATTTACCCCGACATTCACTACGAAGACGACCACGGCGCCGACAACTCGAAGCACGAGGCCTTTTTGCTTCCCTCGTTTTCCTTTGTTTACAAGCGGGCGGCAGATAGTAGATTTGCTTTTGGCGCGGGTGTTTTTGCCCCTGCCGGTTTTGGCACGGAATACCGGATGGAACACTTTATGACCCGCAACACGATTGCAGGTGATTTTCCTGTAAGTTTCGGCAACCATATCTACCGTTCGGAGGCTTCATTGATAAAGATGCTGGCCTCAACGTCGTTTAAGGTTAACGAGAAGCTCTCTCTTGGTTTTTCAGCAGGGCCTTCAGTCCAAAAGGTGGATCTTGAAATGCCTTATACGTTTCAAACCGGTGCGTTGGCGGGGGTCAGCGCATTGGGTAATATGGATACCCGTTCTAGTTTTGGATTTGCCTACACTGCGGGAGTCCAGTACAAAATTACTGAAAATACCACGATAGGACTGGCATACATCAGTGAGTCCCGTTCTACTTTGAAAGGTGACGCTACTATATCTCTGCCTGACACGGCTCCCGAAAGTGCTTTATTTACTAATAAACAGGCAAAGTACGACCTGAAAAGTGATTTTGAATGGCCGCGTTCCATCGGCATTGGAGTAACGTACAAGCTTGGCGCATCTCACCGCTTTTCATCCGACGTAATGTGGTTCGATTGGGTGTCGGCATTCGACAGCTTAGACACCAAGATGACAGACGGAGACAATGCTGAATTTAACGCGGCTTTAGGCAACGAACTAAAGGATTCATATCCTATCGATTGGAGCAGCGCGTTTGCCTTTCGCTTTGGATATGAATATTTTGTAATGGGGAGCAGTGACAATATTATCAGATGCGGTTACATTTATAACGAAAACCCCGTTTCACAAGGTGCGCAAGTTCCTATGATCCCCGGCAACGTGCAGCACAATGTTTCCGTCGGTTACAGCCACACCTGGAACAAGTGGGAGTTCGGCGTGGCTTCCCAATATATGTTTTCAGAGAAAGATACGGTTGCGACAAGCGACATTCTTGGGAGTGATTTTAATAATAGTTCGCTGGATACAAAGGCGTATTTATTGTTTCTTGGCGCAAAATATAAGTTCTAATGTGGTGTTGCCTCAGACCAACAAAAAACAGCAGAAACCACAGATTTCACAGATTGCACAGATTTTTGGTGCTTAACGTCTGAACATTTCTCTCGCTTCCAAGCTGGTGCTTGATCAGGAATAAATTAGGTCATTGGGTTTCGCTTTACTAAACAAAAACTACAAATTATTAATATCTTATGACTGAGCAAAGACCACATGTTATTATCATTGGCGGACCTAACGGGGCGGGAAAATCAACGACCGCGCCGGTCTTGCTCAAAGGGACGCTTGGCGTAACTGAATTCGTAAATGCCGATACGCTTGCGCTGGGGCTTTCAGCTTTTCAACCTGAAAGTGTCGCGTTTCATGCAGGCCGTATTATGCTGGAAAGAATACGTTTCCTTGCAAAAGGAAGGGTGGATTTTGCATTCGAAACAACCCTTGCAAGCCGTACTTTTGCCACGTGGGTCGATGAACTTAAAAAGACAGGCTATATCTTTCACCTTGTGTTTCTCTGGCTGCCTAATCCTGAATTTGCCTTAGCTCGTGTTGCCGAGAGGGTGCGAATGGGTGGGCATAATGTACCCGATGAAATTGTGAAAAGGCGGTATAACAAAGGCATTAGGAATTTTTTCTGGCTGTACATGTCATTGGCGGATACATGGGCATTTTATGATAATTCGGTTGCCGGCACTCTAACGCCGTTGGCTTCAGGTGGAATGGGGATTAGCACTTTGATTGCTAACGAAAATAGATTGGTATGGAAGCAAATACTGGAGGAACATAATGGCTGATAAGGTAGTAAAAGACAGAATCTCTGAAATATTTGCAGATAATGAAAAAATAACAAAGGCTTTGTCTAAAGCAATCAACGATGCATTACTGCAGCATAAAAAGGCAGGCAATCCCGTTGTGTCGTGGGAAAACGGCAAGATCGTCCTGATTCAGCCGGAGGACATCCCTGTCAAGGATGAAGACAGGTGATGTTTTTATGATTCGGGAAAAGCTGTGAGTATTTTTCTCCTCGTTCCCAAGTCACACCTTTTTCTCCTCGTTCCCAAGCTCCAGCTTGGGAGCGGGATTGCACTAAAAGCTCTGCTTTTAGTCAGAAAACGAAGCGGGAGCTTCTGGCACAAACACGTTCCCAAGCTGGAGCTTGGGAACGAGAGAAGTGAGAGAATATCAGCGATAGGGGGCTTAATACATGGGAAAAGAAATACCTTTCGACGTAATCATCATTGGCGGCGGCCCGGCAGGCCTTAGCATAGGTTCCGAGCTTTCGAAGAACTATAAAGTTCTTGTTGTTGATAAAAACGTCGCAGGCGTCACATCAAGAAGCTGGTTTGTGCCTCTCGACGTATTGGATGAAGGCGTCAAGCCGTTTACCTACGGTGGCGTCACCCGCTTCCTGGCCAGTACATTTACTGGCGCGAAACTGGCCTTTCAGGCAAAGCTGTTTGACCGGTATCCTTACGTAAACGAGAAAACCATCTTGCCTTATTGGCTCGACGTAATAAAAAGCAACCGCTCGCAAGTCATTGATAATTGCGCCTATCTCGATCATACGGTAAAAGACGGCGTCGTTTCCGTGCAAACAACGAAGGGGTGTTTTGCGTCCCGCCTGCTTATTGACGCATCCGGCTATAACTCCATCATTTTGGACAAATACAAGATCAAGCGCAACAATTTCTATTGGTGGTCGGTCTACGGCGCCGTTGGGGAACACCCTAACGGTTTGCAGAGTATGCAGGTTGGCGACTATATGATGTGGCAGACCTTCAAGGATTCCAACGAGAACCTGGATACCTCTCTTGCGCAGGGAAGACCTGTTTTTGAATATGAAATATACGATGACAAGACGTCCTTGTCACTCGTCCTTTATTTACGGAAGGTGCAGATTTCCTATAGCGACATGGAAAAAGAATACTTGCATGTAATCAGGAACGAGGACAGCACAAAACCATTCCATGACCTGAAAATAAAGGAGATAAAGTATGGATGGTATCCCTCCGGCAACTTGTCGCAGCAAATAGCGGAAGACCACGTGGTTTTTGTGGGTGACTCCGGTTGTTGGACGACGCCGTGCGGCTGGGGCATGGGATTCATCCTTGACAACTATCAATTCTTTTCAAGCCAACTAAGCAAGGTTTTGGCTGCAAACACCCTTGATAAGGCCAGCCTGCTTTCCATTCCTCATTATAAAGTACACCAGAAATATGAAGTGCTTATGAACACGTTGGCGACCCATTTTCTGTCAAACGCAACCGCGCCGCAATTGGATAAATTCATCAATTTGTATAATCAGGTCGATCCCATATTGTGTGAAAAGATGCTTACCTTAAAAATGTCGGAAAAGGAACTTCGGGAGATGCTTAAGGTGGTCTTGAAAACCTTTGATTTGAAGGAACTGGTCCAGATTATACCCAAACAAGATTATTTGCTGGTGCTTGAGGAGGCGAAGTATGTTGTTGAGGATACCGTCATCAATAAAATTCACGACATGATCCATTTCGTTTCAGGCCACGAAGACAAACCGAAGTTGAATGATGGATTTGAATTTCAGTAACGGTATTTGCAGAGATCATAATCAAACACAGCCAGACCGTATTTACAATGATAGCCCCGAAGGGGGCGCAATACCATAGCCCAGGGCAACGCCCCTTTGGGGCTGTTAAATTAACCTTTTGCCGCCAATAAACCCATGATAACCCTTAAAGGCTACAAAATTATAGACGAGCTTTATAAAGGAAACCGGACGGTCGTTTATAAAGGCCATAGCCTTGAGACAGATAAGCCGGTAATCCTGAAAACGATACGGGACGGGCATTTTACACCTGACGACGTCGCACGATTGCGTCATGAATACGAAATCTCCAGCGGCCTGAATGTTGATGGTGTTGTGCGGCCTTATGGATTACAGAAATACGGAAACGGCCTGGTACTGGTGTTAGAGGATTTCGGCGGCATTCCTCTTAAAAAAACAATCAGTACCCACGGTATCCCTGCCGGGAAGTTTTTTCACATAGCCATTCAGGTAGTAAGCACCCTTGCAGAGCTTCACCGGAAGCAGATTATCCACAAGGACATCAAGCCATCAAACATCATTTATAATCCCGAAACCGGGCAGGTAAAAATAACCGATTTCGGCATTTCTACCGTGCTTTCCAGGGAATATCAAAAGGCCGTCAACCCCGATATCTTAGAGGGAAGTTTGTTTTACCTATCACCGGAACAAACCGGCCGCATGAACAGGGCCATTGATTACCGCACCGATTTCTACTCGCTGGGCGTTACTTTTTACGAAATCCTTACCGGGCAACTCCCCTTTCAGGCGCACGACCCCATAGAATGGATTCACTGCCACATAGCAAAAAAGCCTACGCCGCCCCATACCGTAAACGCTGATATTTCGGAAGCCCTCTCTGCTATCGTCATGAAACTGCTTTCAAAAAATGCCGAAGATAGGTACCAAAGCGCTTACGGACTGAAGGCTGATTTGGAAAAGTGTCGGCGCCTGATAGAAACGAAGCAGCCGCTCGAAGGCTTTGTCCCTGGCGGAGACGACAGGCACGAAACCTTGCATATTCCCCAAAAATTGTATGGCAGGGACAGGGAAATTGCGTCGTTGATGGCGGCCTTTGACCGTGCCGGTTCAGGCAAGGCGGAAATGATGCTTGTTTCCGGTTACTCCGGTATTGGTAAGTCCAGCCTGGTAGGTGAAATCCACCGTCCGATCGTTGCGCAAAGGGGTTATTTTGTTTCCGGAAAATTTGACCAATTTCAGCGCAATATCCCCTACATGTGCCTTATCCAGGCATTTCGGGACCTTGTCCGCCAGTTGCTTACGGAAAACAAAGATAAAATAGCCGCCTGGAAAGAAAAGATACTGGACGCCCTGGGGTCAAATGCACAGGTGGTCATAAACGTTATTCCCGAAATTGAATTAATTCTCGGAAAACAACCCGAACTGCAAGAGATACCTCCCGCGGAATCTCAAAACCGTTTTAACATGGTATTCCGCAATTTTGCGCGTGTATTCTCCCAAAAAGAACACCCGCTGGTTTTATTTCTGGATGACTTGCAATGGGCTGATTCCGCCTCGTTAAAGCTGATTCAGTTTCTCGTTACGGACACTGAGTCGCGATACCTCTTGATCGTCGGCGCATACCGGAATAATGAAGTAAGCGCTACCCATCCTTTACTTTTGACCGTGGAAGAAATTAAAAAGGCGGGGGCAACGGTAAACGGCATCAGTTTAAACCCTCTCGACACGAATAACGTGAACCAGTTAATCTCCGACACACTGAAGTGCAGGAAAGAAGATTCGCTGGAACTGGCGACGCTCGTCGCCAAAAAAACGGCCGGCAACCCGTTTTTCATTGACGAATTTCTCAAAACACTCTACCAGGATACATTACTTGAGTTCGATAGTGGCAAAGGTGGATGGCGATGGGATATCAAGCAGATTAACGACAGAGGAATAACGGAAAATGTGATTGACCTGATGGCGGGAAAGATACAAACGCTTTCCTTGCAGGTACAGGAAGTCCTGAAATACGCCGCATGCATTGGAAACAACTTCGATTTAAACACCCTATCCATTGTTTGTGAAAGGCCAAAGAGGGAAATTGTTGCAGAGCTGTGGGCGGCCATAAAGAAGGGGCTTATTATCTCAGATTCCAGGCTGCTATCTGAAAATTGGGAGGTATGGGACGCTGCAACCGATACGGAAGAGAGATATCACTACTTTGACTCCCTTTTTGACTCCCTTCAGTTCAGGTTTCTCCACGACCGCGTACAACAGGCTGCTTACACCCTGATGAACGACGGGCAAAAAAAAGATACCCACCTGAAGATCGGCAGGCTCATGCTCAAGGGTACCCGTCCCGAAGAAAAAGATGAAAAAATATTCGACATTGTCAACCACTTAAATTACGGCAACGACCTGATAACGCTCCCCGAAGAAAGACTCCAATTAGCCCATCTCAATCTGGACGCCGGGAAAAAGGCAAAGACCTCCACCGCGTATGAACATGCGCTAAAATACGTGACAACCGGCATGCAATTGCTTAATGAAAACAACTGGCAAACCCATTATGACTTGACGAGTGAACTCTCCAAGGAACGCGCGGAATGTGAATACCTTTGCGGCAACTTCGATGAAGCAGAAAATATATTCAACGTTATCCTGAAGAGGCTAAAAACGAACAGGGAAAAGGTGGCGGTATATAGTAAAAAAATCACCCTATACACCAACCAGGGCAGGTTTAAGGATGCTATAGACTTAGGCAGGGAGGGTCTTCGGTTATATGGAATCGTTTTACCTGTTAAACCAGGAAAGGGAGTAATCCTTCTTGAATATGTGAAATCCAAATATCTTCGCTTCAAAATGAAATGGCAAGGCATGAGAAACATAAACGATCTACGCCTCCTGCCGGACATGTCTGACCCTGACAAGCTTGAGGTCATGAGCATTCTCAAACACCTGCCTGATCCTGCGTATTTCCTGGATATGAACGTGCTTGTGCTGTTGAGTATTAAGATGGTCAACCTGTCTTTGAAATATGGCAATACCGACGTCTCACCCTTTGCCTACAGTCTTTACGGCACTGTCCTTGCCGGCGCTTTAGGCGACGTTGAGGGCGGGTATGCATTTGGGAAGATGTCCCTTAGCCTGAATCAAAAGTACGAAAACAGAACAACGCGGCAAAAAACGCTTTTTACCTTTCATGCCTTTGTCAGCCATTGGAAGACGCATCTACAAAAAGATGAACTTCCCATGAAGGAACTATTTCATCTTTGTCTTGAAGTCGGCGATCTTGTTTTTGCCTGTTACACACTCGGTATTTCTTTCATAAAATTGACCATACGGGGCTATATACTTGATGACTTAATAAAAATTGCAAGAGATAATCTCGGTTTTATAAACCGGATAAAGGAAAAAAATTCCGGCATTTATGTTACGGTTGCATTGCAAATGGCCTTGTGCCTGAAGGGGCATACCAAGAATCAATACAGTTTTTCAGATGATACCTACAATGAAGACCTTCACGTTCTGCAGATGAAAGAGGAAAATAATCTTACCCCCTTAAGCGTGTATTACATTTTTAAGATGCAGGCGCTTTATATCTTCGGGGATTATTCTAGTGCCCTTACGGTGGCCAAAGAGTCTGAAAGGATAATTGAGGCGTCACTGGCCCAGGCTCAACTTCCGGAACATTATTTTTATTATTCACTCACCTTGTCGGCGCTTTACACTGCGGCAACCGCTGTAGAAAAGAAGGGCTATCTTAAAGTTCTGAAAAGGAATCAAAAGAAGTTGGAAAAATGGTCGGACCATTGTCCTTTGAATTTTCTCCATAAATATCTGCTTGTCTCTGCTGAAATTGCCGGGGTACAAGGAGAAGAACACCGGGCGCTGGAGTTCTATGGCCGTGCCATTACGTCTGCACGGGAAAATGAATACGTGCAGAATGAGGCCATAGCAAGTGAATTGCTTGCAAGATTTTATCTGCAAAGAGGCCAGGAATCGCTAGCCAGGGCGCATATCGTTGACGCCTATTATGTATTCCTGAGATGGGGAGCCAATGCAAAGGCAAACGTGCTGGAAGAGGAATTTGGCAACTTAATAGCGAAGGTTCCGGCGCCAAAAGGCGACCATGGTTCGACTGCCAGCACCCATACGAGCAGCAGGGGATCGGAATCTCTCGATATAACGTCCGTAATCAAGGTATCTCAAGCCATCCTGGGTGAGATCAATCTCGACAAACTCCTCAGAACACTTATGAAGATCGTCATGGAAAATGCCGGCGCACGACGGGGGATTTTAATCCTTGAGAAGGAGGGTGGGTTTTACGTAGAGGCGGAAGGTAACGCCGATAACGGAGAGCCGGAAGTGCTGCAATCCATACCCGTGGAAAACAACAACACCTTTTCTGAATCAATCGTCAACTATGTTGCCCGTACCCGTGAAAATGTCGTACTGGATGACGCCACCGGCGAGGGCATGTTTACGAAAGATAAATATGTGATAGAAACCGGTCAAAAATCCATACTCTGCATGCCGGTGATTCATCAAGGCACATTGACGGGATTGTTGTATCTTGAAAACAACCTGGCAACTAAGGCATTTACTCCCAAGCGACTGGAATTGCTCAAAATCCTGTCCTCCCAGTTGGCTATTTCCATTGAAAATGCCAATCTTTATAAGGATTTAAAGGTATCACACGAACAGTTGGAAGACTACAGCCGCACACTGGAAAGACGCGTTGCCGAACGTACCGCAGCGCTTTCACAATCAAATGAACTGCTCAGGCAGGAGATTACCGAACGTAAGCGCATGGAAGTGGAATTGGAAAAGGCAAAAGAAACGGCCATAGCCGCCAATAAGGCCAAAAGCGACTTCCTTGCCAGCATGAGCCATGAGATCCGCACGCCATTGAACGCCATTACCGGCATGGCCGACCTGCTCAGCGATACGCAGTTGACTCAGGACCAAAGAAAATACGTCCAGATATTCCAGTTTGCAGGAGAAAATCTCCTGGAAATAATTAACGACATCCTCGATCTCTCAAAAATCGAGTCGGGACAGATTGATCTGGAAAACAGAGAGTTTGATTTACACGAACTTGTTGAAAACACGTGCGAAATGATGGCTGTTCGCGCCCACAAAAAGGGACTTGAGTTGAACTGCCATATTGCCGGTGACGTCCCTGTCCTCGTTGCCGGTGATTCGGTCCGTTTGCGTCAGGTGCTTATCAACCTGATTGGAAACGCGATAAAATTTACCGAACAAGGAGAAATAGCCATAAAAGTTGTAAATGACGCCCATTCCGACGCGTTGTTGTTCTCGGTTTCAGATACGGGGATAGGCATACCGAACGGGAAACTCCAGACCATCTTTGACCGATTCACCCAGGCGGAATCTTCCACCACCCGTAAATATGGAGGCACCGGCTTGGGATTGACCATATCGAAGAATTTGGTTGAACTTATGGGCGGCCACATCCGGGTAGAAAGCGCCGTTAGTCATGGAAGTATTTTTTCCTTTACCGTGAAACTTAAAATTCAGGACGTTCAGAATGTGCCCGCAAAAAACTATCCGATTGATTTAAGAGGGGTAAAAGTCCTCGTTGTGGATGATAATGACACAAACCGCTTGATATTGCATGAAACCCTCACCGGGTGCGGGGCTTCCGTTTCGGCTACGGCTTATGGACAGCGCGCGCTGGTGATGCTTAAGGAGGCAAAAACTGAAGGCGCACCCTTTCAGATACTCCTTTTGGACTGCCGAATGCCCACCATGGACGGCTTTCACGTTGCGGAAAACATTAAAAACGACCCTGAGCTAGCCGGTGTAACGATTATGATGCTCACGTCCGATAACAGGGTCGGCGATTCTGCCAGGGCGCGGGAATTGGGTATTGCGTCCTATATCGTTAAGCCGGTAAAACGTAGTGAACTTTTAAATACCATTAGCCTCGCCATCGGGAAATCGCTGATTTCCGCGCAAGAATCATCAACGGTAGACCTGTCCGTTGGCACAAAAGACATTTCCACACTGAGCGTCCTTCTTGTCGAAGATTATGAGTATAATCGCATTGTCATTCAGTCGTATTTAAACAACGTTAACTCTATTGACGTGGCTGAAAACGGCTTGATAGCCGTTAAAAAATGTAAATCAAAAAGGTACGACATTGTATTAATGGACATGCAAATGCCGGAAATGGACGGTTACACCGCGACGCGTGAAATAAGGAAATACGAAAAAGAAATGGGGTTACACCCAACCCCCATCATCGCCCTTACTGCCCATGCGCTGAAAGAAAACATGCAGAAAAGCCTGGACGCCGGTTGTGATGACCACCTGACAAAACCGATAAAAAAGAAGGTACTCCTGGCGTCTATCCAAAAGTTTATATCCATTCAAGGCCACGTTGACGCGGCAAGTGAAGAAGTCCCTGTCGTACACGCCGAAGAGGTGGGTTCTACAGAGCCTGTCGGGCAAAACGTAGTGACGGTTATCCCTGACTTTCAGGAAATCGTTCCCTTATTTCTCAACAGCATCCGTCAGGATATTATTATTATGACCGAGGCGATCCGGGATAACAACTATAAAAAAATCGTCGAATTAGGCCACCGTATCAAAGGTGCCGGTGGCGGCTACGGCTTTCATCACATATCGGAAATGGCAAGGTCTCTTGAAAAACACGCGGAAGAGGGCAATACCGAGGAGATACAGAGACAACTCAAGGGGTTTACAAGCTACCTGGATACGCTCCACGTTGTGTACAAGGGGGATTGAGCCGATAAGTTTGTGTAGGGACACGGAGCCCCGTGTCCCTACGTGTGCGTAAAAAAGTCCCGAATGCCTAATTAAAAGTATCGGAAATTCAAAGCAATCTTGTAGCGCGGGGGTTCATCCCCCGCTGGGCGTGCATTCCCAATGCCATTGCCGGCCATGAAGGCCGGCGCTACAAACGTCGTCGCCGTAGGCGACCTAATTTAAAATCTGCATAATCTGTGGTTTCAAATGTTTTTTATTGGTCTAAGGCTTTGCATCGCAGGGTATCTAACGTTTATTTTTAATAAACGATGCATACTGTTTGTCGATGGATGCAATATGATTTAATAGCCACTCTACTAAATACGTAAGAAGATCGACTGAAATGTATTCCTTGCTCTCATAATGTTTTCTGATCATATCGGAAATCTTCCTGGTAAACTCGGCATGTTCCATCTTGTGCCTTTCGTACTGATGCCTGGTAGTAACGTCATGGTCTGAAAAACCGGACTTCACCATCAAGTCATCTTCGCCGGCAAAATGATTCTTGATATAAGCGGTTAATTCGTTGAGTATCTTACCGGTAACGTTATCCTCTTCATCTCTAAGCATTGCTTGATGTAGTTTGTTGATATATGACACCAGTTTTTCGTGTTGTTCATCAATGTGGGGTATACCAACGCTATAGGTAGTATCCCATGCAAAAAGCGACATAGGTTCTCCTTTCTTTTAAATGTATAGGAGTTTCAAAGTAGGGACACGGTTCCCGTGTCCTTACGTGTGAACACAAATAAGTCATTGAAGACCTAATTTGTGTATAGGAAATTCGAAGTCAGGCCTGAAAGGCCGACAGGATATAGCGGGGGGTGAAGCCCCCTGTAAAGATAATAAAATAGTACAAGCCCCGAAGGGGAGGCAGAACGGTTTGTTTTCGTGATCAACACAGAAATAAATTTTAGAAGAAATCGGTGCATTAGCCATGTTGTGCATCCTTTTCTGTCACCCCTTCGGGGCTTATTATGTTATTCCATTTACCAGGGGCTTCACCCCTGGCTATATACTTTCAGCCCTTCGGGCCTGCTGTAGAGCGAAGAGGCTCTTCGCTCTACATGAAAAAACCGCTGTAGCTAGCATTGTGCGTTGCGCCAAACCACCACACAATGCCTGACAATGCATATATCTGTGGCGAGCACAACATCCATCAAACCTGAAGGTTTGAGCTACAAAAGGCGGTCGCCGTAGGCGACCTAATTTATCCCAGGCAGGTTTTGAAAATGATTTGAAATCATCCGGGTTTTATTAACTTACCTGGCAAAGGATAGTTCTTCGATAGAAGTTCTTCAAACATTGCCATCGATAATGGTTTATGGAACAGAAATCCTTGAATGTCAGTACAATGCTGTTGCTTGAGAAAATCGAGTTGCTCGTTGGTTTCAACGCCTTCGGCAATAACCCCAAAGTTCAAACTATGAGCCAGGGCGATAACGGCGCCAACAATCATTTTGTCATTCTGGTCAGTCGTAAGGTCCCGGACAAAATGCTGGCTGATCTTCAGTTTGTTAATGGGAAATTTTTTGAGATAAAAAAGAGAAGAAAAGCCGGTGCCAAAATCATCGAGCGCAATCTGAATACCTAGCTCCCTTAGTTTTGTTAAATTGTAAATGGTTGCTTCCAGATTTTGCATAGCGGCGCCCTCGGTAATCTCCAATTCCAACAGATGAGGGGGCATCCCGGTTTCTTTTAATACCGAAGTAACCAGTTCTATCAAATTGTTTTGCTGAAACGTATGCGCCGAAAGGTTTACTGCCGCGTATAAAGGACTGAATCCCTTATCCAACCATGCCTTGTTTTGCATGCAGACGGTGTGTAATACCATCTCGTCGATGGAGATAATCATTCTCGTGTCTTCCGCAAAGGGGAGAAATTCTACGGGAGAAATCAATCCGCGATGCGGATGTTGCCATCGTACAAGGGCCTCCATGCCAATGATTAGACCCGTGTTGGTATCTATTTGTGGTTGATAGTACACCACGAATTCCTTGCGTTCCAGGGCGCGGTGGATGTCCCGTTCGAGGATCATTGCCGCGAAAGACTTGTTGTACATGGCCGGGACATAAAAAGTATAGTTGTTTCCACCGTGTTCTCTCGTATGATGCATAGCGATGTCGGCATTTTTGAGGAGGATTTCAGCGTTGTCTCCATCGTTGGGATAGAGGGATATTCCCATGCTGGTTTTAACGTAGAGTTCATGTTCATTGATTATATATGGTTGTTTCATGGCGATGAGTATTTTATTCGCAACGGTGTGTACATGATCCACATGGGTGAGTCCCGACAGCACTATTGCAAATTCATCGCCGCCGAGGCGGGCAATAGTATCATCCTCACGAACACAACCTTTAAGCCTGCCTGCAACGCCTTGTAACAATAGGTTTCCCTGGTTGTGGCCCAGTGTCTCATTTACGATTTTGAATCTGTCAAGGTTTAGGCATATCACGGCAGTCATTTTTTTTGTGCGACGCACTTGTGCTAATGCCAGACAAAGGCGGTCACCGAACAACACGCGGTTGGGTAGTGCGGTAAGGGTATCATGAAGGGCTATGTGCTCGGCTTTTTCTTCTACCTGTTTGCGCGCTGCAATTTCCGACTGCAATTCCACATTTTTGGTTATTAAGGCTGCCGTACGGGTCGCCACGCGCTGTTCCAAATACCGGTTTAACGTCTTCAGTTCTTCTGCGGTTTTTTTAAATTCAGTCACCTCCCGCCAGATACTGATAATAACGCCGGCATCCTCATTTGCCACCTGTTCAAGAACGGACGCGTTGACACTGAAACACCTCATCTCACGCATTTGAGTGATAAGCTTAAATTCCACATTGCAACAGGAGGTTTCGCTATGAACGCGGCTCACCATCTCTGTCCAGCGCGCAGGCCACTCGCTATAAAGCTGCTCTAGTAAAGAGAATATGTTTGTCTCTATAATCTCATGCCGCTGCCGTCTAAAAAAATTGCAAAATGTTTCGTTGACGACCATGATGTTGTGGGTGGCGTCCGTAATCAAAATGCCATCGGCCGACGCGCGCAAGAGTTTTTCAAAAAACTTAATGGTCTGCTGTGTGCCTTCTATTTTGCTTTTTTTGTTTTGATCATTCATAGTGTGCCTTGTTGGGTTCCAACGACATACCAAAGGTTGTTTTTTTACGTAGAGCGAAGAGCCTCTTCGCTCTACAAACCGCTTAAATAAAATCCTCTACGGCACACTCAAACTTTCGCTATCTTTACTGCGCAATATTTTAATTCGGGTTGTTTGGAATGCACGTCATACGCAGGATTGCAGACGATATTGGCAAGTCTTCCACTGCCAACCAAAGTAGCCTTTCCGAAGTGCGGACTCATAAAGATTGTGCCTGCAAGCACACGGTCTCTAATACGGGCAGCGCCTCTGACGCTGCCCCTGCGCGATGTGACCTCGACCTCATCCCCATCCGATATACCATAGCGGGTAGCGTCTGTGGGATGAATCTCTACGAAATTATCCGGTTCTATATTATTAAGACGTGGAATACGGCCCGTGCGTGTGCGTGTGTTGAAGTGACAGGAGACGCGTCCGGTATTGAGCACGAAGGGATATTCATCATCAACGACTTCCGCCGGCTCTTTGTAGCTGCGGCCAATCAATGCGGCACGGCCATCCGGCCTGGGGAAACGCATGTCGGTAAACAAACGTGGTGTGCCGGGATGGTTAGCGTCCGGACA
>JACVXV010000008.1:56636-76050 GCA_015661205.1 Candidatus Brocadiaceae bacterium
GTGGGCCTATCGTATTCCGAAGGCGTTCGTAACTCACACCGCTCATATCACAGATACGGCCGCTCGTAATCTTCTTCCATTCTTCGAATATTTCTTCAGATGAAGTATAAGGGAATTCTTTCGCAAATCCCATAGCCCTCGCTATCAGGCAGATGATTTCAGTGTCAGGCTTTACCAGTCCCGGCGGTTCGACGTTCTTTTCCAATAATTCAACGCGCCTTTCAGAGGAGATGAACGTGCCGGTTTTTTCGCCCCACATCGCACTGGGAAGAATGACGTTTGCCAGCATGGTCGTTTCCGTGGGATGAAAGATGTCCTGTACCACAAGAAGCTCCGCCTTTGAAAGGGCTTCCTCTACCCACTGGGTATGAGGAAGCGATGCGGCAGGGTTGGAGCCAATTACCCAAAGTGCCCGAACTTCGCCGGAATGCAACGCCTTGATAGTGTCAATAATGGTTAAACCTGCCGTTGGTTGTATCTTCTCGAAGGGGACACCCCAAAATTTGGCAACCTCCTGCCGGTGTTTGGGGTTGGTAACCATCCGCAGACCCGGTAAAAGGTGTGATAATGCGCCAACCCAGCGGCACGCTATCGTATTAGCCTCTCCCGTAATGGACAACGGGCCGGCGCCATTGCGGCAAAAATTGCCCGTCAATAATGACAAATTGTGTAGCGTATTGTTTTTAAAAACTGCCTGGGTGGATTGATTGTATCCCTGAAACCAAAAGGTCAGCATTGCCTTCGCTCGCCCGATGGTTCGTGCAGCCGCGATAATTTGAGTCTCCGCACAACCGGTTATTTGCGCAACCCGTGAAGGCGTATATTCTTCCAGCATTTCTTTGAGATCGCTAAGCCCCGTGGTGTATGAATCCACCTCCGACTCCCGAACGAACCCTTCTTTAAAGAGTATATGTGCCAGGCCATTATTAAGGGCGACGTCCGTGCCAGGCTTTATCTGGAGGTGTATGTCCGCTATAGAGGCAGTTTCTGACCTACGCGGATCGACCACAATAACCTTTGCATGGTTTGTTACCCTGGCAGTGCACATACGGCGGAATAAGATGGGCAAAGACACGGCCATATTATTGCCGGCGATGAAAAAAAGGTCTGCTTCATCAATATCGGCGTAGCAGGTAGGTGGGGCGTCACTGCCGAGGGTGGATATAAATCCCATCGCCGAACTAGCCATACATAAGCGGGCGGTGCATTCCACGTTATTCGACCCGATAAACGCCTTCATGAGTTTGGTTATCAGATAATATTCTTCCGTAAAATTGGCTGCCCCACCGTAAAACGCTATTGCATTGGGGCCGTATTTCTTTGCAATTCGATTCAATTCGTCGGCAACGAAGAGGACGGCTTCATTCCAGTCAACAGCAACTAAGCCGTTGTTGCGGCGAATCATGGGATGGGTTAACCTCCCTTCAGCGGTAAAAAGCGCGGGTAGGTTATGTGGTAAAGCGCAAATATCGCCTCTATTAGTGGGATGATCCTTCATTCCCTGCACATCTACAATCGTTCCATCTTTAACCCCGACCATCAGGCCGCAACCGATACCACAATAGGGGCAGGTAGATTTTTTCCATTGAACAGGCATAGATATTTTCCGCATCGGTTTGTAGGCGCGATTTTAATCGTGCCGGGCTAAAAATCTGCATAAATAACATTGAGTATGTTTTTTTAATAAATAACGATAGTAATTATGTAATGGAAGTTGCCGTTATTCTACCACATTTATGATATTTATCAATGAATCATTTGCAAAACTTAAGCAACGGGACGATAGTATAAATCCCTTTGTTTTGGTTCATAGCCGGCGTCTTTAATAAGGAATTCTATCTCATCCTTACTTAAGCGATAGCTGACACCCGCTGCACGCACGACGTTCTCTTCAATCATCGTGCTACCCATGTCGTTTGCCCCGCATCGTAACGCAAGCTGGGAGATTTTTGCGCCTTGTGTGACCCACGACGCCTGAATGTTTGCGATATTATCCAGATAAAGGCGGGAAATGGCCAGGGTCTTTAGATATTCATAGCTCCCCAGCAATGCAGTATCCAACCGGGTATTTTTGGGTTGAAACGTCCATGCAATGAACGCCGTAAAGCCACCGGTTTCGTCCTGCAAGCTCCTTATTTTCTCCAGGTGTTCGATGCGTTCTTCAATCGTTTCAACGTGGCCGAACATCATAGTCGCCGTTGTCTTCATACCAAGCTGGTGTGCCTCGCGCATGACGTTAAGCCATTCCCGCGCCGAACATTTATTTGGGCTGAGCAGGTTGCGGCACCGATCAACGAGGATTTCAGCCCCACCGCCTGGAATGGAATCCAGTCCTGCTGCCTTCAGTTTTTGAATAACGATTTGGGTAGAAATGCCGCTTATCTGCGAAAAATGGGCAATCTCCGGCGGTGAAAAGGCGTGGATGTGGATATCGTACTTCGCCTTGATAGCCTTTAACATATCGAGATAATAGTCTAATTTCAACGATGGGTGCAGCCCGCCCTGCAAAAGTATCTGCCTGCCGTCCAGCGTCAGAGTTTCCTCTATCTTCCGGAATAATGAATCCCGGGGAATAACGTATCCATCGCTATCGCCTTCCTCACGATAAAAGGCGCAAAATTTACATCTGGAGGTGCAGATATTCGTATAGTTGATGTTTCTGTCAATAATATACGTCCGGTAATTCTCCGGGTGGCGCTTTTTTGTCACCTCATCCGCCGCCATGCCCAGAAGGGAAAGCTCTTTTATCGAAAACAGTTTAACGCCATCCGATGGTGATAGCCTTACGTTATTAAGCGTTTTTTCAAGAATGACTTCCATTTCCCGTGATGGAAAGGAACGATTACGTGTTGTTGAATACAATTTTTCTCCCCTCCGGAGCCAGTCCTAATGATACTGCCTGTTGATAAAACGACCAAAATCCTTTTATTTCCTCGTCACCCAGGTCGTACCGGATTGAATGGGTAAGATAGCGCAGGCATTGCTCCTGGGTGAATTGAGTGCGTTGCGATTCCGTTATCGCCAATGTTGTGACCGATTGAATGCCCGCCTCCTTTGCTTCTCTCAGCAGGTTGTTTATCCCTGGTACGTGAGAGTCATTTTTTACCGCCCATATTGCGTAAACAAAGGGAAGCCCCGTGTGGTCAAACGTAAAGTACCCATTCTCTTTTACCCGCATGGCATTATCTCCGATCAGCAGCGCGGCATCTGCGTCAACACGGGCGATGTCATACGTTCCATTCCACGGTGTGTACTGGGGGCTGAGATGGTGTTTTTCGTGGAGAATAATTCGGGTAAGCGCGCAAGACGTTAAAGAACTTTTGTCCAGCGCAACGGTGCGTATATCCCGGATCGGCGTCTTTGAGAATATTTTTACACTCTCCACGGTTCCCAGCGATGAGATAGAAATGCCGGGGATAACGGCGTACCCTCCATTCCGGAAATATTCAATGGATGGGATGAGAGAGACGTCGATGTGGCCATTGTTCAACATATCAGGCAAGAGCGAAGGCACCTCAAATACCAATTCAATGGCATCACTCATTTGATTTAACCCATAAATCAACGGCTTGGCATTCATATAGGGGACGACGCCAATCCTGAGTCTCTTTTTCATAAAATACCCTTGCTAAAATGCTATTTCTCATATAAATTATTGTCTGGCTTACGTTTGAAATTCCTATAGCTTGTTATTTTATATGCCTTTCCACAATTCTTCAACAACGAATTGTAATTGCAAAAACAACACTATTAACCCCGAAAGGATTATCAGCATGAAGACGACACTGCATAAAACCCGTTCACTAAAAACCATTTTTCTTTGCATAGGAATTGCCGTTATTCTCTGCGGATCTATTAACATGAGACATCTTGCTGCAGACGAACAGGCAAAACAGGGTAGGGATTTTTTTGATAAGGCAGAGCCGATTGTGATGAAAGACCCTTTGGCCGTCTTGCTGGGGGCAATGGGTAGGGGGGATGTGTTTACCTACACCTATTCAGATGCCGTTAAATTTGCCGGCCATTCTTGTCCGGCGGTTGCAGGCGCCTATAAAGCTACCCTGCTTGCGTTAAAATCATTGTATGGCAGCGACGTTCCCGTGCGCGGAGACATAAAGGTCGTCTTGCGGGGCGGTCCTGACAATCATGCAAATGGTCCGATATCCCAAATAATTACCTTAATAACCGGGGCTGCCGCTGAAACCGGATTTAAGGGCTTTGGCGCTAATGGCAAGCATGGAAGATGTAATTTATTGACCTTTGATAAGGAGTTCACACCGGACCCCACGGCAACCTGCACCATGATATTTCAGCGAGTTGATACCGGAAAAAAGGTGGAGGTTGTTTACCGTGTTGGGAAGGTTCCATCAAATGAGCGGTTGGATAAGCTCATGCCTCTTGCAATCTCCGGCAAGGCGTCTGAGGAAGAGTTAAAGGAGTTTGGCGACTTGTGGCAGGAACGGGTACAAACCATCCTCTTGAATCCGGCGGAAGGGGTGTTTTCCGTTAAGGAGTAAAATAGGGACTGGTCTCTTGAAGAAAAACTCCCCGTACGCGACGCATTGTGGAAAAATACGCATCTGATAGATGCTTATACAACGCAAAATCCTGATGGCTTGTCCACGGACGACTTGAGTATCATCAGCAAATGGAAGACCTTCGTTGCCGGTAAATTCTACATATTTCGCTATTTGAAGAACTAAGGCATTTGGGACGCCAAACACTCAACGCCTTTAACCGCGCAGAACCGTAATGAAGAAGAAACGATATGCACATTGTTCAGCGGAGCAAGGGTATTACTATCTAAGGAATAAATGGCTACAGTACACTTTAAAAAATATATCCCTCCAAGACTGATTTATTGGCTTAAGAAGGCAAGGAATGTAGTCCTTTCTCTTGTATATCGTGGTAAAGAGCGATATTGCCCGGTATGTGGCAAGTCGTCCAGAAAATTTGTTAAACATGATATCGTTGAAAATTCAAGATGTGTGCATTGCGGCGCCCATGAACGGCACAGAGTTGTGTGGCTTTACCTGAGCCGGAAAACGGATTTGTTTAACGGAGTGCCAAAAAAAATGTTGACCGTTGGAATCGATCTGCCCTTTGATAAACCGTTGAAAAGTCGTTTGGGGGCAAATTATCTTACTGCCGACCTTTTTAATCTACGAGCAATGATTAAAATGGACGTTTCCGATATCCATTACCCTGAAGCGTCTTTTGATGTTGTCTACTGCAGTCACGTGCTGACATACGTACCCAATGACAGGCAAGGCATGAGGGAGTTGTTTCGTGTTTTAAAACCGCATGGATGGGCTATTTTGGCAGATCCGATACGCTATGCTAAAACGACAGACGTTCCTTTCATTGACCAGGCAGCAAGTTCCTTAAAAATGTTTAACACTGAAGCAGAACGCTATCACCATTATGGCCCTGATTATGAGGAACGGCTACGCGCCGCCGGGTTTAAGACACAAGCTATACGTCCCGCTGATTTTCTGAACGCTGAAGAGATGGAATATATGGGTATTACCATTATGGCGCATGATATCTTTTATTGTATTAAGGAATAACCGCTTGATAGAAGCAGCATAATATCCTAATGAAAATATTTCGAAAAATAGTGCGTTTTATATATCGACTGACAACATTGGGACTCAGTAAAGGGCCGAATATTACTCGTTATTACATGTACCAACATCTATCCAAATATTCAGCGCCAAGGGCTCAAGAACTTAAGGCGCTATCCATCAGCCATTCCGGCAATTTAGGAAAACTCGTGGGTTTTGCGGACAGTCAAATTATGGATGTGTCTTATCCTGCCTTCAACATCCTCGATTTACCGTTTAAAGACGGGGAGTTTGATGCCGTCGTAAGCGATCTCGTACTGGAACACGTAGAAGGTAATCCACAGCAGGCAATAGATGAAACATTTAGGGTTTTAAAACCAAACGGTATTGTTTTACATACAACCAATCTTATACACCCAATTCATGGATATCCAAATGATTATTGGAGATTTACTCCAAATGCCTTGAAACTCCTGGTAGTAAAGCACGGGCATATAATAGACGTCGGTGGTTGGGGAAACCCCTACTTGTGGCTATTTGTCGCCCTCGGTTTACAGTACGTTCCCGTTCCCCACACACGATGGCATCCATTCCATTGGTTAGCGATGAAAAATGACGAAACATGGCCGGTTGTTACCTGGGTATTGGCAACTAAGTCTGTTGCTTAGCGAGGCAAAGCATTTCATCTCGTTACCAAGCTGGACAGACGGTGTCAAATGAGCGATATTACTCATTACAAAACAAGGAAGTCCATTTGGTGTAACAAATGTTTTTGCTGAAAATGTTAGAATGTTTTTTGTAAGACATTTATAGATGAAGGTTTATGTAATCAGTGGCATGTTAAACCCAAAATCTGTGTAAACGGTGAAATCTGTGGTTCCTGCAATTCTTTTTATTGGTAAGAGGCTTGGCCTCGCTAGAGTATTATCACACAACGCTTATTAAGGAAGATATTAACAACGATGGTGTACCGGTTTTTAGCAATGGGCGTCTTATCATGCGTAACCATGCTCACCGCTACGCCCCAAAGAGGCAACGGACAGGAAGCGCATAGCGCGGTTGCTCTCACCGGTGCGCGGCAAATTGATGTACCCAAGTCTGCCGATTCCGGCAATGTCCAGAATCAATCCATTCGCAAGGATGTTCCACACAACGTCTCACCGGCAACTGCGGATAAAGACGGGCGGGTGACTCGTGGAAAACGGATAAAAAAAACGGGGAAAAACAGCAAACCGCAATTTCATCCCCCCGCATTAGACAAAAGCGGAAACGCCTACTTTGCTTCCAGCAGCGGCAAGATCACCGCAATCGACCCGAATGGAGGCACGAAATGGCTTATGCAACTGCCGGGCAGGATTAGCACGGGTTTTACCATCGGCCAAAGCAATACTTTATATTTTAGCTCGGATGACGCGCTTTATGCCGTTGATAACAATGGCCGGTTGAAGTGGACGTTTAAAACCGACAACACGATTGCCTTCCCGGCGATTGTGAATAAACAGGAAAATATTTACATCGTTACCGCGAAAGACAATATGCTTTATGCCGTCAGTCCCGAAGGCAGCCTGAACTGGAAGGTTCACATCGACGGGGACATTGCCATGCAGCCTTCCATAACTGCGGAAGGCGGTATTTACGTCTCCGTGCAAGATAAGTCGCTTTACGTTCTCAATCCTGATGGGCAATTTCATTGGCGCCGGCGGATATTCAGTAAGCCGCCAGAAAAACCCGTCCCGTCGCCATCAACCGGCAACGAAGTCGCCCTTGATTCCACCCCAGAAACCATTACAAGACCCGTTACCGGATCGCAAGGGCAGCCTATACCGGAAGCCCTGCGTATTTCCCGAAAAAAACCGGAGATAGAAGAAACTGCGCCGCAACACCCCCAGGAATCAGCCACAACGGCCTTTACCTCATCGACTCAAAAGGGGTATGCACCGTTACGGGTAGAGTTTTTAGACACCTCCACCGGAGAGGTTATAGACAGATACTGGGACTTTGGGGACGGAACACTGGTAAATTCAGACCGTACCCCGGCCCATACCTACATTATCCCGGGAAATTACAACATTCGTTTCACCACAAAGCGCACGGACATGGTATCCACCATGGTAAAAAAACAGTATATCACCGTCATGGACGCCTCCATGTCCAATAATAGAGGGGAGTCCGAGTCGGTTGCGCAGGCAGAAAACAAAGGGACGCCACCTGTTCCCACGCAAATTTCAACGGTTAATGGAATACCTATTTTCAAAGGCGGTGAGTCCGAATCTGTAGTACCGGCAGAAAACAAAGGGATGCCGTCCGCTCCCGCTCAAATTACAACCGCATCCGAAGGCCGCAAGCCCATTAAGTATTTCCCGCAGAAGGCACAAAAATAAATATTTTAAAAATTTTCATTCACAAACGGTCTAATATTTGGTAAATATAGTAGGGCGTCGGTATCGGGGAAAAGCCTTGGCAGTTGACGCTCAGTTTTGGGCTTATCTGAGCAACTTCGATACTGACGCTCTTTTTATTTTCAAACCTCTCCATGATATCCCTTGTGTGTCAGTTGACTCACCTGGAATAGTTAATTCCACTTTTCGTTGCCGTTACAGAGGGATTTTTATTTACACGGGTTTGAATGATAATCGCGCTTTTTGGCGGTGGCATGGGCAAACTCCTTTATTTATCGCCGTTCTCCGCACACGCTGCGTTTCGAATATGACTGTTGATACAACCGAAAAAGATACCCTCCTGGCTATTGAGAAGATAGTCAAAGGGCGCATACAGATAAAAAAAGAAATTGCAAAGGTTATTGTAGGGCAAGACGAGGTTATCGACAACCTCCTGATAGCCCTTTTCTGCAAGGGGCATTGCCTCTTTGTCGGCGTGCCGGGTCTTGCCAAGACACTCCTCGTCAGCACACTTGCTGACGTTTTAAACCTGAAATTTAACCGCATCCAGTTTACCCCCGACCTCATGCCTGCCGATATTACCGGAACGGACATATTGGAGCAGGACCATTCGTCGGGAAAAAGGTTTTTCAAATTTATCAAGGGGCCAATCTTTTCCAATATACTCCTTGCCGATGAAATAAATCGTACGCCGCCCAAGACACAAGCGGCATTGCTCCAGTCAATGCAGGAATACAAGGTTACTGCCAGCGGCGTCACGTATCCGCTCGATCTTCCCTTCATCGTCTTTGCGACCCAAAACCCCATTGAGCAGGAGGGTACGTATCCCTTGCCCGAAGCGCAACTGGACCGGTTTATGTTTCAAATAAACGTGCAATACCCATCCAGGGAAGAAGAAATAGAAATGGTAAGGGCAACCACCTCCGCCTTTAAACCAACCGTTAATAAGATATTCAGCCCGGAGGAAATCATGGGACTTCAGGGTCTGGTCACCAGGGTTCCTATCGCCGACTATGTGCTTGAATATGCCGTAAAATTGGTGCGTGCAACGAGGCCATCCGATTCCGCCGCGCCTGACTTTATTAAAAAATTCATAAGCTGGGGGGCAGGCCCTCGCGCCTCACAATTTTTTGCGCTGGGAAGCAAGGCGCGCGCCTTGCTAGACGGCCGGTACGCGGCTACCTGCAACGACGTTCGCGCTATAGCCCGGCTTGTCCTGCAACACCGTATTATCACCAATTTCCATGCCGAAGCGGAAGGAAAGACGCCGTTACAGATCATCGATCAGTTGCTTGAGACTATTAAAGAAGGCTCATAACAGTTTGATTTGCGGTTTATCTTTACAAAGTAGTTAATTTTGGAAAGAACAACTGGAACCACAGATTTCACAGATTACACAGATAAAATTATGCAGGAAGTGTTATAGCCTAACAAGCCAGGGTTTCGATGCTTAATCCAGTAAACACAGAGGATTCGTCGGGTGTTTTTCGAAAAAAGGGAAAGTCCTACTTTGGTGGATACGCTTCGCTTAATCCACCCTACTCACTCTGGAATTTTATAGTCAAAAATCTGTGTAATCTGTGAAATCTGTGGTTCCAGGTTTTTTAATCACCCTGACAAATTATGATAACACCATGATCCTCATACTCTCAGGCACAGAAGAAGGCAAAGAGATTGTTAGAAAACTCCACGACGCAGGGTTAAGCCTCTTAACCACCGTTGCAACGGACTACGGCAAAAAAATCTTCGAACAAATGGGACTGGAATCCCTCTGTTTGCAGGGACGATTGGATGCAAACGGTTTTTTGCAACTGATAAGAGAACGAAAAATAAACACCGTTGTTGACGCCACGCACCCTTACGCCGTTGAGGTATCCCGGAACGCAATGGAAGCTTGCAGCAAGGAAAACGTCAGGTACCTCCGCTACGAAAGACAAGAGACAGAAATCCCGAATCACCCCCTGATCCACAAAGTAAAGACCATGGAAGAGGCCGTTGACAAGGCTAGGTTTCTTGGGAAAAAAATATTGCTGACAACGGGTATAACAAGTGTCGCCAAATTCATCGCCCTGAAGGACGAAAAGGAATTGTACGTACGTATATTGCCCGTACCTGACCACATCACCTCCTGCCTGAGCATGGGCATCTTAGCCACCCATATCATTGCTATGCACGGCCCGTTTTCTGAGGATTTAAACCGCGCCATGTTCAAACAATATCAAATCAATACGATAGTTACGAAGGACAGTGGAGACGTGGGGGGGGTACTTGAAAAGATACGCCCGGCGCTTACCGAACATATTAATACGATTGTTATTGAAAGGCCTAAAATTCATTTTAAAAAGATATACACGTCCGTTGACGACGTGGTAAAGGAGGTGAAAGGACTATGAAGATTGTTTCCTTTGGCGATGTTCATGAAGACACAAACAACCTTGCAAAAATGAAATCCGCCCTGGAATCGGCGGATATTGTGGTCATTTCAGGTGATTTGACCAACTGTCATGGAATGACCGAGGCGAAAAAGGTGGTTGATGCCGTAAAGTCATATAACAAGCGCGTCCTTGTACAGTACGGTAACATGGACACGCCGGACGTGGACGCGTACCTGACTAAAGAGGGGATAAACCTTCATGGGAACGGTTTTGTAATTGAGGACGTCGGCATATTTGGCTGCGGCGGCTCAAGCCCAACGCCCTTCAATACCCCCTCGGAAATCAGCGATGAGGATATCGAAAAATATTTGATAAAGGGTTACAGTAAGGTAAAAGATGCCCGATGGAAGGTCATGGTCTGCCACACACCCCCGAAAGACACGGCAACGGACGCCATCCGCGGCGGCATACACGTGGGAAGCAGCGCCGTGAGGAATTTTATTCTACAATACAAACCCGATATCTGCATAACGGGACACATCCACGAATCAAGAGGCACAGATAACGTAGGAGACACCCTAGTCCTCAATGCAGGCATGTTCCGGAATGGATGGTACATCGAAATTGTTGCCGATAAAACAGAGATTTCGGCAATGATAAAACCTGTTTAAAGCAGACGGTAAAGTCTGGCGGGTTCATTTGACCCAGTCTGAAGGCGAAACCCAACACCAACCGTTCGCGGCATTTAACAATCCGTTGGGTTTCGTGCCTCAACCCACCCCACTTAATGTTAACGCCTTTGTTTCGTGATCTACTTGTTGCAAAGCTTTTTGAATGTGATTTACTTCATTTTCTTCAAAAAGTGCTTCTCCACATTGCGTGCAAACCCATGCGGGGATTGACTCCCATGTGATGTGATATCCATGTCGATCAACACTAAATGGAGCATTTCCTTTGACCATTTTGCCTTTACAGTGATAGCATTCCATTTTATTTTCTCACTTTAAAATCTGATGACCATTGATCTGGTGCGGGTAAGTATGCTGTGATTACAGCCAAATATTCGGATTTTGGGGCACAAACAACATGATGGTTGTGCCTAACTATAGTATCAACAATTTTTTACTACTTCACCAAAAAACATAACACAAGTCAAGCATAAACAGTATTAACATGGAAGCTGTTTGCATATAGCGCTAGACAAATAAGCGTCCACAAAATCTGTGAAATCTGTGGTTTCAATGCCGTTTTTGGGTATGAGTCTTTCCCTTGCAAGTGGGCTGTTTTCCTAAAATTTAAGGCGCCACGTTTTTTATTATTTGACCGGACACGGGGAAATTTTTTATAATACCATAATGCGTTTTAAAGTGGCCTGCAGAATTTTTTTGCAAAAGCATCGTAAAAAATCACTTCTACGCCGGTGTTTCAAAGGCACACCGATGTGTCTCTTATCCCAAAAGGAACGCAATCATTGCAATGTGTTTCCACTTTTGTGGGTAATGAAAAGGGCGGCGGTGATGGTTTTGTTTACGCAATAGAAAAGTTTTTGAGGGTTTAAACACATTATCGGCGCATTTATTTTATTGTAACTTTTCAAAAACCCAATTTGTTCCCTGTAATTCAAGTATCATTCAAATTAACATTATTGGAGAAAAACATGTCTCATCCACATCACCCACATGGACAACATCCGGGCGGACATCCTGCTTCTCATGGGCATGGCGGTCATCCTGAAACGATAAAAGAAACTTATTCACGTATAAAGGACGAAACCACCGGCAAATCCGCAGTAGAGTATATGAAAAACATGAAAAACCAGTTGCGGCTCGTTTTCTGGGAGACTACTGCCGGATGCAATCTGGAATGCGTCCATTGCCGCAGGATTGACGTAAGTATGACCCTCGCCAAAGACGATATGTCCACCAAAGAGGCGCTCGCCTTTGTGGACGCCATCGTTGAGGTGGGCAGGCCGATCCTTGTGCTTAGCGGCGGTGAACCGCTCTTCAGGCCGGACATCTTTGAAATCGCTAAATATGCCGTCAGCAAAGAATTGAACGTGGCGCTGGCAACGAACGGCACGCTGGTTGACGATAAGACGGCAAAAGAAATTGTAGATGCGGGCATTGCAAGGGTATCCATCAGCTTTGACGGCGCGGACGCCAAGACCCACGACGAGTTCCGGAAGATACCTGGTTCGTTTGAACGCTCTACTGCCGGGTTTAAACGCCTCAAAAACCTGGGCATGAGTATGCAAATCAACAGTACCATCGCAAAACACAACGTTCATCAGATGGACGACCTCTATAACCTGGCTCTCAATCTCGGCGCGGATGCGATGCACCTCTTCATGCTTGTGCCGGTGGGATGCGGCGTGCAGATTGCCGATGACCAGATGCTCGATCCGAAGAAATATGAAGAAGTCCTCAATCATTTCTACGACCTTTCCAAAGAGGCGCGGATACAAACCAAGGCCACCTGCGCCCCCCACTATTTCCGCATTATGCGTGAACGCGCACGGGAGGAAGGCACCACTGTAACGCCAAAGACGCATGGCATGGCGGCCATGACAAAGGGTTGCCTGGCTGGCACCGGCGTATGCTTTGTTTCACACAAGGGAGAGGTTTTCCCTTGCGGTTACCTGCCGGTGGAAGCGGGTCACGTCAGGAAACAGAAATTTGTGGATATCTGGAACGATTCCCCCGTCTTTCAAAAACTGCGTGACACCGATTTACTGGAAGGCAAGTGCGGGGCGTGTGAGTACAAAAAGGTCTGCGAGGGTTGTAGGGCGCGCGCCTTTTACGACACGGGCAACTACATGGCTGAAGAACCGTATTGCATCTACCAACCGAAGATGGCAAAGGCCGGGAAGGAATAGAGGTGAATGATGCAGGGGGGCTGGGGTGCGGAGGGGCAAGGGGGAGTAACGCTAATTAAGAGGCTCGAAGCGAAACCCAACAATTTTGTATAGAAAATTTGTTGGGTTTCGACCCTCAACCTTACCTTAGTCTGCATAAACGAATGCAAAATTTTGGGAACATAGCGCTGTAGCGCGAAGTATCACCATTAATCAGAGGACAGATTTTATGAAACTGCCATTAATTATAGAATCTTGGAAAAAAGGGTCGTGGTTTTTGGCGCGTGCGCCAGAGCTTGACTTTATCTCACAGGGAAGAACATTAGAAGAAGCAAGGGAAAACCTCCTGGAAGTTATCAGCATACAATTTGAGGAAATGAAAGATAAGGGAGAATTTATGTTAACAGAATATGTCCAAAAGGCAATGGAAATTGCTCACTATGAGATAATAGAAGAGGAAGGCACATACTGGGGAGAAATTCCAAACTTTCAGGGTGTTTGGAGTCGGGCTAAAAATCTTGAAAAATGTAGAGAAGAACTGAGAGAGGCATTAGAAGAATGGATTACGTTCAGGTTAAAAAACAATCTTGAGATACCAGTAATTGAAGGAATCAACCTTAATATCGTAGGACATGTTCTGTAATGGAAAAATTAAAACCAGTAACATGGTTGGAGTTTGTTTCTCGAATGAAAGAACTCGGGTTTGAATGTCCTTTTTACGGTGGAAAACACCCGAAGATGAAAAAAGGAAATCAAACCATGATAATTCCCAACAAGCACGAATCAGAGATTGGTGTGGGGTTTTTAACAAGGCTTTTAAGACAAGCAGGAATAAATAAAGACGATTGGCTGAATAAATAGTTCTTGTAATCCTGTTCTCAGGAGCGCCAATTTCCTTAGACATCGTCCCTGCTTTTTCTTATCAAAAGAGTATTTAAGTTACCGTTTATTGTCCACACCGTTTATCCCACGTAACCACACGCGATATAATGGTATTCAACTTCCTCATAGTGAATACTTCAAATGTTGACGGCTGGTTGCCGTAAATTGACCGTAGAAGACCCATCACCACACGTCATTGCAAATCCCATTTGATGTTAAAAATCAAATAGTTCGGAAAGTTTTATCTTCATAGCATTGGCAAGTCTTTCAATAGTGTCAATCTTTATGGCCGGTGGATTCTTGCCTTCAATCCTCTGAATATATTTATAATCGATATTCGTTAACTCAGAAAGTTTTTCTTGAGTATATCCATATTTCTTCCGTAATTTCTTGATTCTCTTGCCGAACTTTAACCTAATATTTAATTCCATATACCGTATTATGCTACGGCATTTATTTTATTGACACCTAACTACAGTACGGTGTATAATCTTTTTCCGGCGTGCCTTGACCCTGTTTTTTTAAAACGAGCCTTCATTAGCCTATAAAACGAGCAATTTCCTATCATCTTCTGGAAGGGCGTTAAAAGAATGTTTAATAGAAAATGTACGATAATTGCGATGATATTTATGGTGGTTACGTGCCTTAACAGTGCGACAACGGCATTAAGTAATCCTAGAACTATGGAGATTTATGAATCTAAAGAAAAACTATTTCTAACACAATGGGATGAAATAGAAAAGATGTCGGTATCATGGAAAGACAAGGAGTGTATGAAATGGACTGCGGTTGCTAAACAATTTCCGGAACGAGTAAAAGAAATAAACAACGAAGTTTTACCTTTAATATTAGACCTGGGTGATAAAGCAGAGAAAGGATCGATTACAGAAGAAGAAAGGAATCAACGGCGTGATTTGATTCGTATGGCTTTTTTGCTACAACTCCAGTGCCGGCAAGATGATTCTATTGTTTCCAGCGATACATCATCCACTAGACACACATCCCCCATCGCAAACCATGTGAAAGAAAACAATCTAACCACAGATGATTTAAAAAAACGTTACGAAAAGGACTGGGAAGAGGATAGTTTTATTAATTCTGTTAATTATTCTTTTTTTGGTGGTGTTAACATATCACAAACAGGAAATCCGAAAATATCTTTAACAGAAGAACCAGAACTTGGAAATATAACGCTTAATACGAAGTCAGATTTGGGGCAAATAGGGGGAATTAAATTAGGATACACCTTTAAATCCTTAAATGGTCATAGAGATTTTTTCGAATTGAAACCAGCGTTAGAAATTGAGGGATTTTACAATGGATTTGATTATACAAGGACTACTTCGTTTACCGAGGCGGATATCTATAATGTAACAGGTATCACGGTTGATGCAGGAACGTATAATGGAATGCTAAAAACACGCGTAAGCTCAGCCACATTTTCCGTTAATCCATTACTAAAAATGAAACTCGGTTCGTTTCAACCGTATTTTGGCGGTGGGATTGGTGGAACATATATCTCCATTGGTGACGTGCGCCTTTCTGTAACCGAACCAGACGGAGTGTCTTCAGGTATTACCCTTAAGGATGACAACGTAAATAATTATGCTTTTACCGTACAGGGGATTTTGGGTGTGGATTGTTTAATAACCGAGCAATTTGGTTTCTTTACGGAATACAAATATATTAACCTTATGAACGTGCATCTCGAAGGTGATTTGCTTACAGCGGAATTCGATTCTCTTGCCCAAAATGTCATTATTGCTGGTTTTAGGATTAATTTGTAACCATAAAGATTCGTTTTGTTGCATAAATCCGATGGGTGAGGCATTTACATTGTATAAACCAGCTTTGCACATGATACCCATCCCACCCATTAGCCATTAATAATAAAAGTTGTCCTGCCTCAGATAGTACTATAATGGAACAGGTTCCCGATGGTGGAGCAATATTCCTACGGTCACGAGTATGCCCCCCGTCTTTTCTTTTGCACGTCAAAGCCTCTGGAACACGTCCAGCGGCCTCCTATTGAGCTTCTTCACCCATTGGCTGCCAGCCCAACTCTTGCCTTGCCCGTTGGGTACCAACACCATCCACCTTTGCTTCGGAACAGGTTTTTGGTATGCAGCCTCTTGCCTTTTGACACAAATTTATGTCGTACCTACTCAAAAAGCATATCAAAACACATAAAACCACACAAGAATTAAATTCCCTTGAATGCCTTGAAAAGACTGATAGAATATGAAACATCTGAAGACGCAAAAAAAGAAAAAAACAGGTAAAAAATGCCTGTAAATATTATAATCATACTTTAACGATATGAGAGGTTTTTCAATGCGGTTTAATACAATACAGGAGGCGGTAGAAGACCTAAAACAGGGCAAGATGATCATCCTGGTGGACGATGCAAGCCGGGAAAATGAGGGCGATATTACCGTTGCCGCTGAGAAGGTCACACCAGAGATTATTAATTTTATCCTCACCCATGCGCGGGGTATTCTTTGCCTTTCGATTGACGCAGAACGGGCTGAAGCGCTTGACCTTTACCCGATGGTAACTAACAATACGTCTAATTTTCAGACGCCATTTACCGTTTCTATTGACGCGAGGGACGGCATTACCACAGGTGTCTCTTCGAAGGACAGGGCAACGACGATCCTTACCGCCATTTCCGACAAGGCAAAGCCCTTTGATTTAGTCAGACCCGGGCATATATTTCCGCTGAAGGCGCAGAGAGGCGGGGTGCTGGTGAGGACGGGCCACACGGAAGGCGCGGTAGACCTGATGCGCATTGCGGGCGTTAAGCCTGCTGCCGTTATCTGTGAAATTATGACGGAAGACGGAAATATGGCAAAACTCCCCGATCTTAAAAAATTTGCCGAAAAACATCACCTCAAGGTCTGCACCATAGCGGATATTATTAAATACCGGCACGAGCAGGAACGCTTGATTGATAAGCGTGTGACCGTGAAGCTTCCTACCCGCTACGGAAACTTTACGCTGCATCTATACCGTTCCTTTGTCGATGAATATCTCCACCTTGCTCTTTGCCTGGGTATTGGTAGTGAAAGCGGGAATGCCCCGTCGCCGTTGCACAACGAACCGGTGCTGGTTCGGGTGCACGACGAGTGTTTGACCGGCGACATCTTCGGTTCCCTCCGTTGCGACTGCGGCGAACAGCTCCACAGCGCCCTTCAAATCATTCAAAAAGAAGGAAAGGGCGTGCTGTTATACATGCGACAGGAAGGCCGGGGCATCGGACTGGAAAACAAGCTGCACGCATACCTGCTTCAGGAGAAGGGACTCGACACGGTTGAGGCCAATGAAAAACTGGGATTTCCACCCGATAAACGCGACTACGGCATTGGCGCACAGATATTGCGAGACCTGGGGATTACCAAGATGAAGCTGCTTACCAACAATCCAAAGAAATATGCCGCGCTCACCGGCTATGGATTGGAGATCGTTGAGCGGGTGCCTATCGTTATGGAACCGCAGGAAGAAAACAAGAACTACCTCCGCACGAAAAAAGAGAAGTTAGGCCATATTTTCGAGAAAACATAAACAATGAAAAAACTTTTTGCCAAAAAAACGCTGCACGACCTTACCGAAGAATCCAATCATCATCATTTCAAGCGGGTATTAGGGCCATTTTCTTTAACGGCTATGGGCGTAGGCGCCGTTATCGGCGCCGGGATATTTGTCTTAACCGGGTTGGCTGCCAGGGAGTTTGCCGGTCCGGCGCTGATCCTCTCCTTTGTGCTTTCCGGCCTTGCCTGCATATTCGTGGCGCTTTGCTATGCCGAATTCGCGTCGATGGTTCCCCTTGCGGGCAGCGCCTATACGTACTCGTATGCGGCACTGGGCGAGGTATTTGCCTGGATTATCGGGTGGGACCTCATCCTGGAATATTCCCTCGCGTCGAGCCTGGTGGCTGTTGGGTGGTCACATTATTTCGTAAATTTGATCGGGACGTTTGGACTGCATATCCCGGTCTGGCTTACGAATGACTACTGGACGTTGTTACACCATTCGAATGGTACCATTACGCACGTTGCTCCCTATTTATTCGGGATTCCCATCGTTATGAACCTGCCGGCGGCGCTTGTCATTGTTGTCATAACGGCATTATTAGTCGTCGGCATAAAAGAGAGCGCCCGTTTTAACAGCATTATTGTGGGGGTAAAGCTCGCGGTAATATTGCTGGTGATTTTTATCGGCTGGTTTTATGTAAAGAAGGAGAATTGGGGAAATAGTTTCAGCACCTTTGCGCCCTTTGGCGTAGGCGGTATCGGCACGGGAGCAGCTTATGTGTTTTTTGCCTATATCGGTTTCGATGCGGTTTCCACCACCGCCCAGGAAGCGAGGAATCCGAAAAGGGACGTCCCCATTGGTATTATCGTGTCCCTGGTTTTGTGTACGATACTCTACATTGCCGTCACTGCCATCCTGACCGGTATGGTATATTACAAGGAAATCAACGTTGACGCGCCGTTGGCCGACGCCTTTGCCCGACATGGCATGGTGAAGGTGTCCTTTTTCATCTCGGTTGGCGCCGTCGCAGGGCTTACTAGCGTGCTGCTGGTGCTGCTCCTGAGCCAGTCCAGGATATTTTGGGCAATTGCCAGGGATGGGCTTTTGCCGGAATGCGTCTTTGCGGCCGTTCATCCCCGTTTTGGCACGCCTTATCTTTCAACGATTATTGTTGGCGTCGGCGTCGCCATTACGGCCGGTTGTTTGCCCATAGAGGAAATTGCAAAGCTGGTCAACATCGGAACGTTGCTGGCCTTTT
Organism: Candidatus Brocadiaceae bacterium; assembly: GCA_015661205.1. Taxonomy (GTDB): domain Bacteria; phylum Planctomycetota; class Brocadiia; order Brocadiales; family Brocadiaceae; genus JACVXV01. Next base: position 75,506 of record JACVXV010000008.1, read on the forward strand.
GCCTGGTAAGTGCCGCAGTTATCGTCCTCCGCATAAAAGACCCCCATCACCCCCGCGCCTTTAAGTGTCCCTTTGTGCCGGTAATACCCATTTTGGGCATAATTGCCTGTGTTTACATGATGATTCGTCTCGAATTGTTTACCTGGATTCGACTCTTCGTATGGCTTGCAATAGGGGGCGTCGTATACGCCGCCTATGGCAGACGCCACAGCAAACTTGCTAAAAAGCACGCATTGATGGCAAAACAAAATGATACTCTTGCAGTTAGGCCCGAAGGGCTGGAAGTATAATAGCCAGGGGTGAAGCCCCTGGTTAAGCACAACAGGATAACCAGCCCCGAAGGGGAGGCAGAAAGGGGTTGAGGTTGTAATGGATGTTTGAGATCATCAACAATACGGTATTGACAATGATGAAATTACATCTGGAAATAACGAGATGTTCTGCCACCCCTTCGGGGCTTGTATGTTGTCGTGCATCTTTCAGGGGGTTTCACCCCCCGCTATATCCTGTCGGCCTTTCAGGCCTAAAAACTTAGAAATGCACAT
>JACVXV010000110.1 GCA_015661205.1 Candidatus Brocadiaceae bacterium
CCGTGTCCCCTTGTTAAACGATTCCAACGGGTTTGCAAAAATAATTTGTGTAATAAAACCCTATACAATTAACGACAAGGCCAACCACATAAAACGTAAGGTTCAAGTTGCAAATGGAATCCCGTTGTGAGATAATGTCATGCATGTCAACCATTGATGGGAATGCCGGTAATTGTGTGAACACGCATATTGCTTGTAGGGACACGGTGCCCGTGTCCTGGCACATGTAATGGGTTTGATTTTGTCATTAATGGTGTGGGGCGCTATTGTTGAATGGATTTTGGGGTTTGGGGTGTAAATTTGAATTTGTTGGGAAATGTGGATGCTAACGTTGTTTCGTGTGCATACAAGGACACGGGCACCGTGTCCCTACGTTGAAATGGGGTTTGGGGTGTAAAATTGAATTTGTTGGAAAATGTGGATGCTAACGTTATTTCGTATGCAAACAAGGACACGGGCACCGTGTCCCTACAATTGCCGCACGCGGGCAAATGGGCGCCGTGTCCCGACCGGAAAACGATAAAAATGACATACGATCCAGAAAAACACCACCGTAAATCTGTCCGATTAAAGGAATACGATTATTCCAAGCCTAATGCGTATTTTATAACGATATGCACTTATAACAAAGAATGCATTTTTGGCGCTATAATAAATGGCGAAATGCAATTGAATGCTTATGGAAAAATCGTTGAAAATGAATGGTTGAAAACACCCACCATACGGCCATACGTATTGCTGGATAAATACATTATTATGCCAAATCACTTTCACGGTATCATCATCATTGTCGATAATGCCACTATCTGTAGGGACACGGCGCCCGTGTCCCCTCGTGCAATTGAGGAGGTTGCCGAATCACGCATCTCCCGTATCCCCACGTTTGAGCAATTTGGAAGGCCAACATCACATTCGATTTCGACAATTGTTCGTGCATTCAAGGCCACAACAACAAAACAAATACGTGAAATCCAAAAAACCCACCGCCAAACAGTATGGCAACCACGATTTTACGAGCATATCATTCGGAATCCCCATGAATTAGACCAAACCCGCGAATACATAATCTACAATCCCCTGAAATGGGCATTAGATAGCGAAAACCCAGACAACAAAACATAATCAGCATGGTGGTGCGGTGATCCGCCATCCGTAGGGACACGGTGCCCGTGTCCCCTCCCCGCTTAAACAATGCCGGCGGATTTGCAAAAACAACTCGTGTAATAACACCACATACCATGGGTTGATTTTGTTTGAATGGGTTCATGAGTTCGGGGTGTGAATTTGAAACGGACGGAAAATAGGGATGCAAACGGTTTTTTCGTGTTTGGGCAGGGACACGGGCACCGTGTCCCTACGGTGCGTTTCCGTGGTTTCAGACCATTGCAAGCACTTCTGCCTGATTGATCTCTACGGCGTCGGGGCCGAAGAGTGCTTTGGTTTTGGAGAGGAAGCCGTCCGATACGGCGGGGAAATATTGGCTGGAGGATTTTACGTAGGTGTTGCCGCGGTCCGGGGTTGATATTTCGAAGAAGAGCGGACAGGCGCCGCTGTGTTTTCTGATGATGTCTTTCAACTGGCTCATTTTTTCTTCGTTAAATCCATTGTCGATACGGATGGTGACGCATTTGGTTAAACGGGTTAGCGCGTCTTTCTCGGCAACGATTTCCTTTGCCCTTATGGTGGGTGAGGAGCTTTGGTATCCCACCTCACCTTTAACAAAAACGACGGCATCCAGGTTCAAGAGGGGCTGATAGAGTTTTAGCTCCTGTTTAAAGGCAAGGCATTCAACCGAACCGCCGATTTCTTCAAGGGTAAAGTAGAGCATCGGGTCGCCGCGCTTGGTGGTGCTGGGTTTCATGGCCGTGATGATGCCGCCGATGATGAGGCTGCTGCCCTCCGGGAGTTCGGAAATTTCGCTGCTGGTGACGGTGGACAGTTGCTGCAGTTTTTCCTTGTAGCTGTTCAGGGGGTGCGAACTTAGGTACAACCCCAGGCTTTCCTTCTCTGCGTTGCGGGTTTCTTGCTCGGTCCAGCGGATCGCGTTGCCGTCAATCCCTAAATCGGGCTTTACCATGAGGTCCATTTCGTTGTTCAGTTTAAAGAGCGATTTTTGGCCGGTGCGCCTGTCCTTGTTCGCAATGCTTCCCATCTGCAGCGCCATGTCGAGTCCCGCAATTAATTGGGCGCGATTGTCGTGTATTGAGTCGAAGCAGCCTGCCTTGATCATGGATTCGATAACCTGCTTATTGACCACCCGCAAATCCACCCGTTTACACATGTCTATGATCGAGGTAAACGGACCGCTCTTGTTCCGTGCGGCGATTATTGAATCAATGGCCTTGTCGCCCACGTTCTTGATGGCTCCCAATCCGTAGCGTATCTTGTTTCCATCGGAAATGGCGAAACCGTTCTGGCTTTCGTTCCCGCAGGGAGGGAGAACCTCAATGCCGAGATGGCGGCAGTCTTCGATGTACTCCACGACCTTGTCCGTGTTCTGTTGTTCACAACTCAACTGGGCAACCATGTACGGCACCGTGTAGTTGGCCTTTAAATAGGCGGTCTGGTAGGTGATTACCGCGTAGGCGGCCGAGTGCGACTTGTTGAAGCCGTATCCCGCGAAAAACTCCATCAACTCGAATATTTTGACGGCGATATCTTTGGGGATGTTGTTCTTTATGGCGCCGTTTACAAACTGGTCTTTAAACTTTGCCATGATCTCCGGCTTCTTTTTACCCATGGCCTTGCGGAGGTTATCGGCTTGGTTCAGGCTGAATCCGGCCAGGCGGTTTGCAATGCGCATGACCTGCTCCTGGTAAAGGATTACGCCGTAGGTCTCTTTTAGGATCGGTTCGAGGGAAGGGTGCGGGTAGACAACCTCTTCCCGTCCGTGTTTCCGGTTGACAAAGGAGTCAACCATGCCGCTCTGGAGTGGGCCGGGGCGGTACAAGGCCACCAGGGGCAAGACGTCGGAAAACTTGTCCGGCTTCAGTTTTTTCAGCAATTCTTTGAACCCGCGGCTGGTTTCTACCTGGAATACGCCCTTTACGTCCCCGCGCGAGAGCAGGTCGTAGGTCTTCTTGTCATCCATCGGAATTTTTGCAAGGTCGATATCGACGCCGGTGGTTTTGTGGATGAGTTTAATGGCCTTATCGAGAACGGTTAGTTTTCTGACGCCCAGGAAGTCTGCCTTTAGCAAGCCAATCTTGTCCACGAGAATTTCGTCGTAAAACTGAGTGATTACCACGTCGCCGCTTTTTGACAGCGGCACGTATTCGGTTAGCGGTTCATCCGAAATGACCATGCCTGCGGCGTGTACCGACGCGTGGCGGCACAGCCCTTCCAGTTTCTTCGAGATGTCAAACAAGTCGTGGATGTGCTTTTCGTTATCGTACAACGCCTTCAGCGCCGGCTCCTGTTCCAGCGCCTGTTTTAAGGTGATGTTCAGGGTGTTGGGGATGAGTTTTGCCACCTTGTCCACCTCGGAGAGGGGGATGTCCATCACCCGTCCGACGTCCCGGATAACGGCCTTTGCCTTCATCGTCCCGAAGGTGATAATCTGGGCGACGTTGCGGTCGCCGCCGTACTTTCCACGGACGTACTGAATGACCTTTTCGCGGCCTTCCGCGCAGAAGTCGATATCCAAATCGGGCATGGAAATCCTCTCCGCGTTCAAAAACCGCTCAAAGAGCAGGTCGTTCTCAATCGGGTCGATGTTGGTAATGCCCAGGACGTATGCCACGGCGCTGCCCGCCCCGGAACCGCGCCCCGTCGCGGGGATGCGCTGCTGGATGGCGAAGTGTATGAAGTCCCATACGATCAAAAAGTAATCGACAAAACCGGTGCTTTCGATTACCTTGAGTTCGTAATCCAGGCGTTCGCGGACGCTTTGGGTGAGGGAGCCGTATTTTTGCACGGCGCCTTCCTCGCAGAGTTTTCGCAGATAGGCGCTGTTGCTCATGCCGTCCGGCGGGATAAACTTAGGCAGATGCACCTTTCCGAAGGTCATTTCCACGTTGCAGCGTTCGGCAATCCTCACGGTGTTTTCAAGCGCTTCCGGGATCGGTTGGAAGACGTTCAACATCTCCTGGAAATTCTTGAAGTAGAATTCATTCGTGCCGAAGCGCAGTCTTTGAACGTCAGCCAGGTGTTTTCCCGTGTTGATGCACAAGAGGGCGTCGTGGGCATGTGCGTCGTCCATATTCATGTAATGGACGTCGTTTGTCGCAACAAGGGGTACTCCCAGCTTCCTGGCGATTGCCGTTGCCTCGGAAACAAGCCGGGCTTGTTGTTCGAGCTTGTTGTTTTGGACTTCGATAAAAAAATGGTCTGCGCCGAAGATATCCTTGTATTCTTTCGCCGCCTTTAGCGCCTCTTCGGGTCGGTTACTGAGCAGGCAGCGGTTGATTTCCGACGTCATGCACCCGCTCAGGCAGATAATCCCTTTGGAATGCGTGGCAAGGAACGCCTTGTCGAGCCGCGGCTTATAATAAAAGCCATCCAGGTATGCCGACGTTGCAAGTTTCAAGAGATTCTTATACCCTTCGTTGTTTTCCGCCAGGAGGGTAATGTGCGTCAGCGATTCTTTCCCGTTTTTGGATTCTTTGTCAAGGCGGCTGCCCTGGGTAACGTAGGCCTCATAACCCATAACAGGCTTTATGCCGCGTGCCTTTGCCGCCTCATAAAAATCTATTGCGCCGAACATGTTGCCGTGGTCGGTAAGCGCAAGGGCGGGCATCTTGAGTTGTACGGCCCTGTCTACCAGGTCGCTTACCTTGCAGGCGCCGTCGAGCAGGCTGTACTCGCTGTGGACGTGGAGATGGACAAAGTTATCATTGCTCATAGTATTATTAACCGGTAATAAAGGAGATATTTGGTAAAGATGGTTTCTGGTATCATAGTGTTACCCTGTAAAAACAGCCTTTTTTGTAAGTTTTTTATAGCCCCCTTTTTTAAGGGGGACTTGTTTGCGGTGCTGTTGCGTTATGACGTTGTAGCCATTTTACAGGATTGCATGGTAAAAACGCCCGAATTCCTTTAAAACCCCGTGCTGCAAAAGGGTGTTGCGCCTAAAAATATGGCTGGTGCGAGCGGCGGAAAACAATCTTCTACCATCTATATCTTTTATTATGGTTGATGACGCATTCAAAAATCAAGTTCAATTTGATAACAATTTTACTTGAAACCCGTTTGGTATTTTGCTATTATCCTCTTTCCTCAAAAAAGTTGTTTTTTTTAAGGAGATGACAAAAACGTCGTTTTAATCAATAGAACCATCAAAGTTTATATAGAGTACATCAAAAAGGGGGAGGTCCTATGTCAAGCTGTAGCAAATCAAAAGCAGTTATGGTTGTGCTGGTTGGTATTTTCGGGTTGCTCTGTGTCGGATTTGCGGTATCAGTAACGGAAAAGTATAAGTTGCAAAAGGAGCGTGTTCACGCCCTTGAGAGGCAGCTTGGCGCCGGACGCAAAGAGGTTTTGAAGGTGCCGGAGTTGATGGAAAACCTGGATAAGGTTGCAGCCGAAAAGAAGGAAGTCGAAGAGAAGTTCGCAGCTTGCGCATCGGAAAAGGATGGGTTAACCACAAAGGTAGCTGAATTGCAGAAGGAAGTTGATACTTTTGGAGCTGTCAAGGTCGCGGTTGGTGTGCAGATTGGCGGCGCGCAAAATACTATTATGGAACAGCAGAACAAGCTTAATGGACTGGAAGAGGCAAGAAATAAGTTAAGCGAGCAGATAGCCGCCCTTGAAGCGGAAAACAAGAAGATTGCAGAACAATCTGCCATGCAGATTGTTGAAGTCAAGAGAGGTAATGAAGACGCAAAGAACCAGCTTGTCTACTATATCGAAGCAAAGAAGATTGCCGATAAAGAGATTGCGGATAAGCAGAAGGCTATTGCTGATTTACAACACGCAAAAGAAGCTTTGGAAGGTGAATTAGCAAAGATTAAGGAAAAACCCCCATCAGCGGCGCCACAGGGGTCGTCATCCATGCCACAATTCCCTTTGGACTCATCAATGGCGGCTGATTTGGATAAGTCCTTCGCCTTATTGCGCGAGAGGATTACCTCACCGTCAATATCATTGTCAGAGGTAAGTATTCTGCTTTCGAGAATGGAAAGCACGTTGAAAAACATGAAATGAGATGCCGCTATAATGTTGGCGTGGTGTTTCATTAGGTTATAAAACAGGTTGTAATTAGGGGCTGTCTGGAAGGCGTCGTTTGTAAAAAGAACGGGCTTTTTTGACAGCCCTTTTTGTTTCAATGGCCGACCATAAAGGTCGGTGTTACTTAACTTTAAACTGCAAACAAATATTTTTAATGATTATAAACATACATACCATTATCATGCTGTTTGTCGCCTTTGTGTCCGTCGCCCTGGGTGGATATTTGCTGTATGCAACGATTCGTGCCATTCTGGCCTTCAGAGGGATTTTGTCTTCGGAAACGAAGGCGCGTTTTGAACGAAAAGGCTACCTGGTATTTCTTGTTGCCTGTGTGATCCTGTTTGTTCGCATGCTTGTCTGGCCGTGGTTCTACTTCATGCTCCAAAGTTTCGTCCCTGAGATTCCGGGGGCGATGTGTATGTTTGGGGTGACACAAATCCTGCCGGCCACCGTTACGTTCCTGCAAATCATCAAGCCGATAGCCTTTTTCTTCATGGGGGGATGGCTATTGTGTTATGCCGTCGATAAGTCTGTGCCTACAACGCCACTTATGAGAAGGATACTCTTCTATCTCCTTCCCGTTTGCGTTATTTTACTGGTTGATGGCGTTGCAGATATCACGTACGTCCTCCGCATGAAACCGTTGATGTCTGTTTCATGCTGCGCAACCTTTTTTGACGTGCCATTACGTCCATCGGCCATGATCCCGCAGTCACTCTTTGGGCAACACTTTCAAAATACCCTGTTTTTTGTTTATTATGTAACAAACGTAATCCTTATCATCCTTTTGTTCACGAGCCTTTCCGGAAAATGGATATCGCTGTCAAAGCCGATAAGGGTGGGCGTATTATGTGGGCAGATGGTGATTGGCGTTGTCAATATTCCCGTCATGCTATACACTACCATTGAATATATTGCCCCAAAGCTTATGCAGCTCCCGTATCACCATTGCATTTATTGTCTCATGGGAAACGGCATGGTGATTGACGCGCCCATTATATTCGGGTTGTTTGTGCTTGGCGTCTTTGCCGTTGGCTGGATGGGACTCTTAAAACTTCTCTGCAGACATAGCGACGCTACGGCCAAAACTGAACAACTGTTGTTAAAGATCAACAGCGTAGCCGCCTTTTGCCTCCTTGCGTCTTTGATTATGGTGACGGTGCATGTGATTTTGGTTTAATGTATGTTGGCGGATATAATGGTAAGGTCTTTGTTGGCGATGTTATGGTGTAACCAACCCCTGCACCACGTACGTATTTATTTGACAAAAAACAGGTCGCTCCTATGGAACTAAATACATCAATTACTGTTTAATGCTACAAACAGGTCGCCCCTCCGGGGCTACGCTAAAGAAAAACAAAAAGTATTGATCGCGCAAAATGGGAAGAGCTTTAGAACCTTTACTAAATAATCTGTGGTAATTTTGCATGACAAAAAAATTCTGGGCCGGACTCGCTATTGTATTGGCTATTGCGCTGGCGGGGATTTCGTATCAAAAGCTTTTGAAAAGCCCGCGATGTGTCTATGAGGGGTCTGCAATTCCCCGTATTTACGAGGTTGACATTGTTCTTAAGGACAAATCTACCCGGAAGTTTTGCTCCATCTACTGCGCCAGGGAGTGGTTTAAAAAAAATACCGGTTCGGTTCGCCACGCCATCGTCACCGACGAGATCAGGGGCAACAAGATAGATTCGTACATGGCCTATTTTGTGGAAAGCGAACTCGTCTCCAACAAAACCAACGGCAACCGCATCCACGTCTTCCAGCAGCGCCAGGACGCCCTTACCCACGCGGAAAAATTTCACGGAGCAACGATTGATGACCCCTTTGCCGTAGATGAATAATGGCAGGTTGCGGTGTGCCTTATTTAAAGGCTGTCGAGGTGCGCGGTATGGATATACTATTGACAGCCGCTATATTATAAATTATAGTTTTCAAGTTGGTATTGAGGATATGCGGGTTTGCGGATGGGTGTAATGGTATCAATTGCAATGGTAAAGTATAGAAATTTCAAAGCAATCTTGTAGCGCGGGGGTTCATCTCCCGCTGTGCATGCATTCCCAATGCCATTGCCGACCATGAAGGTCGGCGCTACAAAAGTTGTCACCGCAAGCTACCTAATTTAGGTATGGAGCATTCAAAGTTAGGCCTGAAAGGCCGACAGGATATAGCGGGGGGTGGCGTGCCCCCTGTAAAGACAATAAAAAAAATACAAGCCCCGAAGGGGCGGCACAAATATCTTAAACATTTAACAGCAAACAAATAATCACAAAGTAAACCATGAAGATAGTAACCATCAACAATGTATCCATAGGCCAGGGACTTCCGCTTGTCTTTATTGCGGGGCCGTGTGTTATAGAGTCGTATGAAGGTTGTATGCGGCTGGCGGAGAAACTGAAAAATCTCTTTCTCGCAAAGGGGGCGCCGTTCATCTTTAAGGCGTCGTATGACAAGGCAAACAGGACTTCGGTCAAATCGTACAGGGGCCCCGGCATAGTGGACGGCTTAAAGATACTGGCAGAAATAAAGCGGCAATTGGGCGTGCCGATACTTTCCGACGTCCACAGCGAAGAGGACGTATCGATGGCGGCAGAGACGCTAGACATTATTCAGATACCGGCCTTTTTATGCCGCCAGACGGACTTAATCCTTGCGGCGGCAAAGACGGGGAAACCGGTAAACATTAAGAAGGGGCAATTTTTAGCGCCGTGGGATATGAAGCCCCTTATTGAAAAAATTCAAAGCGCCGGGAATGAGCGGATTTTATTGACCGAGCGGGGCGCCAGCTTTGGTTATAATAACCTGGTGAGTGATATGCGGTCGCTAGTCATTATGCGCAAATTCGGTTATCCCGTGATTTTCGACGCCACGCACAGCGTTCAATTGCCCGGCGGCCTGGGAAATGCCTCTGGAGGAGAAAGGGAAATGGCGTCGCCTCTTGCCCGCGCAGCGGTCGCGACTGGGTGCGACGGATTATTTCTGGAAGTCCACGAGACACCGGAAAAGGGGCTTTCGGACTCCGCAACCATGCTGCCTTTCGCCGATTTATCCGCGCTCGTTGATCAAGTGTTGGCGATACACGCGGTTGTGCAAACCGGGGGAAGATAAAATAGTAACAATAAGGAATAATTATTGTAAATAAGGTATTTTTCCGTACAATATACAAAATTAAAAGCAGATTAAATTGTTAGCCCGCGTAGCTCAATTGGCGGAGCACATCATTCGTAATGATGAGGTTGTCGGTTCGACTCCGATCGCGGGCTTTTATTTTGGCAGCAGTTCATCCGGTATTCCCAAAAGCCGGGAGTCCAATCCCCTCGTCCTCTTTCTCTTCGGTTTAATCTGTTTCAACGGTTTAAGCAGTTTAAACCGCTTAAAGGATTACAACACACTGGCCCCCTTAAAGAGGGATTGTTTTCCACCATTACGGATATAAAGTGAACTGCGGGCATTCTTTAACTATAGGATAAATTATGGTTATTAACAAAAATAAGGTGTTTGTTCTTGGACTTGACTGCGTTCCCCCCGAACTTCTTTTTGATCGGTGGCTGGATCATCTGCCTAATATAAAAAATTTGATTTCCAGGGGTATCTATGGCGATATGAAGAGCACCATTCCGGCAATTACCTGCCCGGCATGGATGTCTATGATGACGAGCACCAGCCCTGGTAAATTAGGATTGTACGGGTTCAGGAACCGGTCGAGCTACGAATATGATGGGCTGTCGTTCGCAACCTCAAGGGCGGTTCATGTTGAAGCCGTTTGGGACGTTTTGTCAAAGATTGGGAAAAAGGTCGTGGTGGTCGGTGTTCCTATGACCTATCCGCCTAAGCCGGTTAACGGATGCATGGTAACGTGCTTTATGACCCCCGACACCAAATGTGAGTACACCTACCCCCCCGAGTTGAAGGCCGAGGTGGAAAATGTTACTAACGGTTATATCCTCGACGTCAACGACTTCAGAAACGAGAACAAAGACCAGATTCTCCAGTCAATATATGATATGACCGAAAAACGGTTCAAGCTCACAAGGCACTTTATTCGAAACAAAGAGTGGGATTTTTTTATGATGGTCGAAATGGGTCCGGACAGGATACACCACGCCTTCTGGAAATACTTTGATGAAGGACACCCCAAGTTTGTGCCGGGATCAAAATACCAGGACGCCATTTTTAATTACTACAAATATCTCGACAAGGAGATTGGTGAAACCTTTGCTCTCCTTGATAGCGATACCATGACCATCATCGTATCCGACCACGGCGCTAAAAAGATGGATGGTGGGATATGTATCAATGAGTGGCTTATCCAGAACGGCTACCTAAAGTTGGTGGAATATCCGTCTACAAGCATCCCATTCAATAAGCTGGTTGTCGATTGGGAACACACCATGGCTTGGGGGGAAGGCGGTTACTATGGACGTTTGTTTATGAACGTAAAAGGCCGTGAACCCAAAGGGGTCATAGCAAAGCAGAATTACGAACACGTCAGGAACGAGCTTATTAAAAAACTGGAAGACCTGCGGGACCAGAACGGCAAAAACATCAATACCAAGGCTTACCGGCCGGAGGATATTTACTCGGAGTGTAACGGGATACCGCCTGATTTAATCGTGTATTACGGTGATCTCTCCTGGCGGTCTATCGGCAGCGTGGGGAACAAAAAGATATGGGCAGACGAGAACGACACAGGTCCCGACGACGCCAATCACGCCCAATACGGTATTTTTATGATTAATGACAGCAGAGATTACCGTCATGATAGACGCAGCGGGGTTACTATATACGACATAGCTCCGACCGTGTTGAACTATATGGGCGTTAAAATGCCGGGGAGTATGGAAGGTAAGATCATTGTGTGATAAGGGGGAGATAGTGTATTCCATGCAAGGAAAGCTTGTCGTAATAACAGGTATTGATGGCAGCGGGAAGACGGTACAGACAAAGTTGCTCTACGAACGGCTGCTCAAAGAGGGGCGTCCCGTTATCGCCATTGATTTTCCCCAATACGGCAAGACCTTTTTTGCGGATATGGTCACGAAGTATCTGCGGGGTGAGTTCGGCATGGCGGATTCGGTTAACCCCTATCTGGCATCGCTACTCTATGCAGGCGACCGGTGGGAGGTTAAGGAGCGGATTACGGCCTGGTTGGAAGAGGGTAAGTTTATCATTTCAAACCGCTATGTATGCGATAACATGGCGCATCAGGGTGGCAAGTTTAGCGCTGCCTCCGAAAAAGAGGCGTTTTTCCAGTGGCTGGATACCCTCGAACATAAAGTATTTGCTATTCCGCGGTCTACGCTTAATATTTTGTTGTACGTCCCCGCTGAAATGGCGTACCTGCTTGTCGAAAAAAAGGGGCAACGCGATTATCTGGCGGGAGAAAAAAAGGATATTCACGAGAAGGATATAAACCATCTGCGGTGCGCCCAGCAGACCTTTTTAGAAATTGCTAAAGGGAAAAAAGACTGGGTAATCATTGATTGCACAAAAGACGGCGTCCTGTTGCCGGAAAAGACGGTTGCCGATATGGTGTGGCGCATGGTTGAGGCGCTGTAGGAGCGGGAAGCGGGATATCATTATGAAAGGTTTGTAACTACTTAGGTCTGTCTGTCGCAAAGTCGCAAAGCTTTGTGTGATTATTTTTCTTATTGTTGGTTGCGGCTGTGCTATGGAATAGACGTGAGACTTTAATAAAAAACATCCAAAATGGACATCTATCAGAAGTATTATCAAGATACACTCAATCAGAAAATCAAAAAAAAAACGACAAACGAAGCAAGGTTTTATATATCCTCACGAGAGGATACACCTAAGCAAATTCTTAAAAGCATTAGAAGTCATTGGGCTATAGAGAA
>JACVXV010000111.1 GCA_015661205.1 Candidatus Brocadiaceae bacterium
TCTTATGCCTTTAAAAAACCCTGGGGTCTGGGGCAAAGCCCCATCCTTTTGTAGCTTATTTTACATTTCAAAATTCCAATTCACGGTGAACCAGCACAGAAAGGCTATGGTCAGGTAGCCAGTGATGCGGACTATGGTGACAGAAGCAAGTGGTGCTCTTATGATAGCTCAAGTCACCTGGTGACCACGTCTGATGATGGTAATATCAGGCTTTATGATGCTGATTTCAAGCTTATCCAAAATAAACACGCCCCGGGCGGCTCTCAACCACTCGGCGTGGCCTTTTCACCCGATGGTCATACAATTGCCGTGGGTTATTATGATAGTACCCGCGTGGACGTGCTATCAGCCGACGATCTCAGCCTACTCTTTTCAGCAAATACAGATGGTGTGGATAAGGGTGATTTAGGCAAAGTTGCGCGGTCCACTGATGGGCGTTGTCTCTATGCAGGTGGTCGATACTACGTTAGCGATTATTGTCCCATCCTCTGCTGGGACAAGGGTGGTCGCGGCAAGGTAAAGGAATTTCGTATAGCTACTAATACGATCATGAATATCGCACCACTTGCCGATGGCAAACTCGCTGTAGGCGCTGGTGGTCCTTTGGTCGGTGTGGTGAGGGACGCTGGGGTTGTAATCTGGAAATACCAGGGCGGCATTGCTGATTTTCGTGCTCAGATAGGCACACAATGTATTCGCCTATCTCGAAATGGAGACAGGGTACAGTTCGGGTTTGAGCGGTGGGGAAAACCCCCAGCCTGTTTTTCCCTCACCGATAGCCAGTTGACCCTTGACCCACCTGAAGACAAGTGCCTTTTGGGGCCAATTACGGAGGCCAAAGGTCTCAATATTACCGACTGGGTTAATCGTTACACACCAAAACTTGATGGTACCCGCCTTGAACTCTGGGACAACGAAAAGTCGCGTAGCCTAGCCATCTCACCGGATGGTAGTTGTTTTATCCTGGGTACGGAGTGGTTCCTACGTTGTTTCGATCGTAAGGGTAAAGAGGTATGGCGGGTTGATGCACCTGGAATTGCATGGGCTGTCAATATCAGCGGTGACGGTCGCCTGGCCGTGGCCGGTTTTGGTGACGGCACACTGCGCTGGTACCGCATGTCGGATGGAAAGGAACTCCTGGCGCTCTTTGTGCGCCCGGATGACAAACGCTGGGTGGTCTGGACGCCTGAAGGGTACTACAACGCCTCAGTAGGGGGCGAAGACCTCATCGGCTGGCATCTGAACCACGGCGCTGACGTTTCTCCTGAATTCTTTGGCGCGTCACGTTTCCGTCAACAATTTTACTGCCCTGACGTAATCGCCGGCACAAAATTGCCAGGTAACCATTATCGCAAAGAACCGGAACGGCTCCAGCGAACCGGCGCGGTATTACGTCAATTGGGAAGGGACTCAAGACTGGTACAAACCCAAGCTGTACGTGCTGGCTATCGGTGTGAATGATTATAAAGTGCCGGTTACGATGGCCTCAAATATTGCGCAAAAGACGCCGGTGACTTTGTGGAAGCCGTAAAAAAGCAGGAAGGCGGCCTTTATCAAAAGGTGTCATGCCGTTTACTAGATAACAGTAAGGCAAAAAAAGACGCCATCCTGGATGGGCTGGACTGGCTGGAACACGAGACTACCGGCCGTGACGTAGCGATGGTCTTTCTGTCAGGGCATGGTATCAAAAATCCACGGGATGGGACGTACCAGTTCCTTCCACACGACGCCGACCCTGCCCGTATGAATCGTACCACCGTGGATGACAAGGAACTCAAGATGTTTCTGGGTACGATTGCAGGAAAGACGGTGTTGTTTTTGGATACCTGCCATTCGGGTAAATTAATGTCCGGTCAGAAGGGCGACACCCGACCGGATACGGACCGTTTGGCAAACGAACTTGCCGAGGCGGATATGGGCGTCATAGTCTTTGCCTCATCCACCGGCAAGCAGTTTTCTAAAGAGGATATGGAATGGGGGAACGGGGCCTTTACCCGGGCGCTGATAGAAGGCATTGCGGGTCAGGCGGATTACACAAAAGACGGGCACGTCTCCATAGCGGAACTGGAGGTGTGGATCCCTGATAAGGTAAAGAAGCTGGCGGAAGGCAGCCAGACGCCTGTCACCGCCAAGCCGAAGGCCGTAGAGGATTTAAAGGTATTTCATGTTATTAATGAGAAAAAAGGAAAGGGTGGAAAATGAAACAAACGGGACGGTATACAGGTAAAATCAGGGCTTATTTCAAAACCATTCATGTCTTTATTTTCCTATCGTTGTTCCTTGCTGTTGCGCCCTTATGCAATGGGGATTCCAAGGCGTCTCCCTCTGAAGCAAAAGAGGACGCCTTTCTGGTGCTGGGACGCGAACAATCCCTGGCGGAGAGTTATGCCTATATGCTCAACGAATTCGGCAAAAACGATCTCAATACGTACGCACGGGGGATCGAGTTATACGTGGCCGCGAGGGCAGAGTTTAACGGATTGATAGAATACATGAAAACGAAACTCATAAAGGCCGAGCCTTTTAATACATCGTCAGATTTCCAGGAGATTATAAAAAAGGCGGTTGACAGCCGTATTTCTTTTACCGCGTTCATCAAAGAAGAGATACTGAGTAAACACGTGGGAGAAAAGGGCGTCGTAACGGATATCATAAAAAGCGCCGGTGAATTGATTACCGCCATAACTGGCGTTGGAAAGACGGTGTGGCTGGAATACCGCGCCGTCAAGGATTCACAAAAGAAAGAGTTGCTGGACCAGCTTAACGCCCTTAAATGGAAAGAGTTTCATCAAATAGGCGGTGGGAAGTAAAACGGCAGTATTGCAATGTGCTATAAGCATAAATGGCAACCGTAAGATGCGATTAACACAAAATCGAATATCGAACAAGGAATAACGAATGATAAAAGATATTTTACTGATAACCGTCAATGAACGCTCATAAACCAGAAGCACAGAAAAGTATCGGCGTGTAGTCACGGTTTGTGTCGTGAAATGGCGCTCCGTATCCATACTTCACAATTCGAAATTCCTTGTTCGATATTCGATATTCAATACACGGTTACTTGAGGCTGGGGCGCCGGACACCCGCCAAATCCGGGCTTTAGTCCTGACGGCGCACAACCTGGCATTCTTCACGCTTCGTTCCGGCCAATTACGACGGCGTCTTGCCGGGTATTCTCGTTTCCTTAACTATCCAATCCAGGTAACTCTTCGAGCCTTGCGTGATGGGTATTGCGATGATTTCGGGGACTTCGTAACTGTGTAGTTGTTTTACGCGCTTTTCCAGGGCGCTGAAGAGTTCCTCGCGCGTTTTGCTTATGATAAGCGTTTCCTGTTCGACGTGTATCGCGTCTTTCCATTTGAAGATGGACTCTACCGGCTGGATAATGGTGCAGCAGGCGGCAAGGCCTTCTTCTACCAGGAGTTTGCCGATTTTTTTTGCCTCATCGGTTGAACCGGTGGTTATAAAAACGATAACGGCTTTGTGGTCAGGCGACGGGTTGTTTTTACCGCTGTCCATGGGCTAATACTCCTTTAACTGCTTGTCTGTCGCACACACCGCCCCGTTTCCCTAAATAGGCCACGATTTCTTTGCTGCCTTCTTCGTCGCGCGTTACGTAAGTCAGGGTGCACCGGCATCCCTTGTGGCCGTTACAAGCTGGGTGTGGCGGCCTTATCGAGTTCAGCATGGGATGGCCGGGGAGGAAATGCCTTCCGTCCAGCGCCGCGCACAGGTCACAGGTATCGCCGTCCCCGTTTGCCGAATAGACGACGTAGGCAATTTCTTTGAGACGGATTTGAACTGTTTCCGGTTTTTCTCCCCACGACGGTTGCCGTTTCGTTTTTGCAGTATAGCCCCTTAACTTGTTTTTAATAAGGTAATAAACGATGTAGGATATTATGAAAAGCGCAATAAAACGCGTCATTTATGACCTGGCATCCTTCGGTTTTCTCAGCATGAATAAAACTAATATGCCTACAACCAGCACCGTTTGTGTCAATATAATGCTCTTGACCCACATTGCCAGACAACGCCATAATAAGTCCGGTCCGCGTGTCACTTCAAGGCTTTGAGAAACATTCCCGAAGGCATAAACAGCGATTAAAGAAATAAGCACGGCCATCGTCGCTATGATACATCCCCTTATTTTCTGTTTCATGATTATTTATCTTCCAGATTTCTAAGTTTATCAAAATTAATCAGTACATTTACGTCAAAAAATTTGGTTACGGTGTAAATACAACAAACAATTTAAACCGCTTAACCCGTTGACTTCTTCTTACTTCCACGCCGGCATTACACCCAGCGCCTTTTTATATTCCTCAAGCGCCTCGTCTATCATACCATTTTCTTCGTAAGAAGAGGCCAGATGGTAGTGTGTTTCTCTGTCTTCCGGATTGCCGGCCAGCGCCTTCTTGTATTCATCAATGGCATTATCCGTCATGTTTTTAGTCGCATAAGCTGAACCCAGGTTGCCGTGGGCTTTTCCGGAATGGGGGCTTAATTCCAGTTGTTTTTTCCAGGAAGCAATCGCATTGTCGTAAAGTTCCTCTTTTAAATAAACGTCGCCCAGTTTGTGGTATGCCTCCGGAGATTTTGGGCTGGATGCAATGGCCCTGTTATACAGGGTGGTGGCCCTTGATTCGTCACCTCTCTCCGTGTAAATGTCGCCGAGTTTATACATGGCGCGTGTGTTGTCAGGGTTCGTTTTTAGAACGTTCTCAAATTCGGCTACGGCTTTGTCAGTGAGACCGCGCTCATAGTAGGCGTCTCCCAGCATAAGCCGTATCTGAACATTTAAAGGGTCTTTTTGAAGTACCCCGGTATACGCCGTTATCGCTTCGTCCATCATTCCCTTGGCGGTATAAGCATGGCCTAAATAGCAAGCGGCAAAGGTTTCCTGGGGATTGTCTTCCAAAACCTTTTGAAATAACGCTATCGCCTCATCAACGTATCCCCTTGAGTAGTGGTTATACGCCCGTATGCTTTCCGGGCTAATTCCCCGATTGCCGGTTTGGGTTGTCTTGGTTTTTTCATAGACTTTTTTTTCGTCTTTGGCCTGTGTTAAATTCTTTTTTGCTTCCATGTCGTTGGGGTTTATTTTCAGCGCCAAAGTATGTTCTTTAATTGCATCGTCAAAGAGGCATTTGTGCTGGTATGCAAACCCCAGGTTATCGTGTGCCTTTGAGTAGTCCGGGTTAAGCTGAATCGCCCATTTGAATTCCGCTATGGCCTCATCATACATCTTTTGTTTGCAGTAAGCAACGCCAAGATTGTTATGAGCCTCGGTAAAGCTGGGGTAGACGGTGATGGATTTCCTGAACTGAACAATGGCTTCATCAATCAAATTCTTGCTTACGTATCTTGCGCCAAGGTTGTTAAACTCCATTGCCAGTTGATATTGAGATGCCTTGTTGGTACCGCCGGCTCTATCGCCGGAAGAAGCGCAGCCAAAAACGGCTAAGAAGAGAATGCAAATGCCGGGTATGAATTTTTTCCCCAAGATGTGTCCTCAGCGGGTAGTAAAAAGTTAGTGATATCGAGTTCCAGATTTCATGTTTCTGGTTTGTTTGATGTTGGGCTGTATTTCGAAAGCCACAAACCTGTATAGTCTGCATTATAGCTGTTTTTTAAACTTGATTCAAGTGTTGATAATCCAAAATCTGAGAATTTGTGAAATCTGTGGTTTCGGGGTTTCTTGTAGGTATGAGACTATGTCTGGCTATCTTTTCTATCAGGGTTTGTTTAAGGTACTATAAAAAAGAATCAAGCTCAGAACGGATAAGCTTGCAACCTATTTCGTATTGCCCCCCGACCTCTTTCACACGCACGACCTCCATACAGGCTTTTTTTTGTATGGCGTCATTTTTGGCAGCAACGGCGGGCAGGCTATCATCTTTTGGCTTCTCCTGTACCTGGAAAGTGGCTAAGATGGTTCCCACCTCCATTTTTTCGGTAGTCTTTAGCCGCAATCCGTCCTGTGAAACGTCCAAAATCGTCCCCGGAAATGCAGGCTTTTTAGATTCAGTCAACCGCTTAAATTTACAGCTTATGCTGGCGTAGAAACGCTCCTGCCGCTCCTGTTCCGTTAAACCATCCAAAGCAGCATCGTGATCGTGGACAAGCTTGCAGCCAATTTCATATAATCCCCCAACCTCTTTTAAGCGTACAACCTCCAGACAAGCCCTTCTCTGTAAAGCATCATTTTCTGCGACAACGGTGGACAGGCGATTGTTTTCCGGTAATTCTTGAGCCTCGTAGGTAACCAAGATTGTCCCCACTTCCATTTTTTCGGTGGTCTTTAGCCGCAAACCGTCTTTTGAGACGTCCACAACCATCCCTGAAAAGGCAGGCTTTGCCTGTTCAGCCAACCGCTTAAACTTACAACTGAAGATGGTGTAAAACCGCTCCTGCCGCTCCTGTTCTGATGTATCGTCTACGGATATATCATGATGAGTTGCGTTAGGTTCCCTTGATTTTGCAATCAAATTGTTAATGTAATTTTGTGTGTCCTGGAGTTCTTTAAGTGACAAATCCTCCAGTAATTTGAATGCATCCGTTTTAGTAGACATACGCATTTCTCACAAATTCACGGTTTAACAAAATTTATACCAATTTAGTTTTCTGAAAAACACCATAAAAAACCAGGGTATCAGATGACGTAAAAGGACGTGTTGAATGCCGGTATGGCCATCCCCCCCCTTATCGCTAAAGGTTTTTGCCCATTTCCATTTCTAAAAAATGGTTGTGGATATGCTTAATACTATCAAACTCCGTGCCTTTTCGTATATATATCGGACATTTCCTTAAAAAAATTAATCTAGTTAATTTAGAATGAGCGGTTCATTATACCAGTTGGCATCAAAAAGGCAAACCTATTAGCCCTTTATTTATGCAGCAAACGCACTATATTTTCATGCAATTCTTCGGTCATCTTGAGGGTGTATTCACGGTCTGTCCTGGAACTGTCAAATGACAACGGTTTTCCAAAGGCAATCCTCACGTGTCGCTTCTCCGGGTGGGAGAGAAACCCACGCTTTGGCATAAATTGATTGCTGCCGTCGATAGCCATAGGCACAACCCGTCTTCCCGATTTCAAAATAATGAGCGAGATGCCTCTTTTAAATACGCCAAGCTGCCCATCCTCGCTCCTGGTGCCTTCTGGAAATACGACAAGCGACTTGTTTTTTGTCGTAAGGTTTTTAATGGCAGCCAGTAACGACGCGTAAGCCTTTCTATCTTCGTTCCTTTTTATGGGGATGTGGCCTGATACCCTCATGTATGACCCCAGGATGGGTACGTCAAAGATCGATTCCTTCGCAACAAAGCTGATGTTCGAGGGTATGCAGGCAATCGCCAGTTTGATGTCCATCATGCTCTGATGGTTCGAGATAAAGATAACCGGCTCACCTTGCGGTATATGCTCCACCCCTTCAATCTCGACCTTCATCCCCAGGAGTTTGAAGGCAATACGGCTAAAATATCTTTCGATGGCATTAAATACATGCTCCTTCTCTTTCGCATCCACGCTTAAGACTATTGCCGTAAGTATGGAAGACAACCAGAGCAGGACAAATAACGTCCACGAATATAAGGTAAATATAAGTCGATAACATTTATACATGGTGAGGTATTGTATCTTCAAATTAGCGCTTTTTCAACGATAAGATTTTGTTTGACAATTGGATGGTAAAGGCATAATCTTAAAATCTTGTAAGCTTCAATGAATATAGCCCCGGAGGGGCGGTCTGTTTGTAGTAGCAGCAGCAGCAATAGAATTGAAACATCAATAAAGCTCCGTAGGAGCGACCTGATATATGCTTTCAAAACAATATGAAAATTCCTAAACAAGTTACATTTATACGCCTTTTTATCAATTTTGTCGATTTTATTGCGCTTCTTTTCGATACTCGCAGTAAAAAGACACTGGACGGTCAGGGCATTATACAGGCCTCTTTGCGCACCGTTGCCAGGTGCGCCATTACCAACAGGGTTTGCGGGGCTTTGTTTCTTCTGTTTGCAGCGGGGTTGCTCTTGTTTATGGGCGGCGCGGCCTGCGTATCACTTATCGTAAATCATCCGGCGTCCCTTGCCACATTCTATGGGCTAAGCATCGTCATTCTGTTTTTCATATTTTTAACCACACTGCTGATTCCGCTTTTGCCGCTGTTAACCAAAGAACGGATCGCCTTGCTGATCGAGCAAAGGTTCCCGTCCCTGAACAATGCCCTCATCAGTTCAATCCAACTTGACGGAGAGACGCCTTCCTTCAAAACGAAGGGAACGGAACCTCAAAAGCAAAGGGATGAATGCTCGGCGCACCTGGTCGCCCTGCTTGTTGCAGATACGGAAGATAAATTGAAGCGGTTAGACATGCGCCTGGTTGTGGAGAAGGGCTTTTCCCGCTTAGGCGCCGCGGCCCTCATTGCATCAGCCGTGATTTTCACCGTAGTTTGCATATCGAAGCCGGGGTATTTTCTAAAAAATGTCCCCACCCTTTTTAGCTGCCTGATCGGCAGAAACGACGCCGGGGAGATGCTTGCAGCCGACGTCCCCATCATCGGCGATATTGTCATCAGTTATCGTTATCCGCTCTATTCCGAAATTCCCCAGAAGGCCGTATATAACACCAACGGCGATCTTACCGCTTTAAAAGGCAGTGAGGCAAGGATAGGCGCAGTGAGCGACCGGATGCTGAAGTCGGCGGGAATGATTGTGAACAATTCAACAAAAATCCCCTTTACGATTGAAAACGGCAGGATGATGAAAGGGGTTTTCTTAATGCTGGAAGGCGGGACGTATACCTTTGAAACAACGGACGCCAACGGGAGAACCTGCATTGACGCCTTTCCCCATAAAATAGAAATACTACAGGATCTATCCCCTGAAATATCCCTCACTTCCCCGACAAAAGACGCCGTGGTCAACGAAAAGATGACCGTCGAACTCCGGTATACCGCTAAGGACGACTTTGGCATCGGTGGCATTTCCCTCGTATTTGAAAGGGGAAGCGAGACAAAATCTAAAACAATAAACACCTTCGGCAAAAAACAGATTCAACACAGCGGCAGCTACGCGTGGTCGTTGACGGAACTGGGGTTGCAATCCGACGATAAAATCTCATATCACCTTGAAGTGAAGGACAACGATACCATATCAGGCCCGAAGATAGGCCGTTCCAAGACCTATTATCTGGAGGTATTCAACTCCAAGAAGAAGCGGCAGGAACTCGTTCAACTCCAGGAAGAACTCCTGCGGGAGATGTTGTATCTGTTGTCTGACGACGTCACGAAGCGGCTGGATGACATACAATGCACGTCGAAAGATTACCTCCTTATGCTGCAAGACGGCGTGCAGGGGCGCATTGAAAAAATAATCGGCCTTTTTACGGACGTCCTCGTAGGCATGCAGGAGGATACGGAGGCAAATTACAGTATATACTATTCACTTCAAAACCAGAAGGATACATTTCACGACACGACCGCGAAAAGGCGGAATACCGTTCTCCAGTCGGTTCAAAATGTCCGGGATAATACGTTACCGGTTACGGTCTTGCGCGGGTTACAAAGGGCGCTGGACGACGAAGTTGCCGTGGTGGAAAACACTATCGTCTTCCTTAACGAGCTAATCCAAAGGCAAAAGCTGGAAGACGTGCTGGATACCGGGAAGAAATTGATTCAATCGCAAAACGACGTCGCAAAATTGCTCGATAAATTGCGTAAGGACGGCGATGCAAACATGCGGGAAAAGACGCTTGCGGAACTCAAGCGCATAGAGGAAACCATTCGGCAGATGATGGGAAAACTCATGAAGATGGCGGAAGGAGAACACCTTGACGAGTTTTTAAATGAGGATGCACTGAAAGGTTTGGAAGAAAACAACGTCATGAAAGACCTGAACGCCATGAAAGACGCGTTTAACAAAGGCGACCTAGAAGCGGCCTTGGAATCTGCGCAAAAACTCCTTTCTGCCCTCCAGGGAATGATGGACAAAATGAAAGGCGCCGCGCAGCGTCATACCGATTCTTCATTCTCGGACACGCTGAACAAAACCAACCAGGTACTGGATAAAATAGCCGAACTGGAAAACAGGGAACGAGAACTCACCGAAAATACGGAAAAACTCAAAAAAGCCATTCAGAAACGCGCCTCAGAGTCAATGACCGAGGATTTGAAATCGTTTTTTGAAAGGCAGGGCAAAAGGGTTGAATCAATCAAAAAGGATATTTCCGATACCAAGGAATTTCTTGCCAAAAACGGGCTACTGCAAGAATATTTACAGGTAAACCGGGATTTGAAAGGCATTGCTGAAGAACGAGACGCGATAGCAGGCCGGATAGGTGAATCCTTTGGGGGTGAGGAGGAAATGAAATCATTTCAGGCGGAATCGAACAAGGTTGGTGAATTGTCCAGGAAAAACGCCGAACTCAACCGCCGTATCAACAAGGAACCGCTGATGAGGGACTTCCTTTCCCTGTCACGTGAACTGCCGCAAACGGAGGAGACCCTTTCCCATTTAGATGAGATGCTGAAAAGCTGGGAGGCGAAGGAATCGCTTAACCTGGCAAAAGAACTTCAGCCAAACCTGAGCCGGTGGAACAGCCGTATGCAAGACACCCTGGAACTAAGGAAACGGAACGAAAAAGAATTGCTGGCCAGAAAAGACACCGAAATACCGGACAAGGTTAAAAATGCATCGGAACTGAACCGGCAGATCGTAAAAGACCTTGAGGCCATGATGCAATCCTTCGAAGAACAAAAGGTTGCCGCATTAACCGAAGAGGAGATGAATGCGATGAATAAAGAGGCTGAAGAACAAAAAGAAATACAGGAAGATACCGATGAACTTGCCGAAAAAACGGATGCGCTTTCAAAGCAAAACCCCTTTATGGATGACAAAGCGGAGAAACAACTCGATATGGCGTCAAAGTCGATGGGTGGCGCAAAAGGGAAATTGAGTAACAAGGACGTGCGGGGCGCCGTTATGGACGAAAGGGAATCGATGTATCGCCTTGCAGAGGCCAAAAAAAGCATGGAAAAGGCCAGGGAACGCATTGCAAAAGGAATGATGGGAAGCGGCATGCCTATGCCCACCCCCGGCGCCTTCCCCGGACAGATGGGCGAGGGGCAATCGGGAGCCTCGACGGAAAAGGTAGAAATCCCTTCGGAAGAGGCCTACAAAGTACCCAAGGAATTCAGGCAGGACATCCTGGATGCCTTGAAAGAAGGGTTGCCGGAAAAATATAAGGACTTGAATAAAGACTACTATCAGAGGTTGGTAGATTAGGCCTTCGGCCATCTTAATAAATCGTAGTGGCAAGGCGCGCCTTGCCACTACACGTGCGTTTGAAATTCCTATACGATTAAACTTGTGATTTTTACAGAATGCCTACCGGTAACCCTTTTGCAACATAGCAATTGCACTTCATCCATTAAGAGTGGCTGTTTTTTTCATTCCCCTGGACCAGCAGCACTTGCGCCGGACGACTCTGGTGCATCAGTTGTTTTTGTAGCGCTCCACGTGCCAGAGTAAGAGTGATCTTCACATTCCATCGTTCCACTCATCTTGTTATTACTTACTGTACCCGTGTATGTGGGATAGCAGCCACTCGAAATTTTAAAGGTTATCTTTGTACCCTTTACTTTACCTTTAAAATCATAACCGCTTCCGGAACCCGTAATCTTTTTACCTTTTTGTTTAATGGTCCACGTATCACTCCACGAACCCGTCCCTGTCCATGTCCCTTGCGCTGCCCAAGTACCTGCAACTTTAGTTCCTTTTTCAACTTCCACAGCCCTGACTTCAGATACATAAACCAACGCAAACACGGCTAAGAGTACCATTACGCCTAGTTTTACTTTGTTTATCATAACCTTTTCCTTTCCAAAAATGTATGTTTCTTTAAAAATTTGGCTCGTCCGCAGAATCTGTGGGTAATAAGTAAGACATAGGAAGAGAAAAGGAGCATTGCCTTCCAAAAATGTGTAAGATGTTTTTATTGAGAAAA
>JACVXV010000112.1 GCA_015661205.1 Candidatus Brocadiaceae bacterium
TTTCTCTCATTTGCTTGTTCCATTTTTCCCTCCTTTGAAATAATTTAAGTATAGCTTATTTCAATTAGAGAAATTCCGTTTCCGTCTGAAGCAGAACATAAGGATATGTCTCAACTTACCCAAAAAGCACACTCCGGATAATTCCCAGATAGAGAGATTATTTTCGGTAATTGAGGGGGTTCAGACGGTATCCTTCAATTACCGAACCAGGAGCCTCCTTGTTAGATACAATGGCAATAGTAATGTAAGAACTGCCTTGTTGAAGATAATAAAAGAGACGCCCTTAACTTTTGTAAGAAAAGACAATTTTAAGCAAAATATACTTGAACGGAAAAAAAAGGCTGTGATGTTAGCCGGAACCCTCTTGATAGCGAGACCAATTATACCGCTTATATTAGTGCCAGTATTTGCTCTGTATGGTGCCATGCCTATCTTTAAAAAAGGTTTAAGGGCAACCCTGAACAGGCGCTTAAACGTAGATACCCTTGACTCTACTGCTATAGGTATTTCATTGCTTAGAGGGGATTACCTAACGGCAAGTTTAATTACATTCTTTCTGAAGGTTGGCAATTACCTTGAGGAACGGATACGGCAGAAGTCAAGGGAAAGCCTTTCAAAGATGTTCCAGAGACGGGATGAATGGGCATGGATAAAGAGGAACGGCTGTGAAATGAGGGTCAGTATAAAGGAGATAGCTGCCGGCGAACTTGTGGTTGTAAGGACGGGGAGTAGCATCCCTGTTGATGGCATTGTAGCAGAGGGTGTGGCTCTCGTCAATCAGTCTTCAATGACAGGTGAGCCATTGCCTGTTCCTAAAAGGGCAGGATTAATGGTTTATACAGGTACTGTCCTGGAAGAAGGTTCTTTGATAATAAAAGCGATAAAAGTAGGTGACGAAACAAGGATCTCTAAAATAATCAAGGTGATTGAGGAGTCAGAGGGTTTAAAAGCGGATGTGCAAAACTATGCAGAAAGGCTTGCGAATAGGATTGTTCCCTATAGCTTCTTATTGAGCGGGCTGATATACCTCTTCACAAGCAATCCATTGAGGGCTGTCTCAGTACTGCTGGTAGATTACTCATGCGCCATTAAATTATCAACCCCATTGACGATTATGTCAGCAATGATAGCGGCATCAAGGCGTGGCGTCCTCATAAAAGGCGGTAGATTTATAGAAAAACTGGCGCAGGCAAACATCTTTGTTTTTGACAAAACAGGAACCCTTACAGAGGCAAAGCCAAAAGTTTTTGATCTTCTCCCTTTTAACGGATTTGACCGGGAATACCTATTAAAAAACGTAGCATGTGTAGAAGAACATTTTCCACATCCGGTAGCAAACGCTGTGGTTAAAAAGGCAGAAGATGAAGGCCTTATCCATGAGGAGAACCATGCAGAGGTTGAATATGTCCTGGCCCATGGCATTGCATCAAGAATTGAAGGCAAAAGGATACTGGTAGGGAGTAAACACTTTATATACGAAGATAATAAAGTTGATGTGAAGTGTGAAGAACCCGTGATAAAAGATTTTATGGATAAGGGATACTCAATACTCTATGTATCTGTGGAGAATAAACTCGCAGGCATTATAGCTATCGAAGATCGTTTGAGAGAAGACTCACAGGAGTTTCTCAATATGCTTAAGAATTCGGGTGTACAGCGAATCATTATGCTGACCGGTGATAATGATACTACTGCACGGAATGTGGCAAATAGACTCGGGATAGAGGAGTATCACGCACAGATCCTTCCTGAAGGAAAAACAGAAATAATTAAAAACTTAAAAGGCAATGGTTGTGTAGTTGTAATGGTTGGAGACGGTATAAATGACTCCCCGGCAATTTCATATGCAGATGTTGGCATATCTATGAAGCACGGAGCAGATATTGCAAAAGAGGCATGTGATATTTTGCTCTTAGATAGAGGGCTTGAGGGAATTATTGAAGTAAGGGAGATTGCACAAGATGCCATGTTTCGCATTAAAAAGAATTTCAGATACATTATGGGAATCAATACAACTTTGATAGGACTCGGCATAGGTGGAATGATAAGCCCCGTTCTTTCGGCGCTTATCCATAATGCAACAACAGTTATTGTGTCTGCTAGTGCGCTTAAGCCATACGATGTAAGTAGACTGGTAGAAAAAAGTGGAAAACTAATTAAAAAATCTGCGGAGAAATAAGGATGCAGGATTGTTTTTAATGTGTTGAGATTATACAGAGATTTAAACGTTTGGACAGCAGTGATTATACCTATCTCCTCGCGATTTTTGGTTGACCTTCCCCTTAACGATGATGGTTTTTGAAATATTTCTACAACGTCATTTCACCTGCCGAAAGATTAAGGATAAAATGTGGTTATTGAAAATGTTGGGATACATGAGCTGGTGGACGTTGTCGTAAATATTCTGGATGCGCGAGACCCTTACACGTTTCTCCACTCGTGGAGGGTTTCAGAATTGTCCGTTCTGATTGCGGAGGATATGCGCTTGCCGGAAGGTGAAATAAAAAAGATACATATTGCGGCGCATCTGCATGATATCGGCAAGATTGGTGTGACGGACAGGATATTGAATAAACCGGGAAGGCTGGACCCGGCAGAGATATTAGAAATACAGGCGCATCCGCGTATAGGCTGCAATATTTTTGAGAGACTTCCTGTCCTTAGGGAAATATCGACGTTGGTTTTATATCATCACGAACGTTTTGACGGTTTGGGGTATCCCGATGGTCTTGAAGGGGACAATATACCTCTTGCATCAAGGATTATTTCGGTTGTGGATGCCTTTGATGCCTTGAGTTCAGACAGGCCATACAGAAAAGCAAAAGGCTATGACGCATGCTTTCAGGAAATCGAGGCCCACGCCGGTAGCCAGTTTTGCCCTGTTGTCGTAAAACATTTTGTAAATATCAGACATCTTGTTCCCAGCGCGCTGGACAAGTTCGAAAAAAAAGAGATCAGCCACATAGCCTTTGTCGGACATGAAGAACTTATGCATTCGAGAAAACACCTTTAAACATAAACACGGCGCCGTTTCTATTTATAAAAATCGTGTGAACCGTCGCAAAATGGCGGTTTGTTAGTGTGCTGGCAGTTGCAGAGCATCGTACGTTCTTTTGTCGTGACCGTAAATTTATACGGTTTAAATTCTGTGCCTTTGTGCGCCCCATCACAGAGCGGCGACTTCTTCGATTTACCGCAACTGCACCAAAGATAGTTGCCTGGTTCAAGCTCCATAGGAATTGGCATAATTGTCTCCTTATATTAAAAATGGCATATAGTTCTGCCGGTCAAAATGATAAAGGTTTTGGGTGGGGTGATTTAAACCCTAATTACCGGTAAAAGAAAATTTCATGGCGAATCCGTTTCGCCCATCATAATTCCACGCCCGAAACGCTTAAAAACATAACGATTGCAACCAACCCTGCCCCCCAATATCTGCTCACCATCCTCATCTTTTATTTTCCTCCCGGGAAAAAATGCCCTATTAAATTAGGTCGCCTACGGCGACAGCGTTTGTAGCGCCGGCCTTCATGGTCGGCAATAGCATTGGGTATGAATGCCCAGCGGGAGATGAACCCCCGCGCTACGAGATTACATTGAATTTCCTATACAGTTGAATTAAACCGGTAAATATGCTTTGATACGATAATGCGGATAGCATAATTCAGACTGCCGGTCGTTGTCAAGTCAATAACGGTATGGCTTATTACCATAACCAGGGCGAGCCGGAAGGAAAAAGAAAGAGGTCTGCAACGTTCGGATTTGCTAAAAAACCAGAGATACATGCGGAATGCAAGGCTTCACAAAAAATAGTATTTACCGAAAATAGAAACAGCCTTACTCCCTCATTGTGGTATATGCTTTGCTAATTAACAGAAGTTGGTAGTTAAGCGTTGTAATACTGTTAGTTACAATAATGGCTCATTAAATTTAGGTACATTTTTGTACGGTCTGTTTACCAAAAAATGGCACATCAAAACAAAAACCTATTTATTCCCCATAAGACAGCCTTGGTATTTTGGGTTATCCTTGGCTTTTTTTCTGCAAACCTATTGCAATCATTCCAACTAACTGCAAGTGAACCCCCATCGGTCTTATCGGATAATCGCCGGGATGAAAAGACCGTTATTGTCATTCGAAGCCATCAGGTTGTAGCTTATGATGATGCCATCAAGGGGTTTCAAGAGGGGTGCAAGGATAAAGGTATCACCGTAAGGGACATTTACGATTTAAACGGCGATGCAGAGACGGGAAAAAAGGTTGTCCTCGGTATCAAAAACAGTAAGTCCCCGCCTGATCTAGTCCTGGTAGTAGGTGTGCTTGCCGCAACCCTTGCAAAAGAGTACATTACCGATATCCCCGTGATCTTCTGCCTCGTTATTAATCACGAGCGCTTTAATTTTAAGGGAAGCAACATTGTCGGGATATCCTCCGAGGCAGCAACGGAAGATCAATTTTCAGCGATCAAAGAACTGCTTGGCGGGCGGAGGCGTTTAGGCGTTATTTACGACCCGATACAAACGGAAAAACTCGTTGCAGAAGCCATCCCTCTTGCAAAAAAATACGACTTTGATCTCATAACCAAAAAGATTGCATCGGAAAAGGACGTTGCCGCCGCGCTCGATGCAATTATCAATAAAATAGACGTGTTATGGATGATTCCGGATAGCACGGTAATAACCCAGGATGCGCTATCCATTATCCTTAAAAAAGTCCAGATACAACATATCCCAACATTTTGCACTTCCAGCGCAATCGTCAAGGCTGGTGCGCTGGCGTCCATTGCAATAGACTATACTCAAACGGGTTTCCAGGCAGCGAAGATTGCACAATCGTTATTATTCCATAGCAAGGAGACCCCACCCGGAGTTAGGCATCCGGAAAAACTAAAGTGGACATTAAATACAAAGACGGCAAAGTGGCTTGGGATAAATATAGCGCCTTTTGAGTCTCGCTCTAACGTGACGCTGTATCCATGAAGACGTATAAAGCGGTAAGTAATTGGGTTGTAGTCTTGACGTGCCTGCTGTTATAACGGGAAGCCGCGTGCCCTAAAGTAGTTCCCCACGCCGGTGCGTGGAAAAGAGTTGAAACACATGGTTGTAGAACGAAGTGCCACTTCGTTCTATACGTGAAATTGCCGAAAAAGGCCTCATTTAATTATTGAGCTAACATGACGAGTATCCGTACCAAACTTATTCTTTACGTTAACATAACAATAGCGATCATGGACTTGATCAGCATCTTCTTGTTTTTTGTTTATTTGAAAAAGAATGAGCAGAAATCGCTTGAAAAATTAGGCATATCCCTTGTTAGCCTGATAAGCCAGGACAATGAAGTCAAGCAGGCCTTGAGTTACGTGCAGCCTGCGCTATTGTCCATTCCCATCCAGAGAATGCTGTCACTCGACAGGAGCGGTGAGGTGGCCTACTGGCGTATGTTAAATGCGGACGGAGGTCTTGTTGAAGAAAACGTACAGGGAGTGCACCCCGACGCGAATGAAATCCCCATAGAAATGGAAGGCAGGCAGAATTCACCATTTTTCCCTCCTCGTATCATTACCGGTTCCAGGGGGAAATTCTACCACTTTACTGCAGCCATCTTCGAAAGCACTCCTTTTTCAGAGGAGGTCTTTGCCGCACAAATGTTAGATGGAGAGGACGTTACCCGGCAGAAAGAAGGTCGTATTTTAGGATACGCGCAGGTCGGCTTGTCTACCCGTAAGATGAATAGCAAGATACTAAAAATCATTTTCTACAGCGTCATCCCTGCCGGGTTGGGAATATTTTTGGGTGGGCTGTGCATTACCTTGCTTCTTACGAAACATATCATTTCACCTATACGGCGTCTTACCGGCGTTACGCAAGGTATTGCGCGAGGAGACCTCACCCGCAAGGTGGAAGTCCAGTCAGAAGATGAAATCGGACAATTATCGATTCATTTCAACCAAATGACGGAATCGCTGCAGAAATCATATAACGCACTGAACCTGGAAATTAATGAACATAAACAAACAGAGGCCTTATTACGGCACCGGGTAAAGAGTGAGGAGGTCATCGCCTCCATATCGGCAAATTTCATCAACCTTACGCCTACGGAGGTAGACAGTGGAATTAACCGCTCTTTGGCTATGCTGGGAGAATTTGTAGATATCGATCGCTGCTATGTATGCCTGTATTCTAACGATGAAAACACAAGCATGGATAATACCCACGAATGGTGCGCGAAAGGGATCGAACCCCAAATTGAAATGCTGAAAGATGTCCCCGTTGAGCAGTTCCCCTGGGGCATGGAAAAACTAAAACAATTGGAAACCATCCATATCCCCCGTGTAGCGGATCTGCCGGCTTACGCGGAAGCAGAAAAAGAACTGCTGCAATTACAATCGGTTCAATCGTTTGTAATCGTGCCTATGGCTTACGGCGGAACCCTTATCGGTTTCCTGGGATGCGATTCCGTGCTAAGTGAAAAACAGTGGCCGGAGCAGGACGTTGCCCTCCTCAAAATAGTAGGAGAGATATTTGTCAACGCACTCGAACATAAGCGGCAGCAGGATATGCTGCAAAAGGCGCATAATCAATTGGAAATACGCGTCAGGGAACGCACGGCAGAACTTTTAAAAACGAACACCCTTTTGGAGCAGGCAAAGGAATATGCAGAAAACCTTATTGAAACGGCAAACGTAATGGTGATAGGGCTGGACCTGCAAGGTACCGTTCAGGTGTTTAACAAAGCGGCGGAAATCGTTACCGGTTATAAAAAAGACGATGTGCTGGGAAAAAACTGTTTTAAAATCCTCATGCCTAACGACGTCTGGTTTGACAGTAAGCAGTCGTTTTCCCGCTGGCGTGCAAACAGGCGGATGCAAGACACCTACGAGAGCCCCATCCTTACGAAATTCGGCAAAAAAAGGTACCTGTC
Source organism: Candidatus Brocadiaceae bacterium (assembly GCA_015661205.1). Taxonomy (GTDB): domain Bacteria; phylum Planctomycetota; class Brocadiia; order Brocadiales; family Brocadiaceae; genus JACVXV01. The sequence goes on from JACVXV010000112.1 coordinate 6,922, forward strand.
GTGGCAGAGCAGCGAGATAATTGATCAGGGCGACGTTATCGGTATCATTTCTTTTGGAAACGACATTACCGATCACAAACAAAAGGAATTGCTGATAGAACAACTACGGATCATGGCATTCGTCAAAGACGTCGGTATCGCTATTAATCAGGGTGAGACACTTTCGGAAATCCTCCAACAATGCGCCGAGGCGATCGTCAGCAACCTTGATGCGGCATTTGCCCGTATCTGGACGCTCAACGAAAAAGAGGACATGCTGGAACTGCAAGCCGGCGCCGGAGTTTATACCAGCAAAAACGGTGTCCATAGCCGTATACCGGTCGGTGTAATGAAAGTCGGTCTCATTGCCCGGAATCGCATACCAATGGTAACAAACGATCTCAGCAAGTACCCTTACGTTAGCGATCCTGACTGGGTGAGGCGGGAAGGCTTGGTTGCCTTTGCCGGATACCCTCTGATTGCGAAAGACCGCATCGTTGGGGTTATGGGCATATTCGCGCGCAAACCGATTATCGAGAGCATGCTTAATGCCCTGGCCGCCGCAGCGGATATTATCGCAATGGGTATTGATCGCAAAAGGGCAGCGGAGGCATTATCCATAAGCGAAAACAAGTACCGGGTACTTCTTGAAAATCTTCCACAGCGGATATTTTACAAGGATATTAATTTCGTATACGTTTCCTGTAGCGAGAACTATGCGAAGGATCTTAATGTCCGACCCGAAGAAATCGTCGGAAAGACCGATTACGATTTTTACCCGAAGGAACTTGCTGAAAAATATAGAACCGATGACAAAAAGGTTGTTGAATCCGGACAAACGATAGACGTTGAGGAGAAATATGTCAAGGATGAGAAAGAATTCTTTGCCCACACCATTAAGACCCCGCTGAGAGATGAACATGGCGCTATCATAGGCATACTGGGGGTCTTTCTGGACGTTTCCGAAAAGGTGGCATTGCAGATGGAGGCGGAGCATGTAAGGCATTTGGTGTCCCTCGGTGAGCTTGCCGCGGGCGTTGCCCATGAAATCAATAATCCGATCATGGGCGTTATAAATTGTGCGCAGATACTATTTGACAAGGGCAGTGACGGTAGCCGTGAAAAAGACGTGGCTAACAGGATTATTAAGGAAGGGAAACGCATAGCGAACATAGTCAGCAGACTTCTTTCCTACGCCAGACGAGGAGAAGCAAAGGAATCGGCAGAAATCCATACCTTGGTTTCAGAAGCCCTTGCCCTTTCGGATGCGCAACTCCATAAAGAAGGCATTTTGATAAACGTGAACATACCCCAGCAATTACCGGCATTATTTGTGCAACCTCAGCAGATACAGCAAGTCTTCCTGAACCTCATTAGCAACGCGCGATACTCCCTCAATCAAAAATATCCGGGTGAACACGCCGGTAAAACACTTGATATCTCTGCCCGGCAAATTTCCATAAATAATTCCCCCTATATCCGAATTGAATTCTACGACAGAGGTATGGGCATACCGGCCGGCATTCTGGGTAAAATAATGGAACCGTTTTTTACCAGCAAACCCAAAGGCAAGGGAACGGGGTTAGGTTTAAGCATTAGTCATGGCATTATTAGCGGACACGGCGGAAAACTGAGCGTTGAAAGCAACGAAGGGGAATTTACCAGGATAATAATCACCCTTCCCGTAGCGCAAGAAGCCTGAAAAGGCACGGGCAATACCAAAACATTCAAATAGTCTTTTGTACAACATCAAAAAAAGTTGTGGAGTTTTTACCGGGTAATACTATAATAACATTAGCAGTTCGCTCCATCATGGAAAACGTTGAAATTGCGGGGTGTCTGCAAAGAAAATTAACGGAAAATGTATGCGGCAATCACCCCTTTCCCTTTATTTCTCTCCATTTCCTGCGCCCTCTGCGGCGAGCTTTTACTAATAACGGCTATCTCTGGTAATACCTTATGGGCATACTGATTGTCGATGATTCTGAAAACACGCGTTCACTGCTTGAATTTTATCTTAAAGGCGCCGGATATGAAGATGTTTTTCATGCAGAAACCGCTCCTGAGGCATTCAGCCTATTAAAGACGAACGAGATTGATCTGATACTGATGGATATCTCTTTGCCGGATATCAGTGGTATCGAGGCGTGTCATCACATAAAGACCATGGATCATCATAAAGACATTCCCATCGTAATGGTCACCGGCAGAACGGACGATACGAACCTGCAGCTTGCATTCGAAGCTGGCGCCATGGATTATCTGACCAAGCCCATCAATAAGATCGAACTGCTCACCAGGATACGCGCCGTGTTAAAATTGAAGCACGAAATGGACAGCAGTAAAAAAATAGCCCGTCAACTTGAAGAAGCAAATCAGAAGTTGCAACTTCTTTCCAGCATAGATGATCTCACGGGTATTGCCAATCGCCGTCAATTCAACCAGTCGCTCGACAAAGAGTGGAGGCGCTCCCTCCGCGATAATAAGCCGTTATCTCTTATCATGATTGACATCGATTGCTTCAAGCTGTACAACGATAATTACGGACACCAGGCCGGGGACGATTGTTTAAAACAGGTGGCTCATGTTTTAAATACACAGGCAAGGCGTCCGGGTGACCTTGTTGCGCGCTATGGAGGAGAAGAGTTTGCAATAGTCCTGCCGGACACCAATGCTGAAAGCGCCGTACTATATGCAAATCGGGTTCGCATGGCTATTGATGCGCTCCACATACCTCACGAATATTCAAAGACGGCTAAATACATTACCATCAGCATGGGTGTCGCTACGGTCATCACCAACAGCAACATGACCCCGGAAAATTTGATCAAATTATCGGATGACGCCCTCTACCAATCCAAGCAAGAAGGCCGCAACCGGATAACAGCCGCTAAGGTCTGACAGGGTGTGCGTAATTGAGCGTCGTAGTGTCCTGCGGCGTCAATTGTATTTGAAACACCTCCGCATAATAGCGGGCTGCCATTTCACAGACCTTTTCCTCATCCATCGCCATGCCTAATAATTCCCGCATCGACGTGACCCTTATGCCTTGAATCCCACAGGGCGTTATAGAGGCGAAGGGGGATAGGTCGTTATTCACGTTAAGGGAAAAACCGTGCATGGTAAAGCCCTGGGCGAGCCGGACGCCAATGAAACCGATTTTTGCGTCGCCTAGCCAAACGCCCGTGTATTCCGTCCTTCGCTCCGCCCTAATACCGAATTCCAGCAACGTCCGCAGCATTACCTCTTCCAGCATCCGCAAATAATGGTAGTAATCCTTTGTATAGTTACCCATTTTTACGATGGAGTAACCAACTAACTGGCCGGGGCCGTGATAGGTGGCCAGGCCGCCCCTATCTGTTTTGTGAACGGCAATGCCGCGGCCTTCGTAGAGTTCCTTGTTCGTTATCAGATTGGCTTCTTTGTATCTGCGTCCGTAGGTGAAGGTTGGCGGGTGCTGGAGGAGGATGAAACAATCCTCGATTATTCCGGCTACCCTTGCATCAAACAGTGTTTTTTGCAATGCCCACGCCTCACCATACTCCACCGTACCCGGTTGCAGGAGAATGGCTCTTTGCTTCATCAGGGGAGACCTCCCATCCTTCTAAAATTCCTTTTACCTTCCGAAGAAATGCGTCTGCATCCGCGCCATCTATGACCCGATGGTCAAAAGAAAGGCTGAGATATGCCATAGAGCGAATGGCAATCGCATCGTCTATTACCACGGGTCTTTTGACAACGGCGCCGACGCCCAAGATCGCCGTCTGCGGCAGCAAGATAACGGGTGTGGCGAAGAGGCTGCCGTTCAGTCCGTGATTCGTTATGGTAAACGTGCCGCCCTGCACCTCTTCAGGTTTTATTTTTTTGGTGCGAGAGCGCTGGGCAATGTCCTGCACCTGGCGGGATATCTGCAACAGGTCTTTTTTGTCAGCGTCTTTTATCACAGGCACAATCAGCCCGTCTTCCACCGATACGGCGATTCCCATATTTACGTAATTCTTTTGAACGATGCCTTCATCCGTCCATGAGGCGTTCAGCAGGGGACATTCCTTAAGTGACCTGGCTGCCGCGAGGATTACAAAGGGTATGTAGGTGAGGTGAATGTCTTCCCGCTTCAAGCTGTCCTTGTTTAGCGTCCGATACTTCTCCACCTTTGTCATATCCACTTCAAAAACCGTCGTCACGTGCGCGGCAGTCCTCTTGCTCTGCACCATCCTGTCGGCAGTAATCTTCCGTTTGGGGCTTATCCTGATAAGCGTCTCTTTCTCCATCAACCTCTCTTTGGCCTCTTCAGGAGGCGGCGTGGAAACAGCCTGCTTCAATGCCACATATTCCATGACGTCCTTTTTTGTAACCCGCCCCCCCTCGCCCGTGCCTTTTATCCCTTCTAAGGCAATGCTGTATTCTTTTGCCAACTTCCTTACGAGAGGAGAATAGCGTCTTTCAGCCTCTGCTTCTTCCGTGTTTACTGCTACCTTTGCTGCCTCAATTTTGTCCGCCTTCTCTACTACCACGGGTTTGTCATCGGCAGGGCTTGTAGTTTCGTGGGCTTCAACTTGCTCAATCCGGGCAATCACTGTGAGGACGGGCAACGTGGCGCCTTCGGGATAAAGGATGTTTTTTATAACTCCCCTTACCGGAGATGGCGCCTCCGTGTCTATCTTATCGGTGCTGATTTCCAGAATAGGCTGATCTTTTTCGACCTGCTCTCCCTCCTTGACGAGCCATTTGAGGATAGTGCCCTCCATCACACTCTCGCCCATTTGCGGCATAATTATATCAATGGACATATCTTTATAACCTCCTAGCTAAACGGGGCGAGTCCCGTGCGTGACTGGCTAAAAACAGTTGGAACCACAGATCTCCTGGTGCGGCCTATGGCCGTAACCAAAAGAAGATTTTTGGTTTATTATAAGGTATAGTAGTGTCCTCGTAAATAGTAATCAGACAATTTAGAGGACACGACTTGGGTCGAAGGGCTTACGGCACAGGTGCGAGACCGTTGTGAATCGCGGGCGAAAGATTTGGGTAGGCGTAGCCTTGCAGGCAGTGTCCCCGATGAGGT
>JACVXV010000237.1 GCA_015661205.1 Candidatus Brocadiaceae bacterium
CTTGTTTTACTCATCATGCTCAACCCAGGGCGTTGCCCTGGGCTGTTGTATTGCGCCCCTTTGGGGCTATTTTGCTAATACGGTTAGGCCGCGTTTGCCAAACTTTTCATTTCTTAACTTAACACCTATGGGGTGCAGGGGGTGGACAGGACTTGTCCACCGCAGTCGTCAATAACGAACTACCAACTCCCAAAAACGGTGAAACTTCGTGACTACTCGTACAGACCACTTAACACAGAGACTACGGCTGTATCTCCATAATATATTCTCACACAAAGCTTTGTGTGAGGATCATTTTTAGATATCCAGCTTCTTCGTCCTTTTTACCATAATCCTAACGGGGGTCTTCTATCCCCACATAGTCCTCTATTGTTGATGGAAAAATGTTTTTGTTTTCTATTTCCCATAATATAAGCCAATGGAGGTTCAATTATATGGCTTTTGTCAAATTTTGCCAGAAATACTGTTTTTGTGCAACTCCCCAGGTAAGGTTTTTAATAAAATCTTTAGGCAACACCCTATTTTTACAGAAATGTTATGAAAACTCAGGCATTTTAAAAAATCGCAAGCCGGAAATAGGCGTACCGCTCCCCTTGGTATTGTAAAAATACTCTTCTCTTCGGAATAAATCAAGACAGAAATTACCCTTTGCCGGGAGGGGAATGAATGAGTGGGAGCAATGTTTCCCTTCTCACCATCCGGCCTCTGCTCCCAAATGCTTTGGGTCTTTCCCCAACTCAAGGAGTGTCTCGCTCCCCGCCTTGAAATGAATGCTATAGAGGACTTTCTGGTTTACCAGTACCAGTGGATTTAAATCATCCGGTATTGTTAACACCACGTGAAAATAGGACACCGGCAACAATTCCTTCTTGCGGGCATCCAATCACCTTTCCGTGAAACTTTTAGATTTCTTCATCCGATAGACCTCTGGAAAAAAATCATCCCACAAATAAAATTTGAAGTGTCTTCACCCCGCTGATATAATTCAACCCATTGTTAAAGATAAGCCGCGTAGTGTCTATAAAGAAAAAAACGGAAAACAATGCAACAATCTCCCCCTTTTCCATTTTTTCTCTGCGTTCTCCGCGTCCTATGCAGTGGATAGATACAGAATATCTTTGCCAAAATGCAGAACGTATTTTGTTGGTAACAATCTATGAAATCTGCGGTTTTATGGTTTTTTGCCCCGTGCTGTCTTATAACACGGCTTCATAAACAATTTACACGATCGTAATTCATGAAATATAAACTTTGTCTCATACGTGGCCTTGTGTTGTTGCTGGTGTGCCTTTTGTCGGCGCACCTCCTTGTTTCAAAGGTATTTGGATATCAGGATACCTTGGAGAAGGTGCGGTCTACGGGGGTGTTGACGTGGGGGTTTGACGCGGAGGGCGGGGCGCCCTATGTGTTTCACGACCCGGCGCATCCCACGAAGCTTATCGGCTTCGAGGTGGAGATTGTTGATGCCATTGCACGGGAATTGGGCGTGAAAGTTCGATACTTCCAGAATGGCTGGGACAGCATCTTGCTCTCCCTCCAGCGGGGAGATTTTGACGTGGCGCTTAATGGCATTGAGATTACCCCTGACAGGGAGCAAGCCGTGCTGTTTTCCCGTCCCTATTTTGTTTATACGGAACAGATCGTCGTCCGCGCCGTCGAGAACCGCATCAATTGCCTGGAAGATTTGAAGGGCAAGAAGGTGGGAACTCTTTATAATACCGTCGCTAAGCAGATGCTTGAGGCGTTGGGGGGCGTAGACGTCCATCTCTATGGACAAGTTGAGGCATTTAAGGACATTTTACTAAATCGTCTTGACGCCGTTTTTGTTGATTTTCCCGTTGCTTCGTACTATTCCTTACCGAATCCTCAACTGCGGCTCGTAGGAGGGCCGGTCGGTGAGGGGTATTACGGCATTGCCGTTAGAAAGGAAGACGCCGCCCTTGTCGAGGAGCTAAACAAGATTGTCGCAAAGCTTTTGAGATCGGGTGAACTGAAGAAGATTTATAGCCGGTGGGGGTTGTGGAACGCATCGCAGGAAAAGCTCTTTTTACATGAGGGGCTTTTACAAAAATACTCAGAAAACCAGCCTTCCATTTCCGGAAAGGCGCCTTCGGCGGTTGTCACGTTTTTACCGACCTTATTGAAGGGCGCAATGGTTACGGTCGGCGTTTCTCTTTTGTCCATGATACTAGCCGTTAGTTTAGGACTGCTGCTGACGTTGATGCGGCTCTACGGCAATAAATGGTTGCAAGGGATGGCGGTTGCCTATATCGAGATATATCGTGGAACACCATTGCTTATCCAGTTGTATATCTTGTATTACGGACTGCCGAATATCGGCATTACGATGAGCGCCTTTGTCGCCGCCGTATTGGGGTTGGGCATGAATTACGCGGCTTATGAGACGGAAATCTATCGCGCCTGCATCCAGGCCATCCACAAGGGGCAAACGGAGGCCGCACAGGCGCTTGGTATGTCCAGGCGGTTAACCTTGCAACGGATTGTCATGCCGCAGGCGTTGCGCATCGCCATACCGCCGATAGCCAATGATTTTATTGCACTGTTTAAGGACTCGTCGCTGGTTTCTGTGATTGCTATGGTGGAATTGACGAAGAGCTACAGCATCCTCGCCGCCGCTTCTATGGACTTTTTTAAGCTGGGTATCATCACGGCGCTCCTTTATTTCGGCATGAGCTTTCCCCTTTCCCGGTATGCTAGAAGGCTGGAGAAAAAATTAAGCAGGCAGTAATTTGATTGTTTTGGTAAGATTATGGTGAAGGATTTTTGTTGTTGTCTCGTTCCCAAGCTCCAGCTTAGGAACGGGATTGCACTAAAAGCTCTGCTTTGTGTCATAAGAAATCTTATGAAAAAACGAAGCAAGAGCTTCCGGCGCAGGCGCATTCCCAAGCTGGAGCTTGGGAACGAGAAATGATAATAATCTTTGGTAGCTTATGGATACCTTTATGAAAAGTTTATCAATAAGTATAATCGCTGTGGTCCTTTTCTGCATCGGCTGCGGCGACGTGTTTGCCGATGTTTCTTATGCCGACCTGTTTTTGCGTGAAAAGGGGTTCCGTCCCGTAACGGAAGACGCCTCTTCAAAATCGGCAATGCATTTCCCGTTAGCGGAAAATGATATGCCCAATAACCCGTATTATCGGGAATGGTGCGCAAACACCTTTGATAACGGGGTGCAACTCTACGATGCATACAAAAAAATAGCGTTCGATATCGAATACCGCGCCGAGCCCCCAAAAACGGACTACTGGCAAACACCCGAGGAGACCATGCAAAGAAAACATGGTGATTGTGAAGACGCAGTCTTTTTATTGGTTTCACGGTTAGCGAAATGTGAAGTAGACGGCGAAATTGTTTGGGGCTGGGTCACCGACAAGCTGGGCGCTATTACCTTTGCCCACGTATGGTATCAGATTTATGATAAACAGGGAAAGCCCTACGTTGTGGAAGGATTCTCGAAGGATTGGAACGGCATTATTCCTACAGAGACACTACACGAAACAGAGAAACGCACGCCGACGCTGATACTGCGCCACAATCTGGTAAGGCAGGCATTAGAGGGCCAGGTTTTAGAGCAAGAGGACAGTCAGGGGTGGATGGATAAGGATTCTGTAGAAGATTTGCAATTTTCCTGGGATATCTATTTTATGAAATCACCGGTTGTTAGCGGTATCTTCTTTAAACTGCAAGACATGTTCAAACGCTACCGGTCAGCCATGGGGTTTCGGTAAGGAGGTTTATTGACCGCCTACGTTGAACGTAATGGTAAAAACGGTTCTACAGGAATTAGGGTGTGGTTTTTCATTGGCGAACTTCCGGATACAAGTTTAACCCGCCGCAGTGGAAGAGTATATCGTTTTTAAAACGGCCTTTGTTGCGATAACCGTAGGCTTTCTGTATCAGTGACTGT
>JACVXV010000113.1 GCA_015661205.1 Candidatus Brocadiaceae bacterium
CCTTTTTTATTTCGTTGTCAATATTCATTTCCATGCATGCACCGTAAAATATGGCTTACACAGAAGTTATGTCTGTATAATTATGCGCAGTTATATAGCACATTACATAACTTTATATCGTCATCAATAATGAGTACGCTGTTATGAGCATTCACTGCTGTTGCCGTTCTGTTTACCATGGTAGTTGTTTCGTGTTCTCCTTAATTTAACGTATAGGGATTTCAATGTTTTGTAGAGACGCATTGCATGCGTCTTGTGTAATGCAATTAATGGTGTACAGAGAAGAAACGCATGCAATGCGTCTCTACCTGGTTGGCAAATCAGAGCCGCTGAAGGTTTAGTACACAAAATGAGTGCCAATATCAGTTATAATGGAATTCAAATAAACTTTACCCCGGGTATCTCAATGCTAATTGAACAAATTGGTTAATCAATTGGCCTTTAAGTCCTTACAGGCAAGGCTGCTCCAGGTTAAGCCGGTACCTGTTTTGCATTTACCGCTGGAGTTCGTTTAGTACCACGGGAAGGTAAAAAATGTTGTGAAAACGCCATTGATACCTCACACAAGCTATAGCATAATACACGTTTATATTGAATATTTCTATATTGTATTGAAATTCTACAACCAAATAAGGAGTTTTTATGATTGTCTATACCGGTAAAAAAATATCCGTCAGAAAAGATGAAATTGTCCTGGACGATGGGAGGAAGGCCGAAAGGGAGGTTATAGTGCACCCGGGGTCGGCGGCCATTGTCCCTTTTATTACGGAGGATGAGATTCTCCTTATTCAGCAGTACCGACACGCCGTTAAGGAAACCATGTATGAAATCCCCGCCGGCACGCTCGACGCCGGTGAATCGTTTGCCACCTGCGCAGCGCGCGAATTGGAAGAGGAAACGGGCTATCGGGCGGGCATACTTGAGCCGCTCATCATCCTTTACCCATCACCCGGCATTCTCAGCGAGACGATGCACCTCTACAAGGCCACACAGTTAACGAAAACCCAAATAAATTACCAGGCAGACGAGTCCATCAAAGGTTTGATACGCATCCGGCTTAGCGATGCTTTGGAGATGATAAAAAAGGGGGAAATCAGGGACGCAAAAACCGTTTGCGGCATCTTACGGTGTTTGAGTTTTAAGCCGTAAAAGCAGCCTTTTTTCATGCCCGTCACTGCACTGGAGGACGGTCTCGTATGGGGGCGGTATGGTTGGATTGAAAAGGATTTTCAGGTTTTTCTCGTCGGTGAGTATATACGCCGCCTTTCCAGTTCCAGGGAAAGGCTCGCAGAACGGCACGTCGTAGGGAACTTTGTGCACCCTCTTGTGTTGTTTTCCCACCCAGGCCAGCGCCTCGTCACTTTTTACGCAATAGACGATTGCATCCGGTTCGATAACACGGAGGGTTTCTCTCGAAATGACCATATCCAGATCGGCAACGGGGTGTAATATCGGCTGTATTATGGCAAAATAAACCGGGGTGACGGCTATCGCAAGCGGTATCACTATCCACATCCCCTTCTTTACGATGGGCATCTTTTCCCGGTAATAAACAAGACTGGAGGAAATCCCCAGCGCGAGGAATGGGTAAAGCGGCAGCAGATAGTGCGTCCTCTTCTGATGGACAAACGAAATGACGACAAATATTGCCCCGGCAATTGCCAGCGGGGCAGAGTAGCCGCGCCGCCGCAGGTCAACGATTACAAGGGGCAGGAAAAGGATGACGGGCATGGTATACAGGATGCCCGGTAAGAAATAATAGAAATAGTCCCACCGCTGGCCTTCATTGTTCATGACGTCGAGGTCCGGTTGGAAGATGACCCGGTGAAGATATTCGCCGCCGTCACGGAGATAGGCAGGAACGGCCCAGAGGGAAAGCGCAATCATAATCCCAACAACGATGCTAATCCATCCCCATCGCGGACGTGAAAGGTCTTTACGGCGGAATGGGGCAAAGAGTAAAAAAAAGACCGGAAAGAGGATGCCGTAAGGGCCTTTCGTTACGATACCGCCCCCGGCACACACACCCGCCAGGACAAAGTAAAGCGCCCTGGTGGAATATCTTTGATTCCTCATGCCCAAACCGAGGCAAAGGCTGGAAAGGAGGATTAAAAGGCACAGTACCATGTCGGGCCGTGCCTGGCGCGCCATAATGGTGTAACCTGCCATGCCGATCAACGCTAGCGCCCCAAGTAGCGCGATGCGACGGTCGAAGAGCAATAGCCCAAGCCCGTAGGCGACCAATATGCCCAGTATACCGGCAATTGCGGAAGGCATGCGGACAATCGTCATACTCGGACCTCCGGCCACGCGGGTAAGCACGGCGGCCGCCGCGTGCATGATCGGCGGTTTATCATAGTACGTCTCACCCAGCAATTTCGGCACAAGATAATCACCGCTTTCGGCCATCTCCCGGATGATTTCAGCATGGCGTATCTCACGGCTGGACCAGTTCCTGTTCTGCCCAAGGGCGGGAAATATGACGGCAGCGGAGATCGCCAGAAGCAGGAGGACGTCCAGGACAAATACCATTGATGGCTTGTTGCCTGAATTGTTAAAATAGTTGGTAAGGTTATTCGTGATATTCAAGACGCCTCTGTCTTTCTACCTAAGTGGCGATCTAAATAATATTGCCAATCATGAAATCTCCGGAGGGTATTACACTCGAATGTTACACGCGATTCCTGATTTTTGTCTGCAAGGACAATGCCTTTACTTATAATGTTAAAGGCAAAGAGAGGGGCGTCTAAGCCGTTGAGAATAACGACCTGGATGTTATCGGTTTTCAAAGCAAGGGATATTTCATCTTCAATCTTGATTTTTTGCCATACAGGGTTGCGTTCCAGCTCGGCGTCTGTTATATAGACGGCAATGTCCCAATCACTCCTACTTCCCGCCTTGCCCTGCGCACGCGAGCCGAAAAGGTACGCAAAAGACACCCAATGGTTTTGGGAAAGGATCGTCCTGATCTGGTGCATTATGGCGTCGTCCATATTACTTACTTTTCCATAAATGTTAGGTATTTTTTTATGCCATCCAATTTGTGTTCAAGGAAGTCTATTAAGGTTGGAACGGTGTCTCTCATATAGTCATGCGCCAGATAGTTTCTCAGCCCTGCTATGTACGCAAAATCATGTGCAAATTCAGGAGGGATGATTCGGTGTTCACCCAGCTTGTATATTGCGTCTCTATATGTTTCAGGTTTTGGCAGGTTCCTTGATACGATTGCCAGGTCGGCTGCGTCCAGCGCCATTTCCGCACAAAGGTAAACGCACCTTTCGACAATCTTCTTTGTGTCGTTGGAGGCTTTAATGGTGTCTAGAAATCTTGCCTTATTATCATCAAGGTATTTTACTTCTTCTTTCAGTTTTTGAATCTTTTGGTGAAGGATCGCATTCATCTGCTTACTGTTTTCTCAATTCAGCATTAAGGGTTTTATAAAGCACGTCAATGATGGTTGTTTGTGCAATATCGACCTCTTCGTTTTTCAACGTCCTGTCTTGAGCCTGAAAGCAGAGATTGAAGGCGATGCTCTTCTTCCCTGCGGGTATCTGTTTACCGCGATAAACGTCAAAGAAATTAATATTCTTTAAAAAAGAGACCTTTGTGCCGGCAATGGCCTTTTCAATAGAAGCCCACGCCACCTCTTCATCGACAAGGAGGGCGAGGTCACGAAATACGGGCGGATGCTGGGGGAGCGCCTGATAGTTTTTCGCAAAATTGGCCTTCTCAACCAACAAGTCCATATCCAGCTCGACCAGACAGGGTGGGACATTAAATGCCAAATCACTGCTTCCCTCGCCCATATAACCCAATATCTTGCCATCCAGGAGTAGCTTTGCAACACGGCCATCCCTGAAGAGTTCCGGCTTACTGAAGGGCAGCGATTCGCATTTTGAATGGACGCCCAGGTGTGTGAGTATTGCTTCAATCATGCCCTTTACCGTTAAAAAATCCGTATCGGCAAGGATGGACAGGCAGGTCTTTTCCTGCGGAAGTTTTTCACCGGCAAGGTAAACCTTTGCGATTTCAAACATCTTTACGCGCTCGGTGCCGTGATTGGCGTTGTACCGTTTCACGTTGATAAGGCTCGGCAGCAGGGAAGTCCGCAAACGGCTTTCCTCCAGGCGTAGCGGGTTGGATATGTCCAAACCAGACACGTCCGACCATAGGTTTATAGATTGCAACACCGACGCGTCCACAATGCTGAAGGTCTTTGCCTCGTAGAAGCCAACGCCGGTTAATAAACGGCGAACATCGTTCTCTACCGTCTCGTATTTGTTCTTTACGCTGCCGCGGATGCTGACGGAGGTCTTTGTGGGAATATTATTGTAGCCGTATACCCTGGCAACCTCTTCTATCAAGTCGATCTCGCGGTAGACGTCGCCGCGAAAGCTGGGCGCTTCAAAGTCAATAAGATGGCTGGTTTCGTCAAGGACGCGGAAATGCAGCCTTTTCAAAATATCAACGGCAACCTCTTTCTTTATCTCCACCCCGATAATCTTGTTGAGCCGTTCCATCCTGAGGGTGATTTTCTTTGTTTCATGCTTCCCTGAGCGCACGTCGATAAAACCGTTGACGGCTTCTCCGCCGGCACAGCTTTGGATGAGGTTTGCAGCCCTCCTTGAGGCGTATTCGGTGATTTCGGGGTCAATACCTCTTTCGAAGCGATACGAGGAATCGGAGGCGATACCCAACGCGCGTGACGTGCGGCGCACCTGCCTCGGCTCAAAGAGCGCGCATTCAAGAAGGATGCGCCGGGTTGACTCCGTTACCTCGGTGTCCCTGCCGCCCATCACCCCCGCGACAGCAACGGGTTTTTTACCGTCGGCGATAACCAGCATATCGTGGAAGAGCGCCCGTCTTGCGCCGTTGATGGTGACTATCTCTTCCCCAATCGTAGCCCTTCTTACAACTATCTTCTTATCTGCGATTTTATCGTAATCAAAGGCGTGGAGCGGCTGCCCTGTCTCCATCATGACGTAGTTGGTGACGTCCACGACGTTGTTTACCGGTCTGAGGCCGATGCATTTCAATCTTTTCTGCATCCACTCCGGCGACGGCCCTATCGTAACGTACTGAATGATTTGCGCGGTGTAACGAGGACAAAGCATTGTATCCTCAACGGAGACCGTGACCCACTTTGCAATTTCGGCAAGGGCTGCCTTATCGGCGGCCTTCCCTTTTTCCACGGCGGGTGTTACGGCAGGAATTTGCAGGCTCCCACCTACCGCCGCAACGGTATCGCGGGCAATGCCGATGGCGCCCAGGCAATCCGGGCGGTTCGACGTTACCTCGATCTCCAGGCAAAAATCGTCTTCCACCTGTTTGATATCGGCGACGACCAACCCCACGTTCGTCAACCGCACGGACAATTCCTGCGGCGTTAGGGGAAAATAAACGTATTCTTTTAACCAGTTGAAACTAATCTTCATAGATAATTTACTTTGTTAAAATTGAGATAAGAACCGCATGTCGTTTTCATAGAACAGGCGGATGTCATTAATGCCATGTTTTAACATGGTGATGCGTTCGACGCCCATTCCAAACGCAAAGCCCGTGTACTTTTCAGCGTCATAATGCACGGCGTGAAATACGTTGGGGTCAACCATCCCGGCGCCCAATATTTCCACCCAACCGCTGTACGAGCAGACGCAGCATCCTTTGCCGGAGCAAAGGGAGCATGAAATATCCACCTCCGCGCTGGGTTCCGTGAAGGGGAAAAACGACGGCCTTAGCCTCATTTGAACGTTTTGGCCAAAATAGGTTTTTATAAATTGGTTCAGCACCCCTTTTAAATCGGCGAAGCTCACCCCCTCGTCAACGAGGAGGCCTTCCACCTGGTGAAACATGAAAGAGTGCCGCGCATCGACGGTATCAGGCCTGTACACCCTGCCGGGAGCTATAATACGGACGGGAGGTTTTTGCTTTTCCATGACGCGTATCTGAACGGTGGAGGTCTGGCTCCTCAGAAGCACGTCGTTCTTGATATAAAAGGTGTCAAAATCCGTTCTGGACGGGTGGTCTGACGGGATGTTCAGGGCGTCAAAGTTATAATATTCCAATTCAACTTCGGGGCCGTAAGCGACGTCAAAACCCAGTCCGGCAAAGACCTCTTTGATGTCGTCAATGGTCTGGGTCAGTGGGTGCTTTTTCCCGATGAAGGGCTGTGTGCCGGGCAGGGTTATGTCAAACAGTTCCTGCTTGCCTTTTGGAGCGGCCTCCGAAGGGAGCGACGCTATGCGCTCTTCCAAAATTATGGTAATCTCGCCCTTTAAGGCATTAAGTTGCTGTCCGAAGGCGGCGCGTTGTTCTATGGGTAGCGTTGGGAGCATCTTCATAAAGTCGCTGACGACCCCTTTTCTTCCCAGGTATTTTGTCTTGAGCAATTCAGCCTCTTTTAACGAGGTGATCGCCTTGACCTCATTTTCCAAGCCTCTTTTGGCCTCTTCTATTTTTTTTTGCATAAGAATTCGTTGTTAATATAACATCTTAAGTTGGTAGGTTAACCGTCCCCGGTTGACATAATGATTTTACCTTATTCCCCTGAATAAGGAATTTTGTTATGACAAGCGGGGACGCTTGTCATACCGGTAGAGGCATAATGCTCATACTTCCGCTCCCTCTTCCCTCTATTTCTCTGCGTACTCTGCGCCCTCTGCGGTGAATGTCACCACAAAGGCATAAACAATGTAGGCACGTAACATTTCCGGTTCAACAACCTGGAAAAGACGTGCCCAGCATTCATCGTGTGGCATAACCGCAACCGTAA
Source organism: Candidatus Brocadiaceae bacterium (assembly GCA_015661205.1). Classification (GTDB taxonomy): domain Bacteria; phylum Planctomycetota; class Brocadiia; order Brocadiales; family Brocadiaceae; genus JACVXV01. Next base: position 6,773 of record JACVXV010000113.1, read on the forward strand.
CAGTTCATCCACTCATACGGAACTTAGTGGATGAACATACTCTTTCGCCCTTCTCAAGAGGGGCATGAAAAACCCCCCTTTGGGGAGGGATTTTCGGGTGGGTAAACTACTACCCGCAACCAAACTTGTAACAAAAATCGCTCTCTACTTAGACAGCCGAAGCAGCCGAGATAGCCGACTTTGCTTGCTCAACCAATTTATCAAAGGCAGACTTGTCGTTTACCGCCATCTCTGCCAGCATCTTTCTGTTCAAATCAATGTTCGACTTGATTAATCCGTTAATAAAACGGCTGTAAGACATGTCGCGCTCTCTAACGGCCGCGCTAATCCTGGATATCCACAACTCCCTGAAATCTCTCTTACGCGCCTTTCTGTCCCTAAACGAGAAAACCATGGCGCGGATGTAAGTTTCTATAGCCTTACGGTATAGATTGCCTCTTCCGCCCCAATAACCCTCGGTTTTGTTTAACAGTCTTTTTCTCGACCTTTTTCTTGCACAACCTTTTGTTGCTCTTGGCATGTTACAACTCTTTCATCAAAAAAATTCCAACGATATATTTATGTTACGTTCAACGCCCTTTTAATCTTTTTGTTAAAGGCGTCAGAAACCCCGATTTTTTTCTTTAAACGCTGCTTGCGCCTTCCTGTTTTCCCTGACAATAAATGACCCTTGCCCGCCTTTGATCTCTTTACTTTACCTTTTGCAGTGATTTTGACCCTTTTTTTTACCCCTTTGTGGGTTTTTAATTTTGGCATGTATAAAACAACCTCCCTTTCACAAACGATAAGTGTAATAAAAATTACGTTAAAAACACACGCCGCCATTGATAAACGATCATGAGGACTGCGGTTACTTTTCCCTGTAAAGCGACCGGCCTATTCGCCCCATAGGCTCGTTTCAATAACATGGCTCCCCCTACCCGCTACTTTGGAGCCAGAATCATCCCCATTTTACGGTCTTCCATAACGCGGTCTTTCTCCACTTTAGCAATATCTTCCAAAGCGGCGGCTATTTGCTTCAAGATGTTCTCGCCGAGTTCGCTGTGTGCCCGTTCCCTGCCCTTAAACAGCATGTTGACGATAACACGGTCTTTATTTTCTAAAAATTTCCTCGCCTGACGTATCTTCGTTTGGATATCGTGCTCGCCCGTTTTCGGCCTTAACCGCAATTCTTTTAACTGAACTACGTGCTGCCTTTGATGCAATTTCTTCTTTTGCTTGTACTTGAACTTCCCGTAATTAATAATCCTGCATACGGGAGGAACTGCATCCGGTGCAACCTCCACCAAGTCGAGAGAGACAGCCTTTGCCCGCGCAATGGCATCCTCTTTGGTTATAACGCCGATCTGCACGCCGCTTTCATCGATCAACCTTACTGTAGAAGAACGAATACGCTCATTAATTCTTAAATCCTGTGAAATGTATTATCTCCTCATAAAAAGAACCGTTATTTTTTGTCCCGAATCTCACATTCAACCGTATTAATAAAATCATCAACGGGAAACACCCCTTCGACCCCCTTCTTCCTGCTTCTTACGGAAACCGTATTGTTTTCCACCTCTTTATCACCCACAATCAGCAGGTAGGGGATTTTCCCCAGGGTTCCTTCACGTATCTTATAATTAATCTTGTTATTGGCGGTATCACACTCCACCCTCAGATTCCTTGCAAGCAACTTTTGTTGCAGCTTTTTCGCATAATCAAGATGGGCGTCGGTAATCGGCAGAATCCTCATCTGGATTGGCGCAAACCATAAGGGGAAATCGCCGGCGTAATGCTCGATCAAACACCCGACAAACCGTTCCATCGCGCCAAGCACGGTGCGATGCACCATCACCACCGGGTGATGGGCGCCATCCGAACCGACGTAAGTAATCTCAAACCTTTCCGGGAGATTGAAGTCTACCTGGATCGTCGGCCCCTGCCACCCGCGCCCCAGCGCGTCCTTGACCTTGATATCAATTGCCGGCCCATAAAACTTTGCCTCACCCTCCATACGGGTGTAGTGAAGCCCCTTCCGGTCGAGCGCTACCTTTAAGGCATTTTCAGCGTGCTGCCAAACCGTGTCCCTTCCGATGTATTTTTCCTTCTCGCCTTTGCCGCGCACGCTGAGCTCGATTTCGTAATCATTAAAACCAAAGCTCGACAGCATAAACTGGGCTAATTCGATAACCCCGATAATCTCCTCTTCCAACTGCTCCGGAGTGCAGAATATGTGCGCGTCGTCCTGGGTAAAGCCGCGCACGCGCAGCAACCCATGCAACGCGCCCGACCTTTCATACCGGTACACCGTGCCCAACTCACCCCAACGCAAAGGAAGGTCTCGATAACTATGCAGCTTGGTTTTGTATATCAGAACGGCAAAAGGGCAGTTCATAGGCTTCAGGATGTACTCATGGTTGTCCACCGTGATGGGTGAGTACATACTTTCCCGGTAAAAATTCCAATGGCCGCTGGTCTTCCATAAATTAATCTTTGCGATATGAGGACTATAAAGGATGTCGTAGCCTCTCTTAAAATGTTCCTCTCTCCAAAAGGTTTCAATGATATTTCTAATCCTTGCCCCCTTTGGATGCCAGAAGGTCAGGCCAGGGCCGCCCTCTTCGTGGAAGCTGAAAAGATCTAAATCCTTCCCAATCTTTCGATGGTCGCGTTTTTCAGCCTCCTCCAGAAGCGTTAGATGTTTGTCAAGCTCTGCCTGAGAAAAGAACGCCGTACCGTAGATGCGCTGCAACATTGGATTGGTTTCTTTTCCGCGCCAATATGCACCCGCAACGCTCAACAGCCGGAAGACCTTTACCTTGCCCGTGCGATGGATATGGGGGCCGCGGCAAAGGTCTGCAAATTCACCTTGTTGGTAGAAAGACACCGTGTCGTCTTCTATATCTTTAATAAGTTCCGCCTTGTAGAGCTGCCCCTGCGCATACATATTCTTTATGGCAATGTCGCGGGGAAGTTCATACCGTTCAACAACAACATCCTCACGGATAATCTTTTTCATCTCCTCTTCTATCTTTCGGAGGTCTTCTTCCGTCAGGCTGTGGGAGAGATCAAAATCGTAGTAGAAGCCATTCTCGATAGTCGGCCCAATGCCCAGCTTCGCCCCGGGAAACAGGCGGCTGACCGCCTGTGCCATAAGGTGTGACGTGCTGTGGCGGAGTATCTCCACCCCCTCGTCGGTACCCTCGGTGACGATGGAAAGGGAGACGTCTTCTTTGATTGGATAGCTCAGGTCAACAAGCACACCGCCGGCCTTTCCGGCCAGCGCCTTTTCCGCTAATCGGCTTCCGATACTGCGCGCAACTTCGCCAACCGTTATATTATCGTTGTATTGTCTTTCTGCGCCATCAGGTAAAGTTACTTTAACCATGGATAAAACTTACTTGCATTTCCTTACGGATTAATAATTTCATAGTAAAACAAAGCCGCAACCCGGTTTCCCTTAAAAAAGGGGAAAAAATGGGGTTACGAAAAACGTGCAAAAAAGAAGTTTTACGGATTATTTAGTATAACAGTTCACGTGGTAATCGCATTGCGGAAGGCAACCCCCCCGCCTCGCCATTTCCAAGCGGAACCACAAGATTCCCCTTTAAAAACGCGGCAATGGAGCCGTATCTTGGTCTTCTTTTGAATGCCCGCTAGACTGTTCCATAAACAACTATTTGGTATACGGCAGGCGCCATCATGCGCCAAACCCACAATAGACAACCCGCCCCCAGTAAAAACAATAGGAAATAGCTTAACCGTTTTCCTTTTTGATTTCAAGTATTTTGTTTTGTTTCTGCCCCGATAGGGGCAACACAATAGTAGCCCACTGCGTAAGCGGTGGGAAAGCTATTGCAAGACGTTATCAAGCCCCAGAGGGGCGATACAAACATCAAATCATATCAGTTTAACTATTAAATAGCAGAAAACACCAGCATTCTGCACAGGACGAGACCGAAAGTTCAGTGATGCGTGGAAACGGCGGAAGACGATCCTCTCTCTCACGACTAAAGGATTACGAGCCAGAGTTTCTAAATAATACCCTGATGTTTAGGGCAAAGCCCCAGTTTGAGTAGCTTAGTTTTGATTTGAATAATTCAATTTACGGTGAACCAACACAATAGCCAGGGGTGAAGCCCCTGGTAAAGAAACAAAAGATACAGCGCTGAAGGGGTAACAGAAAAGGACGCACAACATGGCCGGGACGTTTATCTTTCCTGGAATTTACCATGGTTTTGACCACGAAAACAAAATGAAGCTGGAGCTTCCGGTACAGGCGCATTCCCAAGCTGGAACTTGGAAGCGAGAATATGTCCTGCCTCCCCTTCGGGGCTTCACCCCCCGCTATATCTTGTCGGCCTTTCAGGCCTAACTAAGGGTAGGAAAATTTCATAATTCGAAATTCCTTATTCGCTATTCATTTGCACGGTTAAATTAGGTTGCCTGGCTACATTCACCCGCGTCTATCCGTGGCAAACATTTTCGCCTGTTTTTGTAAACATGCGGCGTTTTTTGTTTTTATCCCAGTTCCAGGCTCTTGCTTAGAAACAAAGGACATTTTGCAGCGGATTTACGCAGATGCTCGCGGATTTTATTGTTGTTTGCCTCAAGGCATTATACCGTGCAGAATATGACGCTTTATAAAAATTATTTTTACCGAAAACGTAGAAAATTATCCTTTGCCCTTTTTCTTCTGTGCCTTCCGCGCCTTTTGCGATGCGTTTTTTTTGATCTTTTTTGCGGCGAGTTCTTTCTTGCCGAAGACGACAGGCAGCATTTCTTCAACTTTTTCCACGAAGATAAATTTCATTTCTTTCTTTGCGTTTTCAGGCACCTCTACAAGGTCTTTCTCGTTTCGTTTGGGCATGATAATGGCAGTGATTCCCGCACGTTTTGCGGCAAGCACTTTTTCCTTGATGCCGCCCACCGGCAGCACGCGCCCACGGAGGGTGATTTCACCGGTCATCGCAACGTTGGGCAGCACCGGGGTGTTCTTAAGGAGTGATATCAAGGCCATTGCCATGGTTACTCCGGCGGACGGGCCGTCCTTGGGGATAGCGCCCGCGGGGATGTGGATGTGGAAATCATATTTGCCGAAATCCTTGAAAGTTATGCCAAGTAAGGCCTTTTTAGCCTTGATGTAGCTCATGGCCGCTTGCGCGGATCGCC
>JACVXV010000114.1 GCA_015661205.1 Candidatus Brocadiaceae bacterium
GTATAGACCAGATCAGCAAGGCCATTCAACAGATGGAGCAGGTCGTCCAGCAAAATGCCGCTGCTGCGGAAGAGACGGCCGCCTCCAGCGAAGAGCTGACGTCACAGGCGCAGGCGCTCAATGCATTGGTAGACAAGATTTCGGCAAGCGTTGGCTCGAAGAAGGATGATGCGTCTTATGCCCATGAGCAAAACTCCTATGACTCGGGAAGGAACGCCCCCGGTAGAAGACAGGAAGGCGCATCTCCTATGAAGAGAACAGGCGCAACCGTCTTGGGCAAGAAGGCGCTGGGGAGTGGAAATAAGCCCATTGCAGCAAAGGCAAGCGAGGGACGTTCAGCCCACGCATCAGAAGAAAGTGATTTTCACGACTTCTAAAAAGGAGACAGCGGTTCATGCCGAACCGTTACACAATAATTAACCGTGCTGCCCCTCGCCTAACGGCTTGAGGGGCAGTTCATGGAAAGCAGGGGCCGGTTTCTTCATACCTTTCCGGTCCCTGCTTTTTTTGTTCTGACGGGGACAATAGTTCTCTTGCTTCCTTCGGAAAGTTTAAAGGTAGAATGGATATACAAGGTTCTTTTTGGTATTGGTCGTTTTTACCGTGTAAGTAATGTTGATGTTCAATTTTTCCGGTTCATTCCGGTCGGGATATGACTGTACCTCGTTCACCTCAATCCTCGGCTCCCATTTCAACAACGCCTCTTTTACATAAAAGGCTATGAGGGTTGCAGTCGAAGTGTTATTGGGCGCAAAGACAAGCTCGTTAATTCCGCAGCCGAAATCAGGCCGCATTACCCTCTCGCCCTTTGCCGTCCCCAAAATAAGCATGACCGATTCCCGTATCAGGTCTTCACCGCCTGACGTGGCAATCGCCCCGTCCTTTGTATTAAAGGGAAACTTGACGCCGTTGCCTAAAAAGTCTTGTTCTGTAGTCACGTACTATCCTCCAATGAAAACGGTTCCCACTGTCATGCCCCGTTAGGGGCGACACAATAGTAGCCCGCTGCGCAAGCGGTGGGAAAGCTTTGTCATATTGTGCCAAGCCCCGTAAGGGCGACACAAATACCAGAACATCAAAATATTCTTTTGTACAACACCAAAATAGTTGCCAATAACCTTATTTAACAAGCGGGGACGCTTATCCTACCTCCTGTTTCGAGTCAGAAGGCAAGCTCTTCCCAAAAAAACGAATCAGAAGCTTCTGGCTCATGCTCGTTCCCAAGCTGGAGCTTGGGAACGAGAGAGTTCGGGAAAGGGCGGGGAAACCCCGCCCCTACGGCACGGCCTTGCATGGACGCACACGTGTTTGCATTCAATTACCCGTTCCACAGGCAAGGCTAAAGCCTTGCCCTACGTATAGGCAGATAAGTCCCCTCAATTAATATTCACCGTTGCGCATTTAACGGTCATCATGGCGCTTGATTTGACGTCCATGGTTGACCCTGCCTCAATCTTTACCTCCGCCGATGACTTCAGCTCTATTTTTTGAGCCTCTATCTTGACCGTCCCCTGGGGCGCCGATAACGTTATATCCTTATCGGTAGAAATGGTGATCGTGTTCTTTGCCGTATCAAAGACGATGCTGTTCTTTTCCGTCTTATCCACAATCTCAATCATCTCCTTGCCGTCCTCGTCGTTGAGCCGGATGATATGGCCGCTGCGGGATGTTATGAACCCTTTATTGTTTTTCCCGTCACCATTGGTTTCAGGCGGCTTATCCACGCCGTTCCACAATGCGCCTATAACGTATAGCATATTTATGTCGCCAAACTCAAAGGCCACCAGCACCTCGTCGTCAACCTCCGGGAGAAAGAAACCGCCCCTTTCTTTTCCGGCCATGAATGACACGACCCTCGCCCAGTTCGATTCATCCTCGTTGTTTATACGGGGTATCTTTACCTTGACCCTTCCGAGACCATCAGGATCGCTGTTGTTTGTTACAATGCCGGTAACAACGCCGTATATCCTGGACTGCTGATTTTTTTCCTCCCGTAGAAGCTCTACAATACTCATGCGCCCGTTCTCCTGACTTTAAACGTGGTTGTATAACCGTCATCGCCGATGGTGTGGGTTGTAGCGGTTACGTAATAGACGCCGCTGAACCTGTCGCCGATACCTTAAATCTCAATCGTCTTCCCGGCCCTTATTCAGGATTACCGCTGCATCTTCCCTCGCCGGTTAAAAATTCATTCAGACGGGTGTTATAGGCTGCCTTTGCGATGGCGTCCGCATCGGTAGTGTCTATCAATGCGTCGTTCAGTACGGAGGTGGGAGATTCGCCAAACGCGTCCGAAGAAAGCTTGTATCCTGATTCCTTGACGCCCATTGTCGTCGTTTCGCTTCCACTGCCTGCCATAGCGGTAATCTCCTTTTTGTTTTTGACGTCCCAGCCCCTGGACTCTACCTCGCTCCCTTCGGTAAGGGTTTTCAGTTGAAGCGAGAGGCTTTACACGTCAATACCGTATTGAAGCGTCAACTGCGGCGATTTATCCTCTTGTGATTTACGAAAGATAAACGTTTTGTCGTCAACCAGCATTTCGTAACCAATGCGCCATGCCCGTTCAAGAAGGAACTCAAAGTTTGTTTGGTTATTTTGAAACACGTAGGGATATACCGTGCCGGTATCTTCCACGTCGGGGGACAACCCAACCTCGGAGGCAATGGACGATGCGATATCGCTATCCTTCATGTCTTTAAATGAACGCCTTTTCCACCATCAGCGCCACCCCCTTCTCTCTTTTTCAATTGCAATCCTTTTCTCAATGACTTTATAAACCGAGTCGGCCATCTTGCTTATTTCATGATTCGTCAGTTCCTTTTGGTGTTCAACGGGATGTGTCTTGTGGGTGTACTTCTCCACGGCGCTTTCCCTTTTGGCCGTTTCGCTGTTTTCAACCGTAGCCGTAGTTTGTGGCGACGGTAGCTTTCTTAAGGTCATGTCTGTTTTTTTAGCAAAAACATTTGCAGGATTACCTATGCCGGACAAAACCGTTTTTTGAGCCGTTGTGGCAGGATTGACGTATTCCATCCCATGCAAAGGGACAGCCTGTGGAACATGCGACTCAGACGTTACTACCGTTTTGAGAACCCTTTGTCTTCTGTCCGTTGTTGTGAGCAGGGTAAGGACATTTCTGTCCGTAAAATTCCTTTGTGTCTGCACAACTTTGTTTAAACGTGTATATGCTGATATTTCCGGCCTCTGAGCCGCAACTGGTGTGTTAAGCAAGTTGTTCCCGTTTAATACGACATTCTCAGAAGACGTACTTGTATATGCTTCATCAGCCAGGTTCTTGATGAGAACACTTTGTATCTCATGCCCGTTTGCTGACAAGATAAAATCATGCTCTTCCACGGAATATTTATGCCTAAGCAAGGTCTTGCTTAGGCGGACATCAGGAAATGTTGCAGGCAAAAGAATTGACCATGAGTCCCACACCGGCAAACCTTTCATAATCCGGGAAGTTTGCAAAATGGCATGAACGTCCGATTTGTTTGCTACATCGCCATGCCGTTGAGCATTATCGCTACTTGTTGAGTGCGAAACGTGCGTTTGGTAATACATTTGTAAGCCCTGCGGAGAGCCAACACGGCGGAGTTCCTGGGTATTTAGCAGGCTATCAGAGTTGTCCCTCTCGCCAGGTTGAATGCCAGGAACATTACGGTTGACGCCGGTTAACGCATAACGCTCAGAACTTTTAGAACTTGTTACAAAAGAACACCTTCGTAACAAGTGATAATTCTCCACCACCTGCTCAAATCGGTTTATCATCCTCAAACAGAGGGCTACGTTTATCATGAACGATTTGTTAACAACCTCCTGACGGTAGATATTGATGGTTTTATGCTGAGTGCCTGCCGCAGTAAACAATTTAAGAAATACGAAGACCGCTAGCCTGTTCGCCCGCCTAACCGTAGCGTACTTGCTTATAATACGTTGTGAAAAACCAAACCCGCCAATGCACGTTCGACCTTTCCCTTTATCACGTCATCGTATCAACTCCACAGGAGGTCCAAATCGGTAAGGCCGTGCTTTAACGTCAGGTCGGAATATTTTGTTCCTTTTATGAATTTGTATTCCCTGTCGTTTTCACCGCCAAACTTTTTCGGTTCCACTTCCGTCTGAATACTGAGTCCGGATACCTCGCTAAAACCACCCGCTATGATTCCCTCTATCTCCACAAGAAAATTGTAAGAGGTGTAGGGGTCAAGCCTGACCCCGGTGAGTCTTTTTGCTATCGCTATCCCTGCGCTTGCGCCTATAATCGGCATAATTCCCTCCTAAACGCTAAAGAAATTCTTTTTCTCTTCGCCATTGATTTTCTTGTTTATTTTACTCACCTCATCACACCACCGGCGACGCTCTTCATGCTCCATATTGAGAATTACCTCATAGTCCCAGTGGAAATGATACGCCAGAAACGCTACCTCCTCGTAGAGACGGTCGAGAGGGTAGCCCGTTATTCCCCCAAAGGTTTGATCGCGTAGAATTATGGAGACCTTTAGCCAGAGTGCCCTTGTAATCCCGCATAATCAAAGGGGGGGGTATTATGCCAGGTCTCTCTTTTGCTACGCGACCAAAGGTTTAACCTCGACGTCAAAGGTATGCGCACACTTTGGGCATACGACCTTTACAGCGTTCGAGCCGTTCTGGTTGACCCTGTTGTACATTTCCTGCAAGTACGCAAAAGTCCCTTGCAAACAGCCCCTCAACCGTCTTCGTGTTTATCGTATTCAGGGAGCCGAGACGGATTACCACCCTGACTAGAAGGATAATTGTTAAATACGCCGGGTTTTGCTGCACCCGCGGATCCTTCGCCGGCAGTATCTCGTCGGCGGCAGTGGCAAGCCGCATGGCGCCGTTCTTGTGGAGAGTCCCCGCTTCATCTACGTACCCCATAGGCAGGGTAAATTCAAACTCCGTCTGCAACACACTCATTTCACTCCTCCTTATTTGACACTCGTTACCCCTTCGTGTACAAGCTCAAGGGTTTCGATGACGACCTCGTTTCCCTTTGCGCTGAAATCGGAGGGGTCGTATTTGGTAGGCCATGCCTCCACGACGTCCCACCGCGCTTTGTCGTTTCCCTCTTCATCAACCAGGAGGAGAGAGAGGTTTTTCCTTGCGACTCCCGCCCCTCTTTGTTCAACCTTTTTCCGCCAGTCGTACAGTTCCAGAGAATCCGTTAAACCTTTTTTTAAGGTAACGTTGTCGTACTTTACGAGGCTTGAAAGTTTTCTTTGATGGGGGGCGTCCGTGCCCTCCCTGTAATCCACAGGATCTGTGGTCGAGCCGGGGATTGTGGCCTCTGAGAAGGCCGCCGTTTGAATACCGTCAATCTCAACCTTGAATCTGAAATTTCTGTAAGGGTCTACCCTTTTTCCCGTCGCCATGTAAAATTCCTCCTTTAATAGAATTTATTTTGACAAAGTTTTTTGGCTTATTCTTATTACAACAAACTCAGCAGGTTTCACCGGCGCAACGCCAACTTCAATGATTAACTGTCCAACGTCCCTGACTTCGGGAGGGTTGTTCTCCGCGTCAACCTTTACAAAGAACGCCTCTTCCGGCGTACTGCCAAATAATGCGCCGTCACGCCAAACCCGTGTCAGAAATGCGGTGATGTTTCTCTTCACCTTGCCCCACAATGCAGGGTCGTTCGGTTCAAAGACAACCCACTGCGTACCCTCGTCAATGGATTCCTCAATATACAGGAAAAGCCGGCGAACGTTCACGTATTGCCACTCCGAATCGGCCGAAAGTGTCCTTGCGCCCCGGATGCAGATGCATGGATAGATTATCAAATGACTCAACGTCTTCCGCATCACCCTTTGCACTCTTGTATTTCACCACCAGTTTAAAACCACCGGCCAGATCAGTAGCTGCGCCTGAAACAACGGTTATTCCATCACCCCATTTCCCGTCAGAAGATGCAGTAACCCTTATCGCTCCCTTTGCATCCGCATCCTTGAGCGTCTCAGCCGAAGCCGCAGAGGTTTTGGACGTACCATCAGTTATTGTGGTATAGTGGCACGTCCTCACCACGTAGCATGACGTTCCTCCCTCCGCGAAGAAACCGTACACTGCATAGGCAAGGTATCCATTGGGTATAAACCCGCCGAATTCCTTTAGCGTAGCAAAAGGCGCTAGCGAGGCGTCCAGGCTGTTTACCTCGAAAAGGTAATGAATTATCCGCTCATCAACCTTCAATGCCCGTGATGAAATACCCTGGTCGCTTTCCCTGGCCTCCACCTGTTTCAATATTTCATACTTGAATAAACGTGTGTTTTCAAAGAAGTAGCGGAAGACCTGCATCCTTGACTCTATTGATGATGAAAAAACATCCGAGATAAAACCAATGGTCGGTCTTTTTTGGGTAATGTCATCTTGCAGATACCCCAAGATTCGCTCGTATTTCTTAGGGATTTTTCAATTATGTTACTTTGTATTGTGTCTTATGAGATGAAAATGTGGGAGTGAAATGGCGAGATATTTTAGCTATTGAGGATTTTAAACCAAGTAATTACTTGACTGCAACCGGTTGATTCACGGCTGGTTAATAACTACGGTACACGAGAGAAAAGTTGTTTTACCATTGGGGCAGTAGAAGGTGAATTGATGTTGGAGAAGAGTATTTGAAATTTCGAAAAATATTTTGAGAATGGTGTGGTAATTACAGGAAAAAAAGTTCAGTAATTATGAAATAGTGTCCCATGTAACATTTTGTCTCATGGGGCATTTTGTCTCATGGGGCACAAAAGTAGGGTGGGCATCGCCCACCTTATCCGGCTGAAACCCGAGACCCGAGACCCGAGACCCGAGACCCGAGACCCGAAACCCGAAACCCGAAACTCGAAACTCGAGACTCGAAGCTCGAAATTCGAAACCCGAACCGTTACAAACCATCAAATCCCCGGTGTCCCCAAATATACGGGGCTTGACCATGCCGGGAATTTTTCGTCTTTTACGGTAGCCCACGCCCTGATGTAAATATAATGGCGTGAATCCGGGAGGGTTAGGGTGGTATCAATTTCATGGTCATTGGCAGTATATTTTACACAGCCGTCAACAATGACTTCCAGTTTTTCCACGTTATCACTTGCCAGCGCACGTATCCGCACAGAGCCGTTGTGGCCACCCTGCTCACCCATGAAAATGTGGTTTCCATCCGTTTGAACGGCAAACAAGATGCCCATCCTCATGCCGGTTGACGTGGCAATAGTGTGACGGTTCCAGAGGCTTGACCATAGCTTGTTTCTGGTTAGGCCCGGCGCAACAATCCCCGTAATACCGCCGCGCCTGTTAAAACCACCACAGGTGTGTTGTTGCTTGTTTCCCGGACATCCTATATGATTATCCGTTCCCTCAACGAAGCCTAAAATAAAGTCGCTGTTGCCTTCCAGAACCCATTGGTTATAAAGTACAGGTCTGATGGATAAAGGGTCGCCTTGCTCGCTTTGGGTATATTCAAAGAGTTCTTCGTCTATGCATTCCGTATCGCCCGAAAGTTCGTCCGGCGGCGGCCCTTCCGAATTTCCCCATTTGGAATAAATCTCAACGTGCCGCACAAAATCCTGGTCCATATAGCGCCAATCGGTGCGATGGTCCAAAGCGTCGTCCTCCTTTTCGCTTACGTTTGCCGGGGTGTGAACAACCGTGAGCGCAGCGCCTTCCTCGCCCTCCCCGGAGGGGCGGTATGCATCCAATGCATTCCAAAGCGCTATTGCGTCTTCAGCAAGAAACTCTGAATTGGTATTTAAAAAACATGCGCCATATTCGCTCAGGGGAAGTTCTGAAGCATTGAGGCTTTTAAAAAAGACGTTCTTGTGGCCATATCCCTCTATGGACCTGCACGTATCAACTCCGTAAGTGTTTGTGTATTCCCATCCGGGGAAGATGATAAACACCTTTCCTTTTTTGGGACTCTCGTTGTTATATTTCTGAGCGATCTTGAGCGTGCTCTGCCAATTATTGAGCCCAAGTTTTTTGTGCTTCTTAGGGATTGCAGCTATATTCTGTTCTTCAGCATGATCGCTGAGGGCGACAAAATCAAGCTCCGTCTGGTCACGCGCGTACTGATACGCCTTGTCGGGAGAATTTGCGCTACATACCGCCGCATCGATAGAATAGTTCGTATGGCAATGAAACTCCCCCCAATAAATGTTGCCTAATGATAGGCCGAATTGCTTTGCGAAATAGGCATGATTATCATTGTTATCAGAATTAGCGTCGTCGCCAAAAACAGAACGCATCAGGCATTCGTTACCAAAGTGGGTAGCGTTAAAAAAGGACGTGTACCCCGATAAATAAAACAGGGTAAAGACTGCAAGCGCCAGAACAAATCTTTTTTTCATGATGGCCTCCGTAAATGTAATTATGCATGAAATAAATCTAAAAAAATCAAAAAGGGTGTTTTGTAGAAAATATTTTATTGTCTTTCCGCTCATCACGGTTTTCTTTAGACTTTATAGCATTTTTCCCTTATTAGGTCAAAGGAATCTATAAACAGCAGGCACGGACAAACAAAGATTGTCCATGCCGCCCAAGTGTTCTGCTTCAGACGGAAATGGGTGGTTGGCACGAGTAACACGCCATACTCATACACCCCAAAAGGTCGTCTGTGCCTCGTAACTCCGACATACCACCTCACGGTGAGTACGCTATCTTTGCGCTCATACGGATTGCTCCCTTGTATGTGCGTAGGCACAGACTTCTCTACAAGGTATTAAGGCTTGCAGAGGTGATATTTTAAATCACTTAGGTATTCCATACTTCAAGGCACGCCATTACCTGAAACAATGACTACGCCTGCCATAATGACAGAAAACACCTACCGCAAAAAACCGTCTATCTCAATCATACTCATTGTCATAAGTACTTGTACTATAATATATTATTTACAACAAAACATTTCGAATTGGTTTTAGGCATTTGTTTTGCTAGATCAAAACATCATGTGTTTTATTTCGTTTCTATCTTTCATTTTTTAAGGAGGTCTGTGTTATGGCAAAAGATTTGATTAAGTGGTCGCATTTACCCACCGTTTCCTCTCTCCAGAGCGAAATGAATCGGATGTTGGACCGGTTTTTCAGGGGTGGTGATTTGTCCGATTTAGAAATGGAAACTGGCGCGTGGATGCCGCCCATCGATCTGGCGGAAACAGAAGATAAACTTACGGTAAAGGCAGAAATACCTGGTATTGACCCAAAAGAAGTCGAGATATCGGTGAAGGACAATATCCTGCACATCAAGGGCGAGAAGAAAGAAGAGAAGGAGGAGAAGGGTAAGAACTACTATCGCATGGAACGGCGCTATGGCTGTTTCTCCCGCTCCATCAATCTTCCCAGCTCCGTCGATACCAACAAAGTAACGGCAGAGTACAAAAACGGCGTGCTTGAGATTGCCTTGCAGAAGAAGGAAGAAGTTAAACCAAAACAGATTAGCGTGAAGGTTAGCTAAAACAAGGCGTAATCGTTTACGTGGTACTTGTAATGGCAGAATACTTTCCCTCTTGATAAAAGGGAATTCAAACGACTTTGTAGTGGCAAGGCGCGCCTTGCCACTACGCTGTTGAATGTCGCCGTAGGCCTAATTTAAAGCATTGCCACGCTAACAAAGCCGATCAGGGCGCCAAATATCCCGCCCCAAACCACCAGCCAGCCCAGATGCTTGCGGATCATTTCCTCAATGATTTCCTTTACCCGGCGGGGAGTAAGTTCGTTGAGTCTGGTATTAACCATGGTATCGATCTTTGACCGGAAGACATTGAAGTCGGTTTCTTTTTGCAAAATGGCGGCGATGTCAATATTGGACACAATATCAGACACCTGCACCTTCATTTCTTTTTTAAATGGTTCACTGAGAGGTTCAAGCGCCTTCTTTCCGCCGAAAAGGCTCAACATGCTCCCGTACTGAGAACTCGTGATTACCCTGACAAAACCGTCAAATACCTTATCAAAATCAATCTTGTTTATGACCAGTTCGGGTTCAATGCTATGGGGGAGCGTTTCCTGAGTGACTTTGGCAAAGTTTTCTTCGGTAAAAAAATTCTCCATGATCAGGGCGCGGATACCTTCCTTGAATTGCTCAAAACGCAGCGTGATAATGCCTGAGCCATACAGTCCAGGTACCTTCTCGAACAGCATGTAAATGGCAATCCAATTGGTTACTGCCCCCGACAAGGCAAAGAGGCTGGCATGGACGATGGCCTTTTTACCGATAAATTCAGGACAAAAATACACGACAATAAAAATGGCCGTTGAAATAACGTTGGTCAGCAGGCTTTTATTCAGGGATGTTTTTATTAGTTTATGGAAATTGCTTATCGGACACATTTTTTTATTAAATATTTTATTTTTGAAAAGGATGGCCGTTTACCTACCGGCTCGCAAATGAAATGAACTTTTTCTTCAGCGCACCGGCGGCGCTAAAGAAGTTTACGTAAAATGTTTCCGCCTGTTTTGTATAGGTTTGTTCTAATCTGCCGTAATCTTCAAGCATCTTTTGTTTGTCGGAGACAACGCCTTTTAAAGATTCCAGTTCGCCTTTGTAGGCGTCTGACCACTGGATAATCATGTCCTTCGTTATCTCTACGTGAAACTGGATGCCATAAACGTTCCGTCCGAATTTTAGCGTTTGGTTCTGGCACAGCTCTGCGAAGGCCAGTCGTTTGCCACCAGACGGTATGCCAAAGGTGTCGCCATGCCATTGAAATACCTTGAAAACTTCGGGGAAGTCCTTGAACAAGGGATCATTTAATCCGGTGTCGCTCAGCACGATCTTGTACCATCCAATCTCCTTTTCAGGGTTTTTTGTCACCCTTGCCCCTGCTGCCTTCGAAATTAATTGGGCGCCCAGGCACACGCCCAGAAATGGCACGTCTTCTATTACAACCTTTTGCAACCAGTTATCCTCCTCTTTCAGGAAAGGATATTTTTCCTCTTCGTACACGTTCATCGGCCCGCCCAGGCATATAACCGCCTGAAAGGCCTTCTTCAATTGGGGCAGTTTGTCTCCAGACGAGAGATCAACCGCCATATAGGGAATTTTGTTGTCTTCCAAGAAGTCTGCAATCGTCCCCGGACCTTCAATATCAATATGTTTTATAAATAGGATCATTAATTAGTTGCCTCCACTTTTAGCAAAAAATTTTTTTACCCATAAGAGAAGTAATCACACAAAGGCACAGAGGCACAAAGAATTACAAAAAAGATACCTTGCGATAAATCTTTGTGCCTTCGTGCCTTTGTGTGAGAAAACAGAAAAATTTTCTCTTCTGACTCGTTCGGGTTCAGGTTGCAAACCTGAACCCGCTGGGATGCTGAACCCGCCGGGGCCTAATAATACTCCTGAAGGGGTTTCACGTCCAAGTCGCCGCTCTTGAGCGCTTCAATGGCCTTTGTGGCCGCAACGGCGCCGGAAACGGTGGTGAAGTAAGGGACGCGGCGAACCAGAGCTGTGCGCCTTATAGAAGATGAGGCCTCCTGCGCCGCCTTGCCGCCCGTTGTATTGATAACAAGCTGAATCTCGTTGTTCTTAATGAAATCAACAATGTTGGGACGCCCTTCAATCACCTTTAGGACAGGGGTAACAGGGACGCCGTTTTCTGAGAATACGGCGGCTGTTCCCCGTGTAGCCATAATTTTAAAGCCCATCTGAGAAAGTTTTTTAGCAATGGGAACCAGCGGCATTTTGTCTTTGTCCCTAACGCTGATGAAAACGCTGCCGGTTAAGGGAAGGCTGCAATCCGCGGCCATTTGAGACTTTGCGTACGCCCGGCCAAAGTCCTTATCCAATCCCATCACCTCACCCGTCGATTTCATTTCCGGCCCAAGAATAGGGTCAACCCCTTTAAATTTTATAAAGGGGAATACCGCCTCTTTTATCAACTCACTGAGTTTCTTTCCTGCAATGACCTTGGCGGCAATCTTAGCCATAGGAATGCCTATCGCCTTGCTGACAAAAGGAACCGTCCTTGACGCGCGGGGATTGACCTCCAGCACGTAGACCAGTTTATCTTTAATCGCAAATTGTATGTTAATAAGCCCCACCACCTGTAAGGCAAGCGCGATAACCTGGGTTTGTTTTTTCAATTCCTGGATAATGTCGTTCCCAATGGAATAGGGCGGCAGCGAGCAGGCGCTGTCACCGGAATGAATGCCCGCCTCCTCAATGTGTTCCATAATACCGCCGATGAACACCTCCTTGCCGTCGCAAATCGCATCCACGTCAATCTCCGTTGCGTCTTCCAGGAAACGGTCGATCAAAACGGGGTGTTCCGGCGAGACGCGGACGGCATGGGTAATATACTCCTCCAGTCCCATCTCATCATAAACAACGCGCATCGCCCTTCCCCCAAGCACGTAGGAAGGACGCAGCATCACGGGATACCCGATCCTGCCGGCAATAAACTTCGCCTCCGTCGCGGAACGGGCGCAACCGTTTTCGGGCTGCCGTAATTTCAACTGGTTCATCAATGCTGCAAACCGCTCACGGTCTTCCGCAACGTCGATACTGTCGGGAGTGGTACCCAATATTCTGACCCCCTCTTTCTCGAGCGGAACCGCCAGTTTCAGCGGCGTTTGCCCTCCGAACTGAACGATCACGCCTTCCGGCGATTCCTTTTCAACGATCTCCAGCACGTCTTCCAGGGTAAGCGGCTCAAAATAAAGGCGGTCAGATGTGTCGTAATCGGTGCTGACGGTTTCCGGGTTGCAGTTAATCATAATCGTCTCGTAACCCAGTTCCTTCAAGGCGTAGACGCCATGAACGCAGCAATAATCAAACTCAACCCCCTGCCCGATACGGTTAGGCCCGCTGCCCAGGATGATAATCTTTTTCTTCTGCGTCGGCTCTGCCTCACAGGAGGATTCGTAGGTGGAGTACAGATAAGGAGTGTATGCCTTAAACTCCGCGGCGCAGGTATCAACGTGCTTGAATACCGGACGTATCGATTCTTTTTTGCGATAGTCTCGTACCGTCTTTTCGTCCGTCTTACATAGTTGTGCCAGGTATTTGTCCGAGTAGCCATACTGCTTCGCTTCGAGCAGCGTCTCTCTGTTCATGGCAAAGGGCGGCCGTTTCTCACCGGCTAATTCGGGTGGAAGTCCAAGCGCTTCCGCGCGTCCATAGTCCTGCCGTAGCTTGTCTTCCATATCCATTACCTGCTTTATGTTACAGAGGAACCAACGGTCGATGCGAGTCCACTGGTAAATGTCGTCCACACTCATTCCGATCCTCATAGCGTCGGCGATGTGCCAGAGCCTGTCAGGGTTTGGCGTCATTAATTTTCCCCGCAGAAACTCAGACCGTTGCTCAATAGACCACTTCTCGCTCCCTGAAGGCCAGAGCGACTCAAACCCACATCGCCCCGATTCCAGCGAACGGATGGCCTTACCGATGGATTCTTTAAAGGTGCGTCCGATGGCCATGGCCTCTCCCACCGATTTCATGTGGATGGTGAGGGTCTGGTCGGTATCGGGGAATTTTTCAAAATTGAATCGGGGTATCTTTACCACACAGTAATCAATCGTGGGTTCAAAGCAGGCAGGCGTGTAGCGGGTAATGTCATTGGAAATTTCGTCGAGGGTATAACCCACGGCGAGTTTCGCGGCGATCTTGGCAATGGGAAATCCCGTTGCCTTTGAGGCGAGGGCGGAACTCCTCGAAACCCGTGGGTTCATCTCGATTGCCAACATCTCCCCATTATCAGGATTAAGAGAGAACTGGATGTTGGAACCGCCTGTCTCCACGCCAATCTCCCTGATAACCCTTATTGCCGCATCTCGCATGATCTGATATTCAACGTCGGTAAGCGTCTGCGCGGGGGCAACCGTAATGCTATCGCCGGTGTGTACGCCCATGGGGTCGAAATTCTCAATTGAGCAAATGATAACCACGTTGTCCTTCAGGTCGCGCATCACCTCAAGCTCGTATTCCTTCCACCCCAGCACGGAGCGCTCCACAAGGACTTCGTGAACCGGGCTGGCTTCCAGCGCAATCTTTATATATTCCTTGTACTCTTCCATGTTATACGCGGCATTCCCACCCGATCCGCCCAGGGTAAACGAGGGGCGGATAATCGCGGGAAACCCGATCTTTTCAATAACGGCCATCGCGTCTTCATAAGAACGGACATAGCCGCTTTCGGGTACGGAAACGCCGATCTTTTTCATGGCTATCTTAAACAACGACCGGTCTTCGGCCTTCTTGATGGCTTCCAGCTTTGCCCCGATCAATTCCACGCCAAATTTAGCCAGCACACCGCTTTCTGCAAGGCTCACGGCGGTATTCAGCCCCGTCTGCCCTCCCAAGGTTGGAAGTAACGCCTGGGGGCGTTCCTTTGCAATAATCTTTGCCACCATTTCCGGGGTGATTGGTTCAATGTACGTTTTGTCGGCCACTTCGGGGTCGGTCATAATCGTGGCGGGGTTGCTATTAACCAGCACAACCTCGTACCCCTCCTCGCGCAACGCCTTGCAAGCCTGGGTGCCTGAATAATCAAATTCACACGCCTGGCCAATAACAATAGGGCCGGAGCCGATAATAAGTATCTTTTTTATGTCTGTTCTTTTGGGCATTTTCAGTTAGTTGTTGTTGAAAAGTTTAATTATTATTTAAAAAATCAATACCTGTACACCTATACGTAGGGCAAGGCTTCAGCCTTGCCACTCCCTGAATACGTACCAGAGGTAACACCCTACATGGTCGTCCCACAACAGGCCCGAAGGGCTGAAAGTATATAGCCAGGGGTGAAGCCCCTGGTAAACGCAATGCTACAACAAGCCCCGAAGGGGTGACAGAAAAGGCGCTTAACAGGGTTTGGGTACTTACCTTTCCTGGTGTCTACCAAGGAAAACTGATTTGTTTGGCTATACTAAGGGTGAATGAGAAAACCTACACAAATCCAATCATACCGCTATGGCTGACCTGCCTAAGTATACGTTAGGCATTCGGCGGATTTTTTTATTGAATAACATAGCCGGATAAGGTGGGCAATGCCCACCCTACATCATCTCCAAAAACCGGTCGAACAGATAACCCGCATCGTGCGGGCCGGGGGACGCCTCCGGGTGATATTGCACCGAAAAGGCAGGCACGGAGCGGCATCTTAGCCCTTCAACCGATTGGTCGTTAAGGTTGATATGGGTAATCTCCACGTCGCCGAATGGGCTTTTTTGCACCCCACCCTTATGTGGATTGGCTACTGCGAAGCTGTGGTTCTGGGACGTAATCTCCACCTTCCTCGTAGATAAATCCATCACCGGCTGGTTCCCTCCGTGGTGTCCAAACTTCAGTTTGTAGGTCTCAAACCCCAGCGTCAGCGCTAATAACTGGTGTCCCAGGCATATCCCAAATATCGGTTTTTTACCCAGCAGGCCTTTTATGTTTTCAACCATATAAGGAACCGCCGCCGGATCGCCAGGTCCGTTGGAAAGCACAATGCCGTCGGGATTCATCCCCAACACCGTCTGGTGTGGCGTACCGGCAGGCACAACCGACACCGAACATCCCATCTCGCTCAGCTTTCGCAGGATATTAAACTTTACGCCGCAGTCGTAGACAACGACTTTATATTTTTTTGCTGTTTTTTGACCAGCGCCAACGTCTTTCCACTCGTACGGCTCAGGGGAAGTTACCGGATTTACCAGGTCAACACCGTTTAATCCGGGTGATGAATGCAGTTTTTTCAGAAGGCGTGCAACGTCGAACTCTATCGTGGATATAATGCCCTGCTGTGCGCCAAAATCCCGCACGTGAATAGTCAGCGCCCGCGTATCAATGCCTTGAATGCCGACGATACCGTTTTTCTTAAGAAACTCATTGAGGCCGATCTGTGAACGCCAGTTGCTGGGGAAGTGACAACACTCTTTTACAATAAAACCTTCCAGGAAAAGCTTGCGTGATTCGTAATCCTGCTCATTAATCCCGTAATTGCCGATAAGCGGGTAGGTCATCAACACGATTTGGCCTTTGTAGGATGGGTCGGTGAGAATCTCCTGGTAGCCTGTCAAACTGGTATTAAAAACAATCTCTCCAGTCGTCTCGCCAGTGGCGCCAAGGGCAAGCCCCCGAAAAACAGCGCCATCTGCCAGTACAAGTATTGCCCTCTGTTTATCCATAGTAAGTTAGAAATCTTTATCCGTAATTTATTTCTATAAATGTGTCAGGTTTTAATGACTGTTTGCGTGATACACGATGCAAGATGCAAGATGCGGGATACAGGATATTTGAAGCTTCGAGCTTCGTGCTTCCCACATCCTTTATTTACAAAGCACTAAATCGTACACTTAAAAAATGAAGGTGTCAAGCCAAAGTTGTTTTTGGCTTGACTAAGGATACCCCTTTGTTATAGTAAACCCTTAGCAATATACAGGTTCAGACCAAAAACGAGGACGTAATTATGAAATTTATGAGCATACGCGACCTGAGTGGCAAATCTGCCCAACTTTTTGGTAGAGTAGAAAAAGAGAGACCTGGATAAAGAAAAAGCCCTCCAATTATGGTAAAGTAGTTTTTGGTAAAAGAACTAAACCATAAAGAG
>JACVXV010000238.1 GCA_015661205.1 Candidatus Brocadiaceae bacterium
AGCCAATTAGAAAAAGACGTGATGCACTACCTGCTCAAAGGAAACCAGCCCATTATACTTGTGCCGGCAAGAGGTCTTAAAAAGAGGCTGGAACCGGAATTAAAAGACGCTCTAAACGAAAAAAGGCTGTTGATCGTTACACCATTTGACAAAGAAGTCAAACGAGTCGCCACTGAATCGGCCAACCTGAGAAACCGCTTAATAGCAGAACTGGCGGATGAAATATTTGTTGCATACGCCCTACCAGGCGGAAATATTGAGAAGCTCATTACGGACATTTCACACACAGGGAAAATAATTTCATCTTTTAAAACTGGTTAAGAGATTGAGATTATAGCGTGTACAAGATGAAACTCAACCAATGTGTTTCTTTTTGAAATATTTTACATGGGGGATAATGCATGAAAGCTTATGAATACTATGCAGGAGTTTTGTCTGACGGGCACTTGTCTATTCCCAAAGGTCTAAAGGATAAACTGAAGCCTGACTCAAAGGTAAGAGTCATGCTTTTGCTTGATGATGAGGAAACAGCGTGGAATAACTTTGCCATGTCACAATTCTTAAAAGGCTATTCTGAAAAAGATGCCATATATGACAACCTATAATTTTTGTGGTATAATCTTGCACAAGCCACAGAAACAAGCACAATGGGCATTCACGGCTTTTTTGCAATATTGACGTAACCGTTCTCACTTCCGGCCAATGGGCGCTTGGCTCAGCGGCTAGAGCACTTGCTTCACACGCAAGGGATCAGTGGTTCGAATCCACTAGCGCCCACCATATCCCACAAGGACTTATAGTATTCCCTGGTAAAAACGCTTGATTTGCAGGCGTCCCTGTTTTCTCATAGTGATTATGGCCGGGTAGCAGTTATAGACATGCCCCTTTCCCTTGCCAGGGATTTCACCCATAACTTGAATTTTTCATTTATTTGAATGATAGCGGCATCGAAGCCGCCCGGCCTGAGTTCGGCCATTAATAAGGTGACTGCCTGAAAGGTGCATAAATAGTCTTGGCCGGGGTGTTTTCTGAGGTGGTATACAGAAGGCGGCGTTGTTTTTAGTCCGATTTTTTTTACCGGCAGGAGCAATGGTTTGTGAAGCCATCGCCGCGCGTTTTTCCAACTGGTGTCCAGGACAAAGATGTTTAAAGGTTTCCCCGTTTCCTCCACCATGGTTTGCCCATAGCAGACAGGCGGTGTCGGGAAGAGGATTACTGGGGTGTAATCGGTTCTCATGATTTCCGACTTAATCTCTTCCTCCCATCCATTTTCTCCCATATAAACCGGAGAGACGTTTTTCATCATCCACCGAAGCAGTCTTCCCGTGTTGGAGATAATACGCTCTTCTCTTTTACTGGTTAACAGGGTTATTTTATGTTCCACCCAGAAGGCCGACATATCGCGGCAAATGCAGTCCTGAATGGTTAACCGGCATTGAATACATCTTTCCTGGCTTGATTTGGTCATAGTTTTGATTTACACGGATTGAATTATGCCTACGGCGACATTCAACGGTGTAGTGGCAAGGCGCGCCTTGCCACTACAAAGTCGGTTTGAATTTCCTGTACATTAAATTACGTCGCCTACGGCGACAGCATTAGTAGCGCAGGCGTCCCGCCTGTATTTAAAAAACAGCAGGCGGGACGCCTGCGCTACCAACAAATTAGGCATTTCGGCAACTTTTGCGGACGCCGAAAGGGCGAAGCATTTGCATGCTAACACAATAATACATTCACACCAAATTGGGCAAATGCTTCGTCCATACAACGGCATTGAAATTCCTATGCGCTGAACATGGGATGGTCCATAAAGCCCGTCAAGGCCAGCCCACCTCCTGAGTGGATCAGGAGTATGTTTCCCTTGAGCGCCTGGTCGCGGATCGCTTGTCTTGCCGTAAGAAACAGTTTAGCAGAATATATGGGGTCCGTGATAATGCCGGCCTCCCGTGCAATGCGTTGTATTTCCTTAAAAATCGTCTTGTTAGCGCAGCCAAACGACCTGGCGGTCGCAGGGTAGTATTTGCGGTAGTCAGGTAAGGAACCAAGGGGAACGCCAAGAAAATCCCGCGCGTATTGATAACCCGTAATAGACCCGATTGGAACTCCTCATAAGAACCGGCAAGCACTACGACGTGGAAAAACGCCTTCATATCAAGCGCGGCGGCGACGGCCAGGAGTGACTGCGCAATCATGCCCGTGCCGGAATTAATAAAAATGTGGTCGAAACGGACGCCCGCTTCCCGCTCATTGCGAAGTATATCAAGAGGCAGGCTTAAAGAGCCGGGCAGCGCCAGCCTGTGGTGCGCGCCTTCAGGCAGCACAAAGGTCTTTAACCCGCGTAACGTCCTTTCCGCTGAGTATGCATTGGCAAACTCTTCACAGCGCCCCCACTGTGCGCGTGAAAACCAGTGGATATCACTATCGTCAACGAACAACGAAAGTAGCCTCAAATTCCCCTGTTTTCTGGTTGGCGGGCCGAGGAGAAAGAGGGTTATCTTGATACGGTTCTCCGTCAAGGTCTGCGCCGCTGAAAGGACGTTGTTTGAATTCGCCCCGCCAATTACCACCACCTCCTCAATCCCCTGTTGTTTTAAAAAGGGGATTATGGACGCGTGCTTGCGCAGTTTGGTTCCCGACACGCCGAAGCTCAGCTCGTCGTCCCGTTTGACCCATATATCGGAACGGCCAAACCATTGCAACCGATGGATGCGGCTCTGAAGGCAAAAGGCCTCTGCGGTGTCCAACTGGCAGGTGTCTGCTACCTTTCGATACATTTCGTTTTCTTGAAGCATATTCGTTCGCCTGATATTAATAAGAGGAATTTGTAGCTACGCTGGTGTTTAGACTAAAGGCTGAAGGTTAAAAGCCTTCGCCAGCCAGAAATTTTGTGTAATCACACATAATTTAGCATTCAGTCTTCAGCCTATTAACCAGAGTAGTTACAGGAAATCTGTCATTATCATCATAACAAAATAACCCTGATTTAACATCGTTGAATTTTATCTGCTGCATTTCCACTCATGGCACAAGCACCCTGGATAACCCACCTTGTCTAACGTAACACAGTAAAGTATCTTTCATGCTCAAAACACATCACCTTCGTTACAAAATATCGTAAACAAAACCAATTTATCGTTATTTAATGTAATATCGTTCGTATATTTACAAATTCATTGCAAGTCGTAACCAATCCATATTAATAGTGTTAGGTTTTACTTGAAGCATTGGCATATAATTTGTTAATTAAAAGTACAGAACGAAAAGAAGTTCTGTAACAGTGGTGTTCATTTGAAGGTTATTGAGAAAGGAATGGAAAATGTTAATAGCACTCTCTATTTTGAAAAGATGTATGGTTCTCTTTTTCGTACCCGGTGCAATCTTTTTTTGGCCAATCTTTCTTTATGTCATCATCGTACTCTGTTTGGGGAAAATGATGCAGTTATTCAGCGTTGCCTATTATTTTCAATACAAAGATTTCTTACACGGCAAACAAATACCACGGAGGAGTATCGCCCGGTTTTACACGCAAACGGTAATGCGATACCAAACGCTTATTACGAGGAAATACCTATTGCTGTTTAAAGGTTTGCCGGGAAAGGAGGGGTGATTAAAATGCTCACAATAAATCTTGTTTCATAGAAGTATTGTTACATGGTTGCGAGTTGGTTACTTTACACTACTATCAAAGATGTGAGAAAGGAGAAAGTCATGGGTAAACATTGGACATGGACTTTGACGTCAGCATTAATTATGTGTGGAACAATTGGCGTCATATCCAACCTGGAAATGAAGGAAGCAAAAGCTGTAGAAATCATTACACACTGGGTACCTCACGAAGTTTACGGACAGCCTGGTGAACCGGATAACAACGGTAAGGTGTTCTTTT
>JACVXV010000239.1 GCA_015661205.1 Candidatus Brocadiaceae bacterium
TTTTAAGAAAATTGTTTTTTACGAACCGCCAAGCCTGTTTGGTGATTTTAGAGAGCTTCTTGAAAAAAGCCCGATTATAGTTACCGTCCCAATTAACAATGTATTCCGTTTCTTTTTTCGCATGCCTTTTTAGTTGGGTTTGATGATCTTCCTCTAAGCCAAGCTCCTGTCCTTTATGATGCAGAAAAAGTCTCATCAACACATGTGTCACTAAGCCTAAAAGGGCTTGCTGTTCAATAGCAACTGGCGACTTTCCCCAGGCTTTCGAATTAGCCATGTCAGTTTTATAATTATCAAAATACTTTTCTTCATCCCAGCGCCGATGATACAGAAAGGCTATCATACCTGGCATTAACGCAAGGTCGTTGCTTAGATACTCATAGTCTTTGCCATCAGGCGAAATAAACTTTATCAATCGCCATTTTTCTGTTGAACTCCTAAGCTGTATCAATTGATCCGATACAATACCTTCGTTGACGGGGTCTGCAACTCGGATCAATTCTTCCAGGACTTCATATTTAAAGGTGGATTTCATTCGGGTAATCACGGTCGCATTAACACGGGTTTTACGCTGATCCCAATAACGCGCTTCTATAAAGGCACGATCAACGACATAAATGGCATTTTTCTGGCTTGTCCACCAAGAGGCGCTCCAAACCTCTTTAACGAAACGCATTTCATCAATAGACGTCGTTGCTGTATTCGAATCAACCGCAATGCCCGCACGCATGTCATAAGTTGTCAGTGTCATATGGCCCTTTCTATTATCGGTGCCGCCCTCATGAGGATAACAGGGTTGGTAATGACTGGATTCATCTTGATAGGTTGCATCTATCGCATAGATTGGACGTGAACCCAACTCGGTTATATGTGCAAACTTATCGGGCAATTCATTTCTGGCTTCAGCAACCAAGCCCTGTACGGCTCGCCTTAGAATTTCAGTGCGAAATGGATTTGCCAAGGCATCAGACCAAGTTGATCGGGCTAAGGGTACCTTATCGGAATATTCATCCATATCAAACAGGGATTGAATCTGATCTCTCATTATTTTTCCTCCCTGTAACTGACGTAGGCAACCCAATAAAATAAAGAACTCAGCAGTCAGTGTAGAAAATCGTTTTCGTGAATAGCGAACGGCGTCCAAGGCTTTTTGCATAGGGCGGAACCATTCTTCCAAAACGGTATCATGGAGTAAAATGGTCTGTAGTGAGTCCAATCTTTTTGTCATATTTTTTGCGTAAGTTATTGATTATAAATAACAATACGCGAGCAAATTCTATCCGGCCTGTCAAGCTTTATTTAAAGTTATTTTTCATGCCTTTACGCCTCTTTCTACCTCTCTATGCCCCGCAGTTAACATGTAATCTTCGCCGTTAAATTTGGGTAATTGTGCTGTGCGCGACTCCCTTGTACTTCCGGCTTTGATAATTCTTACTACCATTTAGATTATTACGGACACCGTTAGGTTGTCTTTGATGCTTTGCAGGGCGTAGCGGCTGTCGTCGCACCAGTCGCTGTGGCCTAACATGTGCCGGATGGTGCTGTGCTGGTTGGCCAGTTCATGGATGCGGTCGTAGTCGGTGTTCAGGCCGAGGCGCAGGACGCCCAGCACCAGGATTTTCCATTGTTCCATGCCGGGGCGTCCACGGTTTGGATCAGCTGGCTGGTTGCGTTGCTCTTCGGTCAGTCCATTTCCGCTACGCGTCGGTATGACTTGCTCTAATATCGTGAAGATGCGTTCCCGCAACTCGGGCGTGGTATAGATGTGCTGTAATCCCAACAAGATGTGCGGGATGTCGTCTCTGGATTTGAGGTTGATCTCAATGTCGGCAATGTCGACTTGACCAAAGGTCATTTGCGGGTTGTGTACTATGCGCATAGGATTTCAAATGGCGAAGATTTTGGGCTTGGGGCGGTTTTCGGGCGGGTACCGACATAAATTCAATAACTTGGCAGTGAAGATTGCCTAAATTCTGTTTTGGCGACGTCGGATCCACTGCTTTTTTATATTATAACATATTGATTGTGTTAGTTTAATGTGTTTTTCGGTCAGGCACTATATAGGTCACAGGGGATATGCACATCCCTGAAGCCGCTTTAGCATCGTTAGCCTATAAAAGCAAATGGCGACGTTTTCGAATCGACGGAAGCCTATACAAAAGAATCGAATTGGTGAGATTCTGGAGGATTTGCCGGTGTTGTAAAGGCGTGACATGTATGGAGAGAAATGGTCAAGAACTTGTGAGACCCAATCGGTTCCTGGTGTTACAACCAGGTAAGCTTACCCAACTAAAAGAACGATGGCTGAAGACGGATTGGGAGTCAGATTCACCCGTAGTACTCTGAGTGTGGGAAAGCCACGTACATGGGGACGGGGTGGACAAAACTGCGTAGCCTGCAAAGGAAACTTTTACCGGGCATGAAGGATTGGACAAATGAAGCAAACCTCCCTGCAGGGGATAGCAAACAAAGCGGTACAAGATAAGACTTACCGGTTTAGAAACCTGTTTGGACTGTTGACGGCTGGATTTTTGTTTTTATGTTGGGATTATATCAACCGAAAAGCAGGTGCTGGTGTAGATAGAATTGACGCAATTGCGTACGAGGAAAATCTGATTGGCAATATTCAACAATTGGCTGGACAAGTACAGCAGGGGATTTATCGGGCAAAGTTAATCCTAAGGAAATATATTCCAAAGGCGGGCGGAAAACTGCGGCCTTTGGGGATACCAGTCATTGCGGATAAGTTGCTGCAACGTGCAGTGGCAAAGATTTTGGAAGCCATCTACGAGCAAGATTTTCTGTCTTGTAGTTATGGATACCGACGGGGAACAGGCGCTCTTAAAGCCATTAAGGACTTAACGGGAGAGCTTAATTCCAAAAAGTATCATGCTGTTGTTGAAGCTGACATTAAAGGCTTTTTCAATAACATCAAACATGACTTGTTACTGGAAATGCTACTCAAGCGAATAGACGATAAACCTTTCCTAAACCTTATCCGTAAATGGTTGAAAGCAGGCATACTGGAAACAGATGGACAGGTGATGCATCCGGTGACGGGAACGCCCCAAGGTGGGGTTGTTTCACCCATACTGGCTAATATTTATCTTCACTATGTTTTAGATATGTGGTTTGAGGAAACAGTACGAACTCACTGTAAAGGGCATGTCTATTTATGTCGCTATGCGGATGATTTTGTTTGTGCTTTTCAAGATGTTAAAGATGCTGAACGCTTTTATCAAGCGTTGATTCAGAGATTAGCCCGTTTTGGTCTTGAAGCGGCGGAAGATAAGACACAGATTATGGTGTTTAGTCACGTCAAAGCCAAGGTCAAGACGAAGTTTGAATTTCTTGGATTTGAGTTTCGCTGGGCTGTGAACTACTGGGGTAAGCCAGTCTTAAAACGTCGCACATCACGGATTAAACTCAGGGCATCAATAGCGAATTTCAAAATATGGTTTCGGAAATACAGTGGTTTGCCGAAGAAAATACTATTTGCAAAATTGAATAGAAAATTAGTCGGATATTATAATTACTACGGTGTGACTGGAAACTATCAGAGCCTTAGCAGCTTTGTGTATCAGATTATAGGTTTGTTTTTCAAGTGGCTTAATAGGCGCAGCCAGCGCAAAAGTTACATTTGGAAAAGCTTTAAAGAACTTGTAAATTACTTTGGAATAGCCAAACCACGCATACTTCATGCTTTCTAGGAATCAAGGAACCGTTGCGCATGTGCAAAGCGAGCAGTTTTGAAAAGCCCGGTGCGGTAATTCCGCACGCCGGGATTTGTGAGGGGGCAGTTGGGTAACTGGCTGTTCTACCTTGATCGCTAGCAAACCGCCAACGACGCACAATATCAAAAAAGATCGGACATAAAAAATCC